>CAZSOV010000230.1:0-13066 GCA_964608505.1 uncultured Verrucomicrobiota bacterium
GATGATCGGGCGGGGCGAGCAAACGACCGGCTGGCATGGCGGTGAGACTGCCGGATACAGCGTTGCCTGCAAGTTAGAAATCCCGGAAACTGATCATAAACAACATACAAAAAGCCGGGAGCATGATTTAGTCGATGACTGAACCGGGGGATTTCGGGAGAAAAGGGTTGAGTTGCGCTGGTTCCCCGCCTTTTTCTGGCGCGCGAAATCCATGGCTCCTACGACCACCACGAAACGCCGTCGATTCCACTCGTGGCCCGGGCTGGGTCTGGTCCTCGGGTTGGGAATCGGGTGGTGTTGCCCTGTCCGCGATGTCTGCGCCGCAGCGGAGGGGGCCCGGGGCGTGGATCCCTCGCGTCTTCCTCCCGCGGTGGGGCGGGTGGTGGATTTCGAGAAGGAGGTGCGTCCGCTGTTCCAAGCCCGGTGCTTCGAATGTCATGGGCCGGAGAAGCAGAAGGCCGGATTGCGTCTGGATCGCGGCGGCGCCGCGCTCAAAGGCGGGGAATCGGGCCCGGCCATCGTGCGGGGCAAGGGCGGGGAAAGCCCCCTGATCGAGTGGGTTGCCGGGCTTTCCGAGGAGCGTGTGATGCCTCCCAAGGGCGAGCGGTTGACGCGCGAGGAGGTCGGCGTCCTGCGCGCCTGGATCGATGCGGGTGCCGAATGGCCGGCGTCCGGCGAGGAGGAGGAGCCGGTGCAGGCGCACTGGGCGTTCCGTCCGGTCCGGCGTCCCGAGGTGCCGGGCGGCGCGTTGGGCGTGGCCTCGCCGATCGACGCCTTCGTTCGGGAGCGACTTGCCCGCGCGGGCCTGAAGATGTCGGAGGAAGCCTCGCGGACGACCCTGATTCGGCGGATGTACCTGGTCATGCTGGGGGTGCCGCCGACACCGGAGGAGGCCCGGCGATTCGTGGGGGATCCCGGAGCGGATGCGTACGAGCGGTTGGTGGACCGTGTGTTGGCGGACGGGCGGTACGGGGAGCGTTGGGCGCGGCACTGGCTGGACGTCGTGCGGTTCGCGGAGAGCAACGGATTCGAGACGAACCGCGAGCGGCTCAACGCGTGGCGATACCGGGACTACGTGATCGAGGCGTTCAACCGGGACCTGCCGTACGACCGGTTCGTGCGGGAGCAACTGGCGGGGGACGCGGGGGGGGCGGACGTCGCGACGGGTTTTCTCGTGGGCGGGCCGGTGGACATCGTGGGGAGTCCGGACCCGACGCTGACGATGCAGCAGCGGGCGGACGAGTTGGACGACATGGTCAATACGACGGGGACGGCGTTCCTGGGGCTGACGCTGGGCTGCGTGCGCTGTCATTCGCACAAGTTCGATCCCATCGAGCATCGGGAGTACTACGGCCTTGCGGCGGTGTTTGCCGGAGTGAAGCACGGGGAACGCCCGCTGGGTTCGGGCCCGGACCGGCAGGCGGAGCTGGTGGCGAAGGACCGGGAGATCGCGGAATTGGAACGTCGGCTGCTGCGGTTCGTGCCGGTGGCGGCGGCGGTGGACCCGACGAACGGAGGGGTCACGACGGCGGGGCGGCCTCCCGTGAATGCCCGGTACAACGTGGAGGTGATCGCCCCCATCGAAGCCCGGCGGGTGAGGTTCACGATTCTGGCCGCGACCTCGGGCGAACCGTGCCTCGACGAACTCGAGGTTTACGCCGGGGAACGCAACGTCGCCCTCGCTTCGGCGGGAGCCCGGGCGACGGCCTCGGGCACGCTGGCGGGTTTTGACATCCACCAGTTGGCGCACGTGAACGACGGGCAGGTGGGGAACCGGCGGTCGTGGATTTCGAACGAGGGGGGCCGGGGCTGGGTGCAGATCGAGTTCCCGGAGGTGCAACGGATCGACCGCATCGTGTGGGGCCGGGATCGGACGGGCGAATTCGGGGATCGGCTGGCGACGAAATACCGGATCGAGGTTGAGCCGGAATCCGGGCCGTGGCGGGTGGTGGCGGGTTCGGCGGATCGTGTGGCGCCGGGTGGCAAGGACGGGGGCGGGCCGGGGTATCGGTTCGAGGGCCTGCCGGGGGCGGAGGCGGCGGAAGGCCGGGGCTGGCTGGCGTCGTTGGAGGGGCTGCGGAAGGAACGGGCGGCGCTGGCCCGGGCGCCGATGGCCTACGCGGGCACGTTCACGCAACCCGGGGCCACGCACCGCCTTCACCGGGGCGATCCGATGGAGAAGCGCGAGCCCGTGGCGCCGGGGACGCTCGCGTTGTTCGACCCGCAGGCGATGTCGCCCGACGAGCCCGAGCAACGACGGCGGCTCCGGCTCGCGGAGTGGATCACGCGGCCGGACCATCCGCTGACCGCGCGGGTGCTGGTCAACCGGCTGTGGCAATACCAGTTCGGCGTCGGGTTGGTGGACACGCCGAATGATTTCGGCCGGAACGGCTCGCCGCCGACGCATCCGGAGCTGCTGGACTGGCTGGCAAGCGAGTTGGTGGCGCGCGGCTGGAGCATCAAGGCCGTGCAGCGCGAAATCCTGCGGTCGGCGACGTGGCGCCAGGCCAGCGCCCCGCGGCCCGAGGCGCTGCGGGTCGACGCGGGCAGCCGGCTGTGGTGGCGGTTCCCGCCGCGGCGATTGGAGGCGGAGGCCGTGCGCGACAGCATGCTGGCGGCCAGCGGGGCGTTGGACCCGGCGATGGGCGGCCCGAGCTTCCACCTGCACGAGGTCGACCGGGAGAACGTGTACCACTACCACCCCAAGGACGAGTTCACGCCCGCCGAGTTCCGCCGGATGGTGTACGCGTTCAAGGTGCGGATGGAGCACGACGCGATCTTTGGGACGCTGGATTGTCCGGACGGCAGCCTGGTGATGCCCCGGCGCGGGGTATCGACGACGCCGCTGCAGGCGTTGAGCCTGTTCAACAGCCGGTTCGTCCTGCAGCAGGCGGAGTTGTTGGCGCGCCGGATGGAGCGGGAGGGCGGGGACGACGAGGCGGCGCGGGTGCGTCGGGCCTGGCAGCTGGCGTACGACCGGGAGCCGGACGCGACGGAGCTGGCGGAGGCCCGGACGTTCGCGCGGGCGCAGGGACCCGTGGCGCTGGCGCGGGCGCTGCTCAATTCCAGCGAGTTCCTGTTCATTCCATGAATGCGTTGCTGAATCGCCGTCGGTTTCTGGCCGACGCCGGCCAGGGTTTGGGCGCGGTGGCGCTGACCCATCTCCTTGGTTCCCAGGGGCTGCTCGCGGCGGGGGTGTCGGGCAAGGCACCGTTCCGGCCCCGGATCGACGCGGGACATCCGTTCGCGCCGCGGGACGCGCATCGGACGGCGCGGGCGAAGAACGTGCTGGTGATCTTTTGCAGCGGGGCGTGCAGCCAGTTGGACACCTTCGATTACAAGCCCGAGCTGATCCGGCGCCACGGCCAGCCGATGCCCGGCAACGAGAAGTTGATCACGTTCCAGGGGGAGCAGGGGGCGTTGACGCGGAGCCCGTGGGAATTCCGGCCCCGGGGCCGGACGGGGAAGATGATTTCGGATCTCCTGCCGCACCTGGGGGAACTGGCGGACGACCTGTGCTTCATCCATTCGATGCACGGGAAGACCAACACCCACGGGCCCGGCGAGAATTTCATGTCGACGGGATACACGCTCGACGGTTTTCCGAGCGCGGGGGCCTGGGTGACCTACGCGCTGGGAACGTGGGATCAATCGCTGCCGGCGTACGTGGCGATCCCGGACCCGCGGGGCAAGCCGCAGAACAGCGTGAACAACTGGGGTTCGGGGTTCCTGCCGGCGGCGTTTCAGGGCACGGCGTTCAACGCGACGAGCGCCATCCGGAACCTGGCCGCGCCCGCCGGGTTGACGCCGGCGTCGGAGGGCGCGACGCGGGAGTTTCTGAAGCGCCTCAACGAGCGGCACCTCGAGCGGTTCCCGGGCGACACGGAGCTCGCGGCACGGATCGCCAGCTACGAACTGGCGGCCCGGATGCAGCTGAGCGTGCCCGAGGTCGCGGATCTCTCGGGGGAACCGGAACACATCCTCCGGCTGTACGGCGCGGATGAATCGGGCACGAAGGTGAAGGACATCCGGGCCGCGTACGCCCGGAACTGCATTCTCGCCCGGCGTCTGGTGGAAAAGGGGGTGCGGTTCGTCCAGTTGTTCAACGGCGCGTACCAGACCGGCGGCGAGGGCGTGAGCAATTGGGACGGTCACAAGGACATCGCGAACCAGTACGCGGTGCATGGTCCGGTGCTCGACAAGCCGACGGCGGGGCTGCTGATCGACCTGAAGCAGCGCGGCCTGCTGGAGGACACGCTGGTCGTGTGGTGCACGGAGTTCGGGCGCATGCCGACGTTCCAGAAGGGCGCGAAGGGCCGGGACCACAACCCGCGCGGGTTCACGTGCTGGCTGGCGGGGGCGGGGGTGAAGGCGGGGTTCAGCCACGGATCGACCGATGATTTCGGATATCAGGCGGCGGAGAATCCGGTGAGCGTGCATGATTTCCACGCCACCGTCCTGCACCTGCTGGGTCTCGACCACGAACGCCTCACCTTCTACCACAACGGCCTCGAGCGCCGGTTGACCGACGTCCACGGCCACGTGGTGAAGGCGGTGCTGGCCTAGGTCAGTCTGCGGGCCAGTTCCGCGAAGGCGGCGGGACCGACGTTTTCGGGTCGGACATCGGGATCGAGGGCCAGGTCGGCCCAGGCCGCATCGAGGGGGGCGGAGGGCCAGGTGTGGCCGAGAACCTTGCGAAGGCGTTTGCGACGCTGGGAGAACGCGGTCTTCACCACGCGGCGGTAGGTGTCGGCGACGGCGCCCATGACCAGGGGCGTGGCGCGCCGCGACAGTCGCAGGCAGGCCGAACCGACGTCCGGCGGCGGGAAGAAGCACGAGGCCGGAATCCGGAAGGCCGCGCCCGGTTCGTAGACGGCGGCGAGGAGCAGGGTCAGGACGCCGTACTCCGACGTGCCGGGGGCCGCGCGGAGACGGTCGATGACCTCCGCCTGGAGCGTGACGGTGAGGGAATCGGGTGGAACGGGGGCGTGGGCGAGTTCGACGAGGATGGGGGAGCCGACGGAATAGGGAAGGTTGGCGACGAGGTGCCAGCCGCCCCAGCCGCGCGGCTGATCCTGGAGCCATTCCAGGGCGTCGGCGTGCCGGACTTCGAGTCCGGGCCGGTCGCCGAGCCGTGTCCGGAGGATGGGGATGAGGCGGGCGTCCTTTTCGATGGCGAGCACGGGATGGCCGGCGGCGAGCAGGTGTTCGGTGAGGGGACCGAGGCCGGGGCCGATTTCGAGCACGGGCGCGGCGGGCGGCAGCGCGGCAAGGGCGACGATGCGACGGAGTTGATTGCCGTCGTGCAGGAAGTTCTGGCCGAGGGACCGGGTCAGCCGGAGGTCGTGGGTGGCCAGGAGGGCGCGCATCTCGCCAAGCGTCATGTCGTGGATTTGTAACGCTCCGGCCCTTGCGCTGTCAGCGATTGTGAGGACTTTAGTGGCCGCCACCGGCCCCACCCGCCGGCGGCTCGTGCCATGAAAACCGAGCATGAAGCTTATCTAGGGCTCGGACGGGAGCCGCGCGCGGACAGCGTGCGCCCGTCGCGGGTGGAACCGTTGTCGATGTCGGGATCGGACTCAGGTTCGCCCTGGTTGCGTCTGTTGGCGCACCGGGCGCGGGTGCGGCAGTCCCAACGTCGGTTCAAGACGCCGCCGCTGCCGCCCGTGACGGGCGACTGGGAAGTCGAGTGGGGCGCCAGCTAGCCGGGGGCGGGCGGCGCGAACGGGCCGCCGGGCGTCCGGCCGGGCGTGGAATCACACGCCGCGCTGTTCCGGCGCCCAGACGATTTTGTGCATCTGGAGCTGGAACCGTACGGGCAGGGCATCCGCGATGACGGCTTCGACCAGCTCGAGCCGGGTCAGGGGCGTCTGCCCGGACGGGACCCGTTTGAGAACCGGTGCCTGTTGTTCGGCGGACAGGGGATGCACCCACGAGAAGAGCAGGGGGCACCGGGCCGCCAACCCCTGCCGCCGAATCGCTTCCTTCGCCCAGTCGTAATCCTCGCGCGTGCCGATGACGAACTTGATCTCGTCGGTGGGCCGGAGGTGGGCGAGGTTTTCCCAGCGGTTGCGTTCGACTTCGCCGCTGCTCGGACACTTGAGGTCCATGATGCGACGGACTCGCGTGTCGAGACCCGCGAGGTCCAGGGCCCCGCTGGTTTCGACGAGGACCGTAAAGCCGAGGTCGGCCAACTGCCGCAGCAACTCGGGGGCGGCGGGCTGGAGCAGGGGTTCTCCCCCGGTCAACTCGACGAGGGGCAGGCGATGGCCGGGGATGGTGGCGTCGGCGGGGTAGGGTGCAGCCAGGCGCCGGACCTCGGCGACGATTTCGTCGAGACCGCGGCGTCCGCCCTCCGTGAAGGCGTAGGCGGTATCGCAATAGGAGCAGCGCAGGTTGCAGCCGGTGAGGCGGACGAAAATGCACGGCAGCCCCGCGAACGTGCTTTCGCCCTGGAGGCTGAGGTAGATCTCGTTGACGACGAGCGACGGGGTTCCGGCCACGGGCGGACGGTACGGGAGTTGGGTCCGAGATAGAAGGCCCGGCGCGAGGTTGGTTCGGAGGGAGATGGGGCTCGGGAAGGGGCGTCGCCGGGCGGCGGCGGGGTGGCCATCCGGTCGGCGTCCGGGGGAGCCTGGAGGTGGACAACCGGCGGCGGTTCGGGACGGGCTGAAAGGGGATTTTACCGGGTCGGGACGCCGAAGGATCGGGATGGACGGGCGGGGTGGGGCACCGTATGCGAGCTTGACGCATGGAGGCGATACCGGGTTTGTTACGAACTCATGACCGCCCGACGCCCCCGCCAGTTCGCCAGAAGTGCGTTTACCCTGATCGAACTGCTGGTCGTCATCGCCATCATTGCGATTCTCGCGAGCATGCTGCTGCCGGCGTTGTCGAAGGCGAAGAACCGGGCCCAGGCGATCAAGTGCACCAACAACATGAAGCAGTTGGGCATCATCTGGGTGCTCTACGCGGACGAGAACGACGACCGTTTGGTCTCGAATGGCGCCGGTGATGCCGGGGCCGCCCTCACGTGGGTCGGCGGCAGCTTCGAGGGCGTGCTGGCCGACAACACCAACGCCTTCCTTCTGTCCGACCCGAAGCGTTCCCTGTTCGGTGCCTATCTCAAGAGCCCGGAGCTCTACAAGTGCCCTTCCGACCGCAGCCAGGTCGTGGTGAACGGCAAGAAGCGGGAGGTCGTGCGCAGTTACGCCATGAATTCGATGGTGGGCTGGGATCCCATCGGCCCGAATGGACAGCCGGCGGTTTACCGCGACAATCCGACCGCGGGATACAAGCTCTACAAGAAATCCTCGGACACCACGGTGCCCGGTCCGTCTCAGCTCTTCGTCTTCACGGAAGTCCACACCGACAGCATTTGCCGGCCCTTCTTCGGCGTCGCGGTGGGCAAGACGTTCTGGTACCATCTCCCCGCCAACTACCACGACCGCAGCAGCGTTCTCGCGTTCGCCGACGGCCATGTCGACCGGCGACGGTGGGTGGATTCGCGGACCTTCAGTCCGCCCCGGACCATCGCGTGGCACGACCATAATTACGCGACGGCAAACAGCCGCGACCTGGTCTGGTTGCACGAACGGTCGTCGGTGAAGAACTAACGAGGCTCGGTCGCCGGGTCGGGGGACCCGGACGACAGGACCGCCCGTGCGTCCCGCGGTAGGGCGCGTGCCTTCACGCGGCGGGATGGATGGGTTCGCAATCCGCCGCCGGGTCGGGCGACCCGACCTACAGAACCACCCATGCGTCCCGCGGTAGGTGATGCGTGCCCGCTCCGCTGCCCCGCCGTCGGACTTGCCCCGCGGTGTTGGCCACGGACCGCTTCTCAGGGGTCGGGGGGCGTGGTATGCGGGCGTGACCGAGGATGCCTGCCGGCGTCCCGTCCGCGACTCCAACCCGTCACCCGCATGAAAAGTGCCCGTTCCCACCCTTCCTCCCCGGTCGTTCCGACGCGCCGCAACTTCCTCGCTGCCACCGCCGCCGCGTCGACTGCCACGCTGAATCTCGTGTCGCCCCGGATCGCGTTCGGTGCCGAGGTCAATTCCCGGGTCGCCGTGGGCCTGATCGGAGCGGGTGGACGCGGCAAGTGGATGGCGCAGCTTTTCAAGAAGCACGGGGGCTACGAGGTCGTCGGCGTGGCGGACTATTTCGGCGAGCGCTCCCAAACCGCGGGCCGGGAGTTGGGGGTCCCGGGCGACAAGTGTTTCGCGGGCCTGGACGGCTATCGACGGCTGCTCGACAGCAAGCTCGACGCCGTGATCATCCAGACCCCGCCCTATTTCCATCCGATGCAGGCCGCCGCGGCGGTCGAGGCGGCCAAGCACGTGTATGTCGCCAAGCCCATCGCCGTCGATGTCCCCGGCTGTCTCTCCATTGAGGAATCCGGGCGTCGGGCGACGGCCCGGCAGCGGTGTTTTCTGGTCGATTTCCAGACGCGCGCCCATCCCGCGTACCAGGAGGTCGCCCGCTGGGTTCGGACGGGCCTGATCGGGCGGGTGGTGACGGTGGAATCGAATTACCAGACCAGCACGATGTTCCAGGCCATGGGGGAGGAACTGGCCAAGGCGCCGAACGATCCCGAACGCCGCCTCCGCTGCTGGGCCATCGACCGGGTGCTGTCGGGGGACGTGATCACCGAACAAAACATCCACGCGCAGGACGTGGTGACGTGGTTCCTCGATGCGGCCCCGGAAAAGGCCGTGGGGACGGGCGGGCTGGCGCGCGGCTTCGGGACGTGCTGGGACCATTTCTCGGTGGTGTTCACCTTTCCGGGCGGGGTCATCAACACGTTCAATTCCAAGCAGGTCGGCCACGGGTACGATGACATCCTGTGCCGGGTCTACGGCACCGAGGGCACCGCCGACACCCATTATTTCGGCGATGTCTGGGTGAAATCGAAGACCGACGGCTTCAACGGCGGCACCCTGAAGAACCTCTACCTCGACGGGGCCGTGAACAACATCGCGGCGTTCCACAAGGCCGTCACCGCCGGCGATTTTTCCAACCCGACCGTGGCCCCGAGCGTCCGGAGCAATCTGACCACGATCCTCGGGCGGACGGCGGCGTACGCGGGCGGGGAGGTGACCTGGGCCGAGATGATGCGCCGTGCGGAGGCGTGGGAATTCCCGCTGCAGGCCCTGCGTTCCGCCTGAGCCGCGGCCGCCCAGGAAGGCAAACCGGGCAATCGACAAAGCCCGGTTCGGAAATGCGTTGTGGGGCCGGCGACTGCCTCGTCGCCGATTTCTCCACTCGTTTCGCTTCCTCCGCTCGCCCCGCGACTCAGCCCGCCGTCGCGCGGACGCTATGGCGGGGAGCCGGTCGCTGGCCCCTATCGACTTTGTCAATCGCCCCGGGAAGGCAAATGAGCCGGGCCCCGTGGCCCGGCTCGCTCCTTTTCGGTGGGTCCCGGTCCGGCGTGCCTAGTCGTTGATGGCGATCCGCCGGGGTTTGACCTCTTCCCGTTTGGCAAGGTGGAGCGTCAATACCCCGTTCTCCACCTTCGCCGTGATCCGGTCGGTGTCGATCTCGGGATGGAGCTCGAACACGCGCCGGAAATGGCCCTCGCCGGATTCCCGGTAGTGCCGGGTGCCGGACCCCGCGACGGGGCGGCGGCCCACGAGCGTGAGCTCGTTCTGGTCGAGGGAAATCTCCACTCCCTCCTTCGTCACTCCCGGCATGTCGGCCTCGATGACGTAGGCGTCCTTGGTCTCGAAGATGTCCACGGACGGATTCTGGCAGGGGCACCGCTCGGGGGTGGTGGCGGGATTCGATTCGGTCTGAACAACGGCATTCATGTTGGGTGTTTCCTTTGGAATTTTGCGTTGGGACCGGCGGGTGGGCCGCCGGCCCCGGTGGGTTGCAGCGAGAACGTCAGGTGATCGTGGATCGTGGATCGTGGTCTGGTCGTGAACGTCAATGCGCGGGTTGCCTTACTCGGCGCTCACGACGATCTGTTTCGGACGCGCCTCCGCCGCGATGGGCAGTCGGACCGTCAGGATGCCGTCGCGATACGACGCCTTGACCTGATCGCCGGCCACGGACTTCGGGAGGGCCACCGACCGCTGGAAGCGTCCGCTGAACCGCTCGGTCCGGTACCCCGCGGCCTGCTTGCGCTTTTCCTCGAGGCGACGTTCACCCGCGATGGAAAGCACGCCGTCATGGAGTTCGATCTGGAAGTCGTCCTTCTTCATGCCGGGCACTTCCAGGCTCACCACCAGGTTGTCCTGGTCCTCGTACACGTCGAGCGCGGGCGCCCAGACGTTGAAGAATTGGGAACCGATCCCGCCCAGGGGCGCGGTGAAGAAGCGCTCCACTTCCTCCTGCCAGCGGCTCAGGGGATCGAGGTTGGGCCGGGTGCTGGGGGTCACGGGACGATGGAATTTCATGAGTGTCATGGTGTTGATCCTTGGTTGATCGTTGCGCCACTCCTTCTGCTTTGCCCGTGCCAAGGCCTTCGTCCGCAAGGGGAGTTTCTGCATCTGACTGCCGCGGAGGATGTTGATTTCAAACCCGGACCTCCCCCTCGAACGAACCCCTCGAAAGCGCAACTGTGACACACATGCATTTGAGACTATCAGGTGCGACATTGTGTGCCATTGTGGCTCGTTTGGGAGGGAGGGGGTGGGCGAGGGCGGCTGGCAGGGCGGCGGGCGGTGGGGCCAATGCGGTTCGCGGAAGCCCGCGGGCGCGTCCGTGGCCCCCACGAGGTGGGGCCGGCGAGGGTTCAGTCGCCTGCGTCGATCGCCCCGCGCCCCGGGAGTCGCGGGCCCCGATCCTTGGCCGGCCGCATGGTTTCTGGCACGGTCGGCCTCCGTGCAACGCCTCGTCCCGTGCTGGCTTGGATTCCTCGCGGTTTTCTCGCTGCCCACGCTTCCTGGCCTCGGCCATGGCGGCGGGTTGGCGTCGGTCCATGACACCGTGGCCGGCGTCCTGACCCGGCTGCAAGGCGTTCCCCGGCGCGCGGTGATCCGCCAACTCGCCGGGCGCGAGGCGCATGGGTTGCTGACGCCCGAGGAACGCCGGGTTCTCGCCACCGGGCACATCGTGTTCCACGTCAACCAACCGGTGCGCGTGACGGTCTTCCACGACCAGCTGCCCACCAATGCGGTGTTCTGGCTCCGCGATGGGGCGTGGACGAATCGGACCGCCAGGCTCCGCGCGGCGGGAACGGAGTTCACGGCGTGCGAGCGAGATTTTCCCGCGGGCGAGGTCGGGTTGGGCGTCAATTCCCTCAAGGGCGGCGGCAAGCATTACCTCGTCGCGGTGGCGCCGCTGGGTGACATGCCGCTGGTGGTGGACGAGCTCTACCCGGGCCAGTTGCGCGCCACGAATCTCGTCGTCGGCGTTCCTGCCTGGGCGGACGAGACCAATCAGGTCGACGTGCTTCCCGAAGGTTTTGCGGGGCGCACCCTGGTCCAGACGCTGCATGCCCGGCGGGACGACGCGAAGCTGGCGGGGCGGCTGCAATGGACGCGGCATCCCGCGGGGCGGCGGTCGGATCACGTGGTGTTGACGTGGTCGGGCGATCCGCGAACCACCCAGGCCATCCAGTGGCGGACGCGGCGGAGCGTGACGCGCGGGGCCGTGCTGTACACCGAATCGACGGACCCCGATCTGCCGCCGGCGCGGTGGCGGCGCGCGACGGCCGTCTCCGGGGAATTGAGAACGCCGTCGATTCTCAACAATCCGGTGGTCTACCGGCACGTCGTGGAGTTGACCGGGCTGAAGCCGGGGACCACGTACCGGTATCGCGTGGGCACGGGCGAACCGGACCGCTGGCAGGAGGAACGCGATTTCACGACCGCCCCCGCGGGGCCGAAGTCGTTTTCGTTCGTGTACATGGGGGATGCGCAGAACGGGCTGGATACGTGGGGGCGGATGGTGCGGGGCGCCCAGCGGGCGCGGCCCGACGTGGCGTTCTACCTCATGGCCGGCGACCTGGTGAATCGCGGCAACGAACGGGACGACTGGGACGAGTTCTTCGAGAACTCCGAGGCCGTGTTCGACCGCCGTCCGCTCGTCCCGGTCCTGGGGAACCACGAGTGCCAGGGCGGACAGCCAACGTTGTACCTCCGTCAATTCGCGCTGCCCCGGAACGGGCCGCCCGAACTGGACCCGGAACGGGTCTATTCGTTCGAGTACGGCAACGCCTTGTTCGTCGTTCTGGACTCCAACCTCGCGCCCGAGAAGCAGACGGCGTGGCTCGAGGAGCGGCTCGCGAAAAGCCCGGCCCGCTGGAAGTTCGTCTCCTTCCATCACCCCGCCTATTCCTCCGCGCCGAATCGCGACAACAAGATCCTCCGCGAGGCGTGGTCCCCGATCTTCGACCGGTACGGCGTCGACCTGGCGCTGCAAGGTCACGACCATGCCTACCTCCGGACCTTCCCGATCCGGGACGGGCAGCGGCTCGACGACCCGGCGAAAGGCACGACCTACGTCGTGTCGGTCTCCGGCGTGAAGTACTACAAGCAAGGTTCCCGGCCCGAGACGCTGGTGGGCTTTACCGACGTCATGACGTGGCAGGTTCTCGACCTGCGCATCGAGGGGGACCGGTTGACGTACCGCGCCTACGACGCCCGGGGCGAGGTCCGCGACGAGTTCGTCATCGACAAGAGCGCGTCGAGGTGAGGCCTGGGCGATTGCCAGAGTCCGGTCCGGAGATGCGGTGTGGGGCCGGCGACTGCCGGGTCGCCGGGTTCTCCCCTGCCTCGGCCTGCTCCGATCGCCCCGCGACTGGGCCGTCGCGGGCCCCAATCGCCGATGTCCATCGCCCTCGAGGTGAGGGCGGCGCGTCCGGTCGGTTCCTTGACGCCCCCCCCCACGGACTCTAGGTTGCCGCGCCAATGAACGCTTCGAAAGAGCAGGCCTTCCTCGTCCCGTACGTCGTCGAACAAACGGGTCGGGGCGAGCGCGGCTACGACATTTACTCCCGGTTGCTGGTCGACCGGATCGTTTTCCTGGGGACGCCCGTCGACGACATGGTGGCGAACGTCATCATCGCCCAGTTGTTGTTTTTGCAGATGACGGACCCGAAGAAGGACATCCACCTCTA
>CAZSOV010000231.1:0-13016 GCA_964608505.1 uncultured Verrucomicrobiota bacterium
GGTTACATCCCGGGCACCACTGTGGCGAGGGGCAACGGTCTCGCCGGCAACGACCCCCGCACCCTCGGCCAACCCCGTTCCAAGGACGCCCAAACCTTCCGCGCCGCCCTCGAACACGTCTGCCTCGAACTCGCCCGCATGATCGTCCGCGACGGCGAGGGCGTGCACCGCGTCGTCACCCTCCGCCTCGACGGCGCCCGCTCCCAGGCCGAGGCCGAGGCCGCCGCCCGCGCCGTCTCCGCCAGTCCCCTCGTCAAGACCAGCTGGCACGGTGGCGATCCCAACTGGGGCCGCATCATCGACGCCCTCGGCTACAGCCCCGCCACCGTTGTCGAAAACAAGGTCGACATCGGCTACTCCGCCTCCGGCTCCCGCAAGATCCTCTGGAGCCTCCGCCGCGGCCAACCCACGCCCGCCACCTTCGCCCAACTCTGCGCCGCCGTGGCCCCCCGGGAGTTCGATCTCCATATCCGCCTCAACCTCGGTCGCGGCTCCGCCGTCCTCTACGCCGCCGATCTCACCGAGGAATACGTCGACTTCAACAAGGGCAACGTCGCCGATCCCACCACCCTCGGCGGCTGACCCGCGTGCCCCCACGCGGCGACGTGCCGTCCGCGGTTCATGGCCCGTGAGCCGTTTCCATCGAAACACGGGGCTTCCCATGAACCGAACCCAGACTCCCATCCCGGATCCTCCTAATCCTAATCCTAATCCTAATCTTACTCCTCCCTCCATCGTTCGGGTTCATGGCCACAATACGTGTCCGGAGTTTGGAGAACTTCCCTTCCCATGAACCGTCTACTGCAACCGCGTCGCCCGGTGAGGGCACCGGGCCTACACGCTGTAGGCCGCGTGCCCCCACGCGGCGACGTGCGGTCCGCGGATCCGTTCCCCGAAGCGGGCGATGCGCCTTTCCAACGCGAGGTCTCACCCTTCACCGCGGTCCGCTCCTGTCCGCCCCGGCAGCGTGTCGCGGAGCGACGACCGAGGGTTGCCGGGGCCTTCAGGCCCCGGTCGCACCCTCTCTTCTTTCCCCGTCGCGGAGCGACGTTCGACCTGGGTGCCCTGGGGGGGCTTGGATGCCGAAGGCTTCGGACGTCGCTCCGCGACGAGGATGTTTTTGGAGTGAACCGGTTCCGGGGGTTGAAACCCCCGGCTACCTTCAAAGGGTCGCTCCGCGACCAGGAAGCCATGGTCGGACACCTCGTGACGACTTCCCATGAACCGAACCCGGTTTCATGGTCCCAATACGTGTCCAAACTCTGGAAAACGCTCCTTCCCATGAACAGACCTCGGCCACCGCGCCGCCCGGTGAGGGCACCGGGCCTTCAGGCTGTAGGCCGCGTGCCCCACGCGGCGACGTGCCATCCGCGCAGCCTGGCCCCACGCGGGTCCGAAATCCGGAAATCCCGACAGCCATGACCGAACCCGATCCCCACGACGCCGAGGCCCGCGCCCGGCACGTCCGCGCGCAACTCCCCGAGGACGGCCTCTTCGCCGCCCAGGATTGGCGCGTGGCCGTCGATCCCTTCCCCCTCGCCGCCCCGCTCGCCCGCGAAATCGAGGGACTCGGTCGCGTCCTGCTTCAATTCTATCGCGCCGTCAACCTGCTCTATCGCCGCAGCCTCGACGGCAAAGCCCCCGCCTGGGTTGCCCAACTCCTCGACCAGGGCAAACCCGACGACCTCCTCGCGCTCCAGCGCGACGCCGCGTTCCGCAACGAGCTCCCCCGTGTCATCCGCCCCGACCTCCTTCTGCTGGACGACGGACTCGCCATCACCGAACTCGACTCCGTCCCCGGCGGCATCGGCCTGACCACCTGGCTCTACCAGGCCTACGAATCCGCGCCCGGCGGCCCCGCCCAGCCCCTCCTCGGCTCCTCCCGCCAGATGCTCTCCGGATTTTCAGGCATCTTCGGCTCCGCGCCCCGCGTGCATCTTGTCGTGTCCGAGGAATCCGCCACCTATCGCCCGGAGATGGCCTGGCTCGCCGCCCGCCTCCCCGGTCCCCGGTTCGACCTCCGCCCCCCTGAGTTCACCGGGTGGAGCGACGGCGACGCCCTCTACCGGTTCTTCGAGCTGTTTGATCTCGCCCAGGTCCCCGCCGCGTGGCCGGCCTTCCAGGCCGCCCGTGAGAAGCGCCTCCGCGTCACCCCGCCTCCCAAGCCCATCTTCGAGGAGAAACTGCTCTTCGGCCTGCTCTGGAACCGGCACCTCCTCCCCTTCTGGCGCCAGGAACTCGGCGAAGGCTTCCTCAACCGCCTCCGCCAACTCGTCCCCTATACCTGGATCCTCGATCCCACCCCACTCCCCCCCCACGCCGCCTACCCCCGCCTCGAACTCACCGAGTGGGCCCAACTCAAGTCCCTCTCCCAACGCGAGCGCGATCTTATCCTCAAGATCTCCGGCTACTCCGAATCCGCCTGGGGCGCCCGCGGCGTCTTCCTCGGCAGCGATCTCAGCACCGTCGACTGGGCCGTCGCCGTCGACGCCGCCCTCGCCGCCTGGCCTCGCTCCCCCTACGTCCTCCAGCGCTACCACAAACCCCGCGCCACCGAATTCCCCTGGTTCGACTTCGACGCCGCCCGCGTCCAGCCCATGTCCGGGCGCACCCGCCTCTGCCCATACTACTTCGTCCACGGCGACGGCGACGCCGCCCGTCCCCACCTCGGCGGCGTCCTCGCCACCGTCTGCCCCGCCGACAAGAAAATCATCCACGGCATGCGCGACGCCGTCCTTGCCCCCTGCGCCGTCGACGGACCACTGGGTCCAACATGAACCGTTGACCTTTTGGAGGCGGAGGCGCGGTCCAGTTCCGCGCTGCCGTCCGGGCCCCATCGCTCGCCCCGCCCCCCCCTCACTTCGCTTGCTGCGGCCGTCCGCCGATGCCCTCGCCGCTTACGCGGCGCGGCGATTTGGGCCGAATGTCGTGTGTTGACATGCCGGATGCGATTGGTGCATGGACCGCTTCCGAAATCCGGGGGATGGGCCAAGGTCACCCTGGGGACCGCGCGGAAAGGAGGCGGGCATTTCCCTGCCCGCCGGCCTTTTTGTAACCACAATCCACTCCACGACATGCTCCACACGCGGGTTCCGCTGCTTGCCTTTTGGGCGTGCTGCCTGTTCCCCCACCCGCAACTTGGTGCGCAGGCCCCCCTTGCCGACACATTCAATCCGGCAGCCAACGGAGGGGTTCGTGCCCTCGCGATGCAAGGGGATGGCAAGATCCTGGTTGGGGGCCGGTTCGATACTCTGGGTGGCCAGCCACGTCGGAACCTCGGGCGACTCCACCCGGACGGGAGTCTGGACCCGGACTTCAATCCCGGGGTCGACGGCACGGTGAACGCGATCCAAATCCAGACCGACGGGGGGATTCTGGTCGGGGGGGAATACTCGGGCCTGGGCGGGAAGTTCCTCTGGAACCTGGGACGGCTGCACCCCGACGGGACGTTGGACACCACCTTCAAGCCCGGGGGGGGTGACGGTGTCTTTGGTCAGGTCCATGCGCTCGGCGTGCAGGCGGACGGCAAGATCGTGGTGGGAGGCGACTCGCCCAACCCGTTATGGCAGCCCCAATCGCACCTGATCCGCCTCCACGCCGACGGATCCCTGAATGATGTCATCCGTACCCAATTCCAGGGCGGCGTCGAAGCCCTGGCCTTTCAGTCCGACGGGTCCATTCTCGCCGGAGGCCAGTTTACGGTGCATCAAGTGGACGGAGACGGGGACATCCTCGCCTATTTCAACCTCATCCGGTTGACCCCGGGCGGGGCCTTGGACCCGAATTTTTACCCGGATCCGGACGGGGCTGTCACGTCCCTGCTCGTGCAACCGGATGGGCGGATTCTTCTGAGCGGCGGGTTTCAGAGGCTGGACGTGGGGAACAGCGACGTCCCCCGACCGGGGCTGGGGCGGATCGCCGGGAACGGCGCCGTCGACCCCACGTTCAACCCGGCCATCGACGGCCCGGTGAACTCCATGGTGTTGCAGGCGGACGGAAGGATCATCGTAGGTGGCGACTTCCAGCATCTGGGCGGTCAACCCCGCAGCCGCCTGGGGCGCCTCAACCCGAATGGAACGGTCGACGCCAGCTTCAACCCGGGTGCGAACGGCACCGTGCACTCGCTGGCGATTCAGACCGACGGAAGGATTCTGGTGGGGGGCGACTTCGCGACGCTGGGCGGCCAGGAGCGCGCCCGGATGGGCCGGATCGACAACACCGCCCCCGCAACCGAGAGTCTGAACCTCGCGGGCTCGACCATCACCTGGCTGCGCGGGGACACCAGCCCGGAGGTCGGGCGTCCCACCTTCGACTACACCACGGACGGAGTGCGGTGGACGAGCGTTGCCGCCACGCGAATCCCGGGCGGCTGGCAGCGCACGGGCGTGGTCCTGCCGGTCGGCACCCCGATCCGGGCCCGGGGCTTCGTGGCGGGTGGCTTTCGGAGTGCCTCGGGTTGGACCGTGGAGAACCATTACGGCCGGCCCGGCTTCCTCGCCCAACCGGCCAGTCGCACCAATGACCTCGGCACCCTCGCCACGTTCCACACGGTCGTGTCCGGAGCGTCCGGCTATCGGTGGCTGAGGAACGGCAACCCGCTCCAGGATCAGGGAAACGTCTCCGGCACGGCCACGCCCACCCTCGCCCTGACTGCGGTGTCCAAGGCCGACGAGGGAGCCTACCGGCTGGTACTGACCAACCGCCTCGGCAGCGTGACCAGCGTGGTCGCGACGCTCTCCGTGCGGGATCCGTTCATGGTCTCGCAACCGGCGAGCGCGAGCCGGGATCCGGGGCAGAGCGTGACCTTCCGCGTCACCGCCTCGGGTTCCACCCCGCTGACCTACCAGTGGCATCACCTTGGCAAGCCCGTGCCCGGGGCCGTGGACGCGTCGCTCACCCTGCCTGCGGTGTCCCCGTCCGACGCCGGCAACTACACGGTGGTGGTCAGCAGTTCCCTCGGGACCCTCACCAGCGCCCCGGCGCGGCTGACCGTGAACCTCGCCGCCCTCGACGCCGCCTTCCAACCCGCGGCCTTCTCCGAACAGGTGAGCACCCTTGCCGTACAGACCGACGGAAAGATCCTGGTCGGGGGGCGCTTCACCTCCCTGGGCAACCTGGCCCGCAATCACCTCGGACGCCTGAATGCGGATGGGACCGGCGACCAGGACTTCAATCCCGCGGCGGATCAAGAGGTCCGTTCCGTGGTCCTGCAGCCCGACGGCAGGATCCTGGTCGGCGGGTTCTTTCGGACCTTGGGCGGCCAGCCGCGCCATCGCGTGGCCCGGGTGAACGCGGACGGGACGGTGGACCCGAGCTTCAACCCCGGAGCCGCCGGCGAATACATCTCCATCCTGGCCCTGCAAGCCGACGGACGGATCCTGGTGGGGGGGTCCTTTACCAAGCTGGGAGGACAGCTGCGCCGAAGCATCGGACGTCTCAACGCCAACGGGACCATCGACGGCACCTTCAACCCCGGCACCGGCGGCTGGGTGGATTCGCTGGCCGTTCTGGCCGATGGCCGGATCCTGATGGGCGGAACGTTCACCAACCTGGCGGGACAGCCGCGGAGAGGCCTCGTTCGCCTCCAAGCGAACGGACTGTTCGACGGCACCTTCAATCCCGCGCCCGACGGCTGGGTCGTGTCGATGGCGGTTCAGCCCGATGGTCGGGTCCTGGTGGGAGGGGCGTTCGCCACGCTGGCCGGGCAGTCCCGCGCGCATCTCGGTAGATTCCTCTCCAATGGCACTCTGGACGCCACGTTCAATCCCGGGGCGGATGGCCCCGTGAACGGCCTGGCACTGCAGGCCGACGGGAAGATCGTGATGGGCGGACTCTTCACGCAGGTGGCAGGCCAGGCCCGAATCAGAATCGCCCGCTTGAACGGCGACGGGACCTTGGACCACTCCTTTGATCCCGGTGCAAACGTGCCGGTGAAAAGTGTCAACGTCCTCGCGGTGCAGCCGGACGGAAGAACCCTGGTGGGAGGGACCCGGGACTTCGAGGCCGGACTGACGAACCGACCTCTGGCCCGGCTGAACGCCACCGAACCCGCCGTCCCGTCCCTGAACGTCGCGGGCACCACGCTGACGTGGCTGCGCGGTGGTTCCGGCCCGGAAATCTCGCGCGCCCGGTTTGAGTCCACCACCAATGGAATCCTCTGGTCCGACCTCGGCGAGGGATCCCGCGTGGCGGGCGGCTGGCAAAAGACCGGAGTCCGGTTGCCGGCGAATGCCACCGTGCGCGCCCGCGGTGCCGTCGCCGGGGACGGTTACGGCTCCGGCTGGTTCACCGAAAGCCATCATGGCGCGCTCCGCATCCTCTCCCAGCCCTCCCACCGCACCAACGAGTTCCTCACCGAGGCCACCTTCACCGTCACGGTGATCGGCAGCGAGCCCTTCCATTACGTGTGGTTGAAGGATGGCGTGGCCCTGGAGGCCCGAGAAAACGTCTCCGGCATCCACGGCTCCACCCTGACCCTGAGCCGGGTGACGCCGTCCGATGAAGGCGCCTATTCCGTCATCGTGAGCAACCGCCTGGGGCGCATCACCAGTGCGGCGGCCACTCTCTCGGTGAACGCGGAGGTGCTGGACAGCACCTTCCATCCGGAAACCATCCACTCGGTCTCCGCCTTGGCGGTGCAGCCGGGTGGGGAGATCCTGCTGGGTGGCGACTTCCTCGTGGCAGGCCGACGGACGCGCGATCGGATCGCCCGATTCCGGAACGACGGAACCGTGGATGAAGACTTCAATCCCGGGGCCAACAACACGGTGTTGGCCCTCGCGCTGCAGCCCGACGGCAAGATTCTGGTCGGCGGCACGTTCAGCACCCTGGGCGGCCAACCCCGCAGCCATCTGGGCAGGCTTCACGCGAACGGCACCCTGGACACCCTCTTCGATCCGCGGATGACGGGGCGGGTTTCTTGTCTGGTGGTGCAGGAGGACGGCAAGATCCTGGTGGGCGGCGAATTCACCTCCCTGGGCGGAGAGGACCGGCGCTACCTGGGTCGGGTCCTCCCGGACGGACGACCTGACCCTACCTTCCATCCACGCGCCGGCGCGACCGTCCATACCCTGGCGGTTCAATCGGACGGGAAGATCGTCGTGGGCGGAGTCTTCACCGTCCTGGGTGCCCAACCGCGCGCCAGGATCGGTCGGCTGCACCCGGACGGCAGTCTGGATGACACCTTCAATCCGGGGGCCTCCGGCCCGGTCCACGCTCTGGCACTGCAGGCGGACGGAGCGCTCCTGGTGGGGGGCGCGTTCACGAACCTGGCCGGACAACCCCGCGCCTCGATCGGGCGGCTTCAGGCGAACGGATCGCTCGACAACGCCTTCGATCCCCGCGCGGACGGCCTGGTGCAATCCATCGTGGTGCAGGCGAACGGAAAGATCCTGGTAGGGGGCGCCTTCAACACCCTGGGCGCTCAACGGCGCGCACGTCTTGGCCGGCTCCATCCGGACGGAACGCTCGACGGCACCTTTCGCGTGGACGCGACCGGACCCGTTCACGGCCTGGCCGTGCAAGCCGATGGCCGAGTGTTGGTCGGCGGGGACTTCCGGACCCTGGCGGGACAGGCGCGGGCCGGCGCCGCCCGGTTGCTGAGTTTCGAGCCCGCCACGCAGAACCTGCGCTACGAAGGGTCCACCCTCGCCTGGTTGCGGGGCGGCGACGCCCCGGAGATCGGGCGCACCACGTTCGAGTCTTCCACCGACGGGTTGGCATGGACGGATCTCGGCGCCGGCGCCCGGGTCCCCGGTGGCTGGCAACGGACCGGCGTCGCACTGCCCTCCACCGGACGCGTGCGGGCCCGCGGCTACACGGCGGGAGGGCAGAAGAACGGCTCCGGCGGGCTGGTGGAGTCCTTCCTCGATTTCGGCGCGCCCCTGCTGGCCTCCCATCCGCGGAGCCTGACGAATCTCGTCGGATCCACCGCCACGTTCACGGTCGCGACAGCCGGCGACCATCCGTCCACCTTCCAGTGGTTGAAAGATGGCAAGCCGCTGGTGGACGGGGCCAACGTCTCTGGGGCCCGAAGCGCCACCTTGGTGTTGAGCCAGCTCTCCGCGACGGACGCCGGCAGCTACCGCGTCGTGGTCGGCAACGCGTTCGGAGGAGTCACGAGTTCCGCGGCTCTTCTGACGCTCCTCCCCGGGGTGACGCTGGATACCGGCTTCCATCTCGGAGTGGACGAAACGCATTACGATTCTCCCTATGCACTGGTGGTGCAGCCGAACGGAAAGATCCTCGTCGGGGGATTCTTCACCGGAACCCTGCCCACTGTCGCTCGACTGAATCCGGACGGATCCCCGGACGCCGGATTCAACCCCGAATCCCCGGGCATCGTGTATTCGATGGTGCTGCAGCCGGACGAAAAGATCCTGGTCGGCGGCAGCGGTCGACCCGCCGATGGGCAGTGGCGCGATTCGGTGGTCCGTCTTGACCACGACGGTTCCCGGGACACCTCCTTCCAGCCCGGGACGGTGGGCGACGTTTTGGCCATGGCCTTGCAACCGGACGGCCGGATTCTGCTGTGCGGGGATCTCACCGAGGTGGCCGGGCAGGCCCGTCGCCGGATCGCCCGGCTGCATCCGGATGGGACCCTCGACACGGGGTTTGATCCGGGAGCCGACAGTACCGTGAACTGCCTGATCCTTCAGGGGGATGGCCACATCCTGGTGGGTGGGA
This sequence comes from uncultured Verrucomicrobiota bacterium, assembly GCA_964608505.1. GTDB lineage: Bacteria > Verrucomicrobiota > Verrucomicrobiia > Limisphaerales > CAIMTB01 > CAIMTB01. Next base: position 8,686 of record CAZSOV010000231.1, read on the forward strand.
GCTTCACCAATCTGGGGGGGCAGGTGCGGCACGGGATCGCCCGACTGCATCCTGACGGCACGCTGGACCCCGCGTTCGACCCGGGTGCCGGCGGGCCCTATCCGAAGGTTTCCGCCCTGGTGGTGCAACCCGACGGAAGAATCCTCCTGGGCGGGTGGTTCTCGACTCTGGCCGGGACACCGCGGAGGTATCTCGGACGTCTTCACCCGGACGGAACCGTGGATGCCACGTTCAACCCGGGGGCGGACGGAGCGGTGCAGTCCATGGCCTTGCAATCGAACGGGCAGGTCCTTCTGGCCGGCTGGTTCAGGAAGGTCGGCGTGCAGTCGCCATCGTTCCTCGCCCGGCTCAACGGGGACGGTTCGGTGGATCGCTTCTTCGATCCCGCGGCGGGAAACGAGGTGACCGCCCTGGCGTTGCAGGAGGACGGGAACATCCTGGTGGGCGGCTACTTCACCCATATCGCCGGCCAGGACCGGAGTCGCCTCGTGCGACTGAAGAACAACGAACCCGCGACCCAGAGCCTGAGTCACGCCGGCGGCAGCGTTTCCTGGATGCGCGGGGGCAGCGGCCCGGAGGTTGGGCGCACCACGCTGGAGTCCTCCACCGATGGATCCACATGGTCCGACCTCGGCACCGGCACGAGGGTCCCGAAGGGATGGCAATGGAGCGGTGTCGCCCTCCCGCCCAACGCCGCCGTGCGGGCCCGCGGCCACGTTTCCAGTGGCCGCCAGAATGGATCGGGCGGGTGGGTGGAAACGCGGCTCTCCCCGAGTCCAACCCTCCACTTGACCGTGGTGCGGGACGGCTCCTCGATCCTCCTGCAATGGACCGGCGGTACCGGTCCCTTCCAGGTTCAGACCGCCGCCGATCCGGACCAACCCGACCCATGGCAGGACCTGGGATCCCCGATCCCGGGCCGCTCGGTCACGCTACCCCTCGGCCCCGGAACGCTGTTCCTTCGGGTCCGGCAGCCGTGAGGCGGGCGCCACGGGGCTCGGGACCCGGCGCCGCGCAAGCGCGCGGGACAAGCATGGGACTCACCGTTGCCTCCGCGACTCGAGCTCCGCCTCCACCTGCGCTCGAAATAACCTCCTTGTCGATATGCACCCCAGGTTCGTCCCTTTCGATACGTCGTCCAGCAACGGCTCGACCTCCGCCAACACCTCCTGCACCACATCGTCCGCGAGCCTTCTGGCATGCTCGCAAACCCCTCCGATCAGAAAGCAGAGGTCCCTCGGTTCGAACCAACGCGCGACCATGGCCAGGAACGCCATCTCGCCCAGCAAGTCCTCCCGACACGCGACGGAGCCGCCGCCGCCCTCAAGCCCATCCAACACCTCCTGCCTCGCTGCATCGGACTGCCATGCGCACGTCATGGCCTCCCTTCGTTCTGCCGGGGCCCGCAGGTACTCCAATCCCTTCGCCTGAAATCGGGTCGTCATAAGATCCTCAGCCATGGCCCGCCTCTCGCGAATCCGAGCGCAGGAAACTTCTCGCCGTCGTCGCCATGGCCGTCAGACGAACAAACCCCGCTCCCGGAACTCGATGCCGCTCCACTTCTCCTTCCGGGCAAGCTCCATGAACCGGCCTGCCGCCAGCGTCTCCCCTCCCTCGGCTGCTTTGACCAACGCGGCATCCGGGGGCATGGACGCGCCCATATAGTCCCGGGGCCCGCGCATGCTGACCCTGATATCCTGCAGTCGCCATCCGCCGCAGGCTTCGCATGCCAGCAGTCCCAGTCGATCCGTCGTCGCCTTCGCGTAGACCGCCACCACCGGAACCTCCCATGCCAGGTAGCCGTCCACCACCTGCCCTTTCGCACCGATCACTGGACCGGTGCGCACCTCGAATCCTTCCCCTTGAAGCCGTTCCACCACCCGGCGCGACACCAACGGCTTTCCCTCGCACCACCGAAAGTCCACCCCCGTGCCCGAGACCGCGGCCCGGACGCTCCCCAGCCCGGCACCGGGACAAAACGCCGGAGGCCGCTCCCAAGGTCCCTGGATGCTCTTGATCAACGACCGAAAAGCCTTCACCCCGATCTCGGTACCGTCGGCGAACGCGTCCGGACTCGTCCCCGCCTTCAGCCGTGCGCTCGGGTACCACACATCACCGTCGAGGTAGCTTTCCCCGCACGCCTCGCACTGGACGCCAGGCAATCTCAAGTCGCAGTCCCAGTCCGAGACATAGCCACGATCACTGGATGCGCCAACCCCGAATGCTTTCATGTGCCCCTTGAGTGTTAGTAGGGAATGACCTGGTAGTTCCCCAATCCCGGCTCGTTCATCCTGCCGAATCCGAATCCCATCCAGAACATGGGGTCGTTCTTGATCCTCTCCATGTTGCCCATCGTCCATTTCGGTACCTGGGTGCCTTCCAAGACCCGTTAACCAACCCGATCCGGATTTGCCACCCCAATTCCTCCATAACTCCAAAGAAATCGCGGGGGCTACCCTGCCCGTCCGCACGGCACCAAGCCACGGGCGGTCGCGGCGGGCAGGGCTATTGACAAAGTCTGGTGTGGAACCGCGTTGTGGAGCCGGCGACTGCCGAGTCGCCGGTTTCCCCTCTGGTTTCGCCTGCTTCGATCGCCCCGCGACCCGGCCCGCCGTCGCGCGGAGGCTATGGCGGGGAGCCGGTCGCGGGCCCCAATCGACTGTGTCAATCGCCCTGTCGCGACGGGCGGATGGAGTGTGCTTGCTCTTGCGTCACGCATGACGTCCCGTGTCCCGGAGGAACGCCGGAAAGCCGGTGGGAAGAGTGCCAAGGGGCAGGCGCACCCACCGGAATCCTCGCCCCTTGGAGCCACACCCCGGCGGGGCGCCGGAGTGGCATTCTCACGGTTCGGAGGATGTTCCGTATCCATCGCGGGTAAGGGGTTGGAGACCTCTCCGCCGCCCCGCCGGGGCGGATGTCGGTGCGGGACCAATTCCGGTGGCTGCGCCCGCCGGTCGGCGGGCTGGCCATCCGGCTACCCTCCCCGAGCCCTCCGGGCTCATCTCCTCCCGTGCGCGCCGGGCAGAAATCACCCCACTCCGTCGCCGCGCCGCGACCTCGCGAACAACGACCCGTGGAACTGTCGCCCCGACGCCTGACCCGCCCGCTGGGTGGGGTTCTACGGCAATCCCCCTCGCCTCGCGTCCCGTGTCCGAGTGGGACTCCGATCCCACCGTGCATCCTCCGGTCACCGTGGCCGCCGCTGCTTGCGAATCTCCTCCATGTCCTTCCGGCGGCGTTCCCATTCGTTCGGGTCCATGCGCCCGTTCTTGTTCCGGTCCTACTTCTCCAGCAGCGTCGCCGACACCTTCTGTTGCTGGCGTTTGACGTTCTCGTCCGCCTGGCGCACCGCCGCCTTCGCCTCGGTCTCGGCCTTCTGCTGCTGCTGCCGACGCCGCGCCTGCCACGACTCCAGCGCCGCCTTGCGCTCCCCCTTGTCGACCTTCCCGTTGCCGTTGGCATCCTCCACGCGGGCCACCGGGCGCTTTGCCCCCGGCGCTTCCGCCGCTCCCGGCAGCGTCTGGCCCACCGCTCCCACCCATCCCAGCCCCAGACACCACGTCCAGACCCACAACCGATTTGGACCCCTCCAGTATTTCATTTTGGCGTTCCTGTTCCCGTTGCCGTTGCCTTCCTCGCGTCCCTCACCAGGCCTTCAGCGATTCGCCGAGCCGCCGAGCCCCCGGCGTGCCCGCGTCCAGCCAGCCCGTGACGCTCGAGAAGCAATCGCTCCACTCCGACAAATCCGGCGTCCCGTACCCCACGGCACTCCAGAACTTCAGAAACTCCCCCAACGACGGGCTCAACACCGTGCTCGCGTCCTCGTGATCCAGATGGATCACCACCCGCGGCTCCTTCCCCTCCCCTCCGCGCAACGCCAGAAAGTTACCATCCCCCATGGCCAGGAACGGGGTCGCCTGCGCCCAGATCGGCCCTGCCTCCTCGTCCTCCGCCAGCCAGCTCTCCTTCACCCAGGCCCGGCATTCCTTCGCCAGTTCCGCCAGCGTTCCAGCATCCAGCTTCCACTCCCCGCCGCGCTCCTCGCCATCCACGTCCAAGGCCCACGAGAATTCGAGCCGTCCCCCGCAGGCGTCCAGCAGCGCCTTCAGTTCCTTCGCCAGGCCGGTCCCCTTCCCGGCACCGCTCTTCGCCTTTCCGGTCTTCCAAGTCGTCTTGCCGCCTCGCGCACGGATCCCCGCCAGGAACGCCTCCAAGTCCCGGGACCATTTCGCAGCCCCCTCCCCGTCCAGGCACGCGACCTCCGCCACCCGCACTGCCACCGCCGGCGCCAGGCCCTTCGCCTGCCCGGTCTCCGGAGCCACCACGGCCCG
>CAZSOV010000232.1:0-12948 GCA_964608505.1 uncultured Verrucomicrobiota bacterium
CGGAGCGAAGCGGAGCCAGCAACTACACCCTTGGTTGAACAAGCCCGGGCGGGGAGATCGAACCCGGATGGCGCGCGCTAATGGCGCTTGTGTTTCACCACCGGTGCAGGGGTCAGTCCAGAATGGCGCTCAATTTCGGCCGTTGGTTTCCGGCCCACTTTGGACGCACCGGCGCGAGTGTATCGGTTACGATGTGGTATCTCCCGATACTTGTGCCGTGGCTGGGTGAGTAGTGGGAAGGGTTTCGGACGTCGCTGCACCGCCCGCGGTTCGCGCCGGCCCGGTCGCTCCGGAACCGTCCCCAACGCCACGGCCCGGAGCAGTTCCGCTTCCGCGTCCCGCCGCTGCTTCGCGTTGCGTGCCAGGGCCCGCGCGAAGGAGAACTGCCGCAGCGCATCGAGGGCGCCTTTGAAACTCAATCGCTCCAGTCGCGCGCCGTGGCGCGCCGCCGCCTCCGCCATCAGAACCCGCATGAGGTTGTAGGCAATCAGGAAGAACAAACACTCCTTCTCCGCCATGGCCGGGCTCTGACAACGCAGCAGCTCCATCTTCATCGTCGTCTTCAGGTCCCGTGTAGGGGTCAGTCCCGGAATTCAGGAATCCGGCGATGCACCCCCAATGCCTGGTGGCCTCCCGAAGGCAAGAAAATGGGTGGATTCCTACTTTCCGGGACCCCTGCGCGGTCCGCCCAGGCCGTTCGCACGCAACGCCGCAACGGAAAGCAAATCGCTTCCTTCCGCCACCGGCCCATGCCTACCCGCGGCGCGCCAAGCCCCGGGACCCGACCTGGCAGCTGGAGGAGTGACGCACATCTGCCTGCGCAACGGGCGCGTGCCGATCGGTTGTTGGCTAACCCTTCGCCGTCCCTCAGTCTCGCGCATGCTCTCGCTCGTTCCGCCTCCTGCTCGCGCCCTCGTGCTGGCCTTTGGGCTGGCCTTCCCCGCCGCCGCCCGCGACCTGGACTGGCCGCAGTTCCGGGGGCCCACGGGGGACGGCCACTCGCCGGCCCGCAACGTTCCCCTGCATTGGTCCGGCACCGGCAGCAACGTCGTCTGGAAGGTTCCGATCCCCGGGCTCGGCTGGTCCTCGCCCGTGCTCGCCGGAAAACGCCTCTACCTCACCACCGCCGTCGAGGGCGAAGGCCGGGACGGCCTCACCCTGCGCGTGCTCTGCCTCGATGCCGCCGAGGGCCGCATCCTCTGGTCGACCCCGGTTCTCTCCCCGGACGCCGCGGTTCCCTCGATCCACCGCAAGAACAGCCAGGCCAGCCCGACGCCCCTCGTCGACCGCGAGGCCCGCCGGGTTTATGTCCACTTCGGACACCTCGGCACCGCGGCCTTGGATTTCGAGGGCCAGGTCGTCTGGACGAACACGGAGCTCAAGTACAATCCCGTTCACGGCAACGGCGGCACCCCGATCCTCGTCGATGACCGTCTCGTCTTCAGCTGCGACGGCGGCTCGGCCCCCTTCGTGGTGGCCCTCGACAAATCCACGGGACGCGTCGCCTGGAAGGTGGACCGGCGCTCCGACTTTCCCCGTCCCTTCTCGTTCGCGACCGCCGAGCTCATCGAGTTTGGGGGGCGCCGCCAGATTGTCAGTCCGGCGGCCGGTTTCATCGCCGCCTACGATCCCAAGGATGGCCACGAGTTGTGGCGTGCCCGGCACGAGGGATGGTCCCTCATTCCCAAGCCCGTCTTTGCCCATGGCCTGGTCTTCTGCAACACCGGCTACGAGGCGCCCACCGTCGTCGCGATCCGTCCCGACGGCACCGGGGATGTCACGGATTCCCATATTGCCTGGACCCTGCGGCGCGGCGCCCCGAACACGCCCTCGTTCCTCGTGATCGGGGACGAACTCTATCTCCAGGCCGACAGCGGGGTTTTCAGCTGCCTGGATGCCCGCACGGGCAAGGTGCACTACCAGGAGCGCGCCTGCGGCCAATCCTCGGCCTCGCCCGTCTTCGCCGACGGACGGATCTACCTCCTGGACGAACAGGGCCTGGGCGTGGTTCTGGCCCCCGGGAAGGAATTCCGGAAGCTCGCGGAGAATCCCCTCGGCGAACGGACCCTCGCGTCCTATGCCGTGACCGACGACACCCTCTACATCCGCTCCGAATCCCATCTTCGCCGGATCTCGGCGGCGCGACCGTAGCGCGTCGGGTCCTGTTCGTTCGTCCCTTCCAACGCCCGACCCCCTCTCGACACCGCCATGCGCTTCCTGCCTGCCCTCACCCTTGCCCTCGCCCTCGCGTTTGCCGGCTGGCTCCCGTTCCCGACCCAGGCCGCCGGGGAGACCGGGCGGGGTTACTTCCGCTTCCCGGCCCTGCACGGAAACACCGTCGTCTTCACCGGCGAAGGCGATCTCTGGCGGGTGCCCGCCACCGGCGGCACGGCCCAGAGACTCACCACCCATCCGGGTTCCGAAACCCACGCCGCCATCTCCCCCGATGGCGTCCTGCTCGCCTTTGCCGCGGAATATGAAGGGCCCACCGAAGTTTATACCATGCCGCTCGCGGGCGGACTTCCCACCCGCCACACCTTCGACGGCGGATGGAGCACCGTCGCCGGTTGGACGCCCGAGGGTCGCATCCTCGTCCGGTCCACGGTCCATTCGACGCTGCCCGAGGACCAACTTTCCACGCTGGATCCGCGCTCCGGAGACCGCCGGCTCCTGCCCCTCGCCCAGGCCACCGAAGTCAGCCTCCAGCCCGGGACGCAGACCCTGTACTTCACGCGCTTCCCCAAGCAGAGCAGCAGCACCAAGCGCTACCAGGGCGGTTGGATCCAGAACCTCTGGCGCTTCGCCCCCGGGGATCTCGAGGCCACCCCCCTGACCTCCGATTTCAAGGGGACCAGCCGGAATCCCATGTGGTGGGACGGACGCCTCTACTTCCTCTCGGACCGCGACGGGATCCAGAACCTGTGGTCCATCCTCCCCGACGGCTCCGAGGCCCGCCAGCACACGCGACACCGTGAGTTCGATGCCGCCGCCGCCGCCCTTCACGCCGGACGCATCGTCTACCAGCACGGCGCCGATCTCCGCCTCCACGATGTCGCCTCCGGTGCCGATTCCCGGATTCCCATCGACCTGGTCTCGGACTTCGACCAGACCCGCGAACGCTGGGTGAAGAAGCCCGGCGACTTCCTCACCGCCGCGCACCCCTCGCCGAACGGCGACCGGGTGGTCCTCACGGCGCGGGGGCAGGTCTTCGTGGCCCCGGCCAGCCAGGGGCGCCTCGTCGAAATCCCCCGGGCCCGCGATGTCCGCTACCGATCCGCCCGCTTCCTGCCGGACGGCAAATCCCTCGTCGCCCTGTCCGACGCCTCGGGCGAGCTCGAGTTCTGGCGCTTCCCGTCCGACGGCCTCGCCGCCGCGCCCAGCCAACTCACCACCAACGGCACCGTGTTCCGCTTCCCCCCCGTGCCGTCCCCGGATGGAAAGTGGCTCGCGTGGTCCGACAAGGATCTCAAACTCTGGATCCACCACGTCGACCGGGGCGAATCCCGCCTCGTCGCCACCTCCGCCGCCGCGTTCGACTCGTTCGAGGATCTCGCCTGGTCGCCCGACAGCCGCTGGCTCGCCTATACCGCGCCCGCCGCCAACCACCATCGCTGCATCCACCTCTACGACGTCGAAAACTCCTCGTCCACGGCCTTGACCCGGGATCGGGTCGACAGCTTCAGCCCCGCCTGGTCGCCCGACGGCCAGTGGCTCTATTTCCTGGGCGAGCGCGAACTCCGGTCCCTGGTGCGCAGTCCATGGGGCCTGCGCCAGCCCGAACCCCTCTACACCGAGAGCACGCGCATCTTCCAATTCGCGCTCCTCCCCGGGCTGCGCTCGCCCTTCCAGCCCAGGGACGAGCTCCCGCCCCCCTCCACCAACCCCACCCCACCGTCCGCCAGCCTGGGCCAAACCAACACGGCTCCCGTCGTGGTTCCGGACCTTGTCCATCTCGAACACCGTCTGCACGAGGTCCCGGTTCCTCCCGGCAACCTCGAAAGCCTCCAGGTCACCGCCAAACACCTCCTCTGGGTCCAGACGGACACCGGCTTCTCCGCCAAACCCCGCCTCCAGCAACTCGAGATCTCCGCGGACGCCCCCAAGCCGAAAACCCTCGTCGACGACGTCCGCCACTACGAACTCACCGCGGATCGGAAGAAGATCCTTGTCCGGAAGGGTGAGGCCTTTCATTTCATCGCCGCCGACGCCCCCGCGCCCGCGAAACTCGAGGAATCCCGCGTCCCGCTCGACGGCTGGACGTTCTCCATCCAACCCCGCGAGGAATGGCGCCAGATCTACACCGAGGCCTGGCGCATGCTCCGCGATTACTTCTACGACCGCCGCCTGCACGGCGTCGACTGGGTCGCGCTTCGCGCCAAGTACCTGCCCCTCGTCGACCGCGTCGCGGATCGCGAGGAACTGGGCGATGTCCTCGCCGCCCTCGCCGGGGAACTCTCGACCCTGCACATCATCGTGGCCGGCGGAGATCTGCGCTCCCCTCCCGACGAGATCCGGACCGCCACGCTCGGCGCGGTGCTCGAACGGGAGGAAGCCGCCGGCGGCTGGCGCATTCATCGGATCTACCGCGCGGATCCCGACTTCCCCTCCGAGCAGGGCCCTCTCTCCCGCCCGGGTTCCCTCGCCCACCCCGGCGAGATCCTGCTCCGCATCAACGGTCGATCCACCCTCTCCGCCTCGCATCCCAACCAACTCCTTCGCCAACAGGCCGGCAAACAGGTCCTCCTCGAACTCCAGTCTCCCGCCTCCTCCGAACCCCGCCGACTCGTCGTCCATCCCATCTCCCCCGGCCAGGAGTCGGAACTGCGCTACGACGACTGGGAACTCTCCCGCCGCGAGCGCGTCGAGCGACTCGGCCAGGGCGCGATTGGCTACGTCCACCTGCGTGCCATGGGCGACGCGGACATGGCCCAGTGGGCGCGCCATTACTATCCCGTGCTGGACCGCCCCGGCCTCGTCATCGACGTGCGGAACAACCGCGGCGGCAACATCGATTCCTGGATCCTCGGACGACTCCTGCGCAAAGCCTGGTTCTACTGGCAGCCCCGCGTCGGTCGACCCTTCTGGAACATGCAGGGCGCCTTCCGCGGCCATGTCGTCGTGATCTGCAACGAGAAGACCGCCAGCGACGGCGAGGCCTTCACGGAGGGATTCCGCCGCCTCGGCCTCGGCAAGGTCATCGGCACCCGGACCTGGGGCGGCGAAATCTGGCTTTCCGCCCAGGCCTGGCTGGTCGACCGCGGCATGGCCACCGCCGCCGAACTCGGCGTCTACGGCCCCGAGGGCACCTGGCTCATCGAGGGGCACGGCGTCGACCCCGATCTCGTCGTCGACAACCTCCCCGCCGCCACGTTCCGGGGCGAGGACGCCCAGCTCGATGCCGCCATCCGCCATCTCCAGGATCTGATCGCCCGGGACCCACGGCCCGTCCCGCCCCCGCCCCCGTATCCGGACAAGTCCTTTTCGCCCCGGCCGTAGTCCGTCGCCGGCCCACCCGGGTCGCACCGCCCGACCCGGCGACGGACCGCATGACTTTCGATGTGTGCGTCGCCGTCCGGGGAGTGACATGGAAGTGGAGGGCCGGCGTCGCCCCCCCCCCGACTCACCGCACAATAATTGGCGCCTGCCCGGCAAAAAAGGGTTGGCCAGGCGCCCGCCGGCTTCGAAGGAATGCCGGGATCGATTCGGACCCGACTCATGCCGGTCGGTCCATCTCACTGTCGGTTCCTGTAAATTCCCGCGGTCGTGCCTAAAGTGAATTCGTATTCGACCGAATAGAGACAGGGCCATGACTCGGGGACCGCGACGCGGTCCCCGGGCGCCGTCCGAGACCGGCCTCTGCCCATTCCGCGAGCCCCACGCCAGCCCAACCGATATGGCCAACGTCACCCGACTCGATGCCCTGAATTCCATTCTTGCCGGTCTCTCCGCGTCCAACCCCGAAATCGAAGCCTGCGCGCTGGTCTCCTCGGACGGCCTCGTGATGGCCTCGAACTTCCCCCCCGGCATGGACGAGGACCGCCTCGGCGCCATGACCGCCGCCCTCCTCGGCATGGGCGAGAGGACGAGCCGGGAACTGGGCCGCGGCGAACTCGAACAAATCCATGTGCAGGGCAAACAGGGTCTGGTGATGCTCATGGGTGCCGGCGCCGAAGGCGTTCTGGCGGCCCTGTGCTCCGGCAAGGCGAAACTCGGCCTCGTCCTCCTGGATGTGACCCGGGCCGCCGCGGAGATCGCCCGGACCCTCTGAACCGTCCGTCCCGGACCGAACCGTGGGACACGCGACTGTCCCCGCCCCCGGCCCTCGACCCCACCCTGCCCTCCTCCCGCCCCCAAATGAGCACGTCCCTCAAAGTCCAGTGGTCCGATGCCCTGAGCACCGGCAACAAGGCCACCGACATCCAGCACAAGTACCTGATCGAGATCATCAACGAACTGGCGGATGCCATCGAAACCGGCAAGGCCGCCCGGAACGTCTCCAAGATCCTGAACCTCCTGCAGTACTACACCGAATGGCACTTTCAGCGGGAGGAGATGTGCATGGAGCGCTTCCGGTGCCCCGCCTTCGCCGCCAACAAGGAAGCCCACTCTCGATTCATCGACACCTTCCTCGAGTTCCGGGAGGAGTTCCACTCGAGCGGCGGTTCCGAGGGCATCGCCCTGCGCATGTACCAAACCCTTGTCGGCTGGCTCGTCGCGCACATCCAGAAGGTCGATGCCCAACTCACCCCGTGCGTGCACCAGGCCGAACGGGCCGCCGCCGAGGTCGCCGTCGCCTCGGTGGAGCCCGGCTGAGGACTCGACTCGAAGGGGCCCCGGAGGCGCGCAACCGGTCCCCGGCCCGCGCTCAATCCGGCGGCAACCCGACCGCCAGGATCCGCTCGAACGACGCCAGCGTCTCCGGGCTCACGTGGTGCTCGATGCCTTCCGCGTCCCGTTCCGCGATGCGCGGCGGCACGCCGATTCGTCGCAGGAAATCCGCCACCACCCGGTGTCGTCGACGCGCCGCCATCGCCAGGTCCCGCCCCGCCTCCGTCAACTCCACCGGTCGATGCGGGCGCGCCTGCACGTACCCCGCGCGCTGCAACCGGGCCAGCGTCCGGTTCACCGTGACGTGGGTCACCCCCAGGCGCCGCGCCAACTCCACCACCCGCGCCTCCGCCCGTACTTCGATGAGATCGGCGATGGCCTCCACGTAGTCCTCGGCCGTCTCCGTGGCGTGCTCCGCCCGCGTGTAGCGCAGGCTCTCGGCCTGCACCCCGTCCGCGCGCGGATTCGTTTTCGCTCGTTGGGATGCCATGCGGGGGAACCGTTCTCGCCGGGTCGGACGTCACCGATCCAGTTTCAGGGGTCCGCCCGCCGACCCTGCGACCCGTGCCAGTTGATGCGTCAGGTAGGGCAGCAGCTGTTTCTTCCGCGACACCACGCCGGTCATCTCGTAGATGCCCGGCTCCAGCTCCGGATAGTCGATGGATTCCTGGAACTCCGCCGCCCCCGCCACCAGAAGCAGCGAGGTGCACTCCACGACGTCCGTCACGAAAAGCGCGGAAAAATAGTACCCCCGGGATCGACAATACTCCGCCAGGGCCCGCTTCACGGCCTCCTTGCGCTCGTGGAAATTGCTGAAGCCGATCTCCTCGATCTGGGCCACCGAGAACTTCCGCCCCGACTCCGCGTATTCCTTGCAGTCCGCCGTAATCGCCTGTTCCGTCGGCTGCGACACCAGGATCGAGCCCGAGGCGAAGAGCTTGTCCGTGAACTCCCCCGCCTTCACGCCCGCGATCCGCTCCAACTGCCCCAACACCTCCCGATCCCGCGCCGTCGTCGTCGGGGACGTCAGGTTCAGGGTGTCCGCCACGAGTCCCGACAACAGCACGCCCGCCATCGGCCGCGGCAGCTCCACGCCGTATCGGAAAAAGCAGTCCGCCACGATGGTGCTCGTCGAGCCCACCGGCTCGTTGCGGAACAGGATCGGCGTCGCGGTCCGGAGCGCCCCGATGCGGTGGTGATCGATGATCTCCAGGATCTCCACCTGATCCGCGCCCGACACCGCCTGCGACAGCTCGTTGTGATCCACCAGGATCAGTTTCCGCTCCACCGGCTTCAGGAAATCGGACTTCGTCAGCATCCCCACCACCCGGCCTTCGTCGTCCAGCACCGGAAAGGCCGGGAACGACGACCCGGTCGCCCGTTCCTGGACCCTCCGCGTCGGATCGTCCCGGTGGAAGGAGAGGAAACTCTCGTCCTGCAAGTAACGCACCGGCACGGCCGCCCGGCACATCATCGCGGTCGTCGCCGTGTCGAACGGCGAAATGATCAGGCTCACCTCGTTCCGCCGCGCGGCTTCGACCACCTCCTCCGCGACCGCCAGCCCCCCCGTCACGATCAACGCCCGGACCCGGGCCCGCACCGCCAGCTCCTGGATGTCATTCCGGTCGCCCACCACCACCAGCAGCCGCTGCGGCTCGTAATCCGAGCTTTGCAGGCGCTCTCCGAAGGATGCCGCCCGCATGGCGCCGATCATCAGGATCAGGTCCTCCTGCTGATCCGGCTCGAACGCGCAGATCAGCTTGCCCCCCAGCGCCCGGGCCAAACCCCGCAGCGTCCCCACCACCCGCCGCGAGCCGAACCGCGAGCCCGCCTCCGGAAAGAAGAACTTGCTCGCCTTCCAGACCGACACCAAGCCCAGGCACCTCCGGCCCGGGTCCAGGATGGGAAGCACCCGCACGTTCGCGTTGTCCATCAACCCCAGCGCCTCTGTCGCCGTCGCGTCGGGTCCCACGCTCACGACGTTCGTCTCCATCACGTCCCCCACCCGGGGCGCCACGTCCGGCACGAAGCGCGGTGCCGGAACGCCGAACGCCCCCAGAATGAAGTCGATCCGCTCGTTCGTGTCGCCGCATCGCGCCGCCACCGCCTCCGTCATTCCCGTGCGGCGCTTGAATTCCGCGTACCCGATCGCCGAACAGATCGCGTCCGGGTCCGGATTCCGATGCCCGATGACCAGGACTTCCCGCATCACATCACGTCACATCACGTCACTTCGCGTCGCATCCCCGCTCGGCACGCTGCCTTTTCGTCGGCTCAGGGTCGGGGTCGCCCCTTCAGATCCGGTCGAAGACCAGCGTCCGACCATCCACCACCGCGACGAGACTCGACTCCTTCACGGTGGCCTCGAGGGCGACTTCCTTGCCGTCCCGCGAAAAGGTCAGGCGGTATTTGTCCCCCGCCTTGGCCCAGGTGCCTTCGCCGGTCGACATCATCGCGCCCAGCGGCGTCGACGTGGGTGCCTTCGAGGCCGTCCGCACCGGCAACACGCCGGAGGTGTTGGCCAGGGTCGGGGCGGTCGGCCCCGCGCCCGCGCCGCCACCGGGGGCCCCCGGACGTCCGGGACCGCTCAAGCCATAGCGCTGACGCATCAATTCGCCCTGGTCGGGCTGTTGCGGAATCGCCCGCGCCGCGATCGAACCCGGCGTCAAGCCCGGCCCGGTTCCCGCACCGCCGCCCCCGTCAGCTCCCCCTCCGCCGCTGCCGCCGCCGGCGTTGGCCGGGGCCGGAGACCGGCCCACCGTCTGCATGAGCTTCGCCTCGTCCTTGGCCTTCACCTTGAGCAGGGCCTTGTTGTCCGTGGTGAATCCAATGGTGAGATCCTCGAGATACACGTTCAGGGCCTTGCGCAGCAGGTTGAACTCCGACGCCGGCAACTTCGCGGAACCCACCAGCTTCATCTCCGCGATGCTCCGACGCACGTTCAGCCGCCAACGACCCAGCAGATGCTCGTCCTTGAACTGTTCGGAAACGCCCGTGCGCAGGTAGCCGCTCAGATCCTTCAGGTTGAGGGCCAGCAGTTCCGCCACCAACTCCGGGCTCTGCGTCACGGCCTGGATGCGCGAATGCTCCAGCACCTGCTGCAATCCGGCCTTTGACTGGATCAACGACTGCACCTCGGGATCCTTGCCGAGCTGCTGGATCTCGTCCTTCTCCGCCATGCCCAGGAACGGCGGATAGCTCGCGAGCCGGCTGTGCAGCGCCGGATTGTGATAGACCAACCCCAGGATGTCGGCGGCGAGATAGTGCTCGTCGCTCGCGGGCTGGATGCGTTCGATCAACCGCGTCAGACCCGTCGACTGCGCGTCGTGCGTGACCGAATTCATGAGGCGAAAGCCGGTCGCGGACTCCTCCGTGTCCGCCAACTGCGCCACCAGGTAACCCGGCACGTAGGCCACCGTCGCCGCCAACACGAACCAGACCAACCCCACGGCGGCGCCCACGGCCACGCCCGTGCGCTTCACCAGTCGCTCCCAGCGGGCGTAGGTGTATTCGTCCGTGTTGTTCCGATACCGCCGCTGCACCAGGTAATGCGCCACGAGCGAGACGACGAGGAAGACGAAGGACACGAGCACGAAGCCAATCAACGGCGGCATGTAGAACGACCAGATCGGATTCGTGAAGCCCATCAACGGGACCAAACCCGCCACCATGGCGCCGACCGGCTTGGCCAGATAGGCGGCCGTGATGGCGCCCACGAGGCTCACCGTGGACCGCACCGCGCCCATCAAATAGCCGAACGCAGCCGCGAGGGCGACCAGGCCGCCGCCAAGGATCCAGATCGTCATGCGCGTCAAGGTACCCGCACGGCACGCCATGGCACGCAGAAAAATGGGACCCTGGTCTGCCGGATTATTGTTGTTTCCATCTGCCCCGCAGGACGCTACCCTTCCGCGTCTAGCCCTCCTCGGAAGGCAAAGGCAATCGTATGGCAGTGATCATCACCAAGCCCAACAAGGGCCCCTCCCGTGCCGGCGTCCTCGCCGCGGGCAACTGGATCGTCGACGAAGTCAAAACGGTCGACGTTTTCCCCGCCGTCGAGAAGCTCGCCAATATCCAGGCCCAGACGCTGGGCACCGGCGGCGCTCCGTACAACGTGCTCGTCGATCTCGCCAAACTCGGCGCCGGCATCCCCCTTGCCGCCGCCGGCCTGGTCGGTGCCGATGCCTTCGGCGAGCGCATCCTCGCGGATTGCCGGGAGCACGGCATCGACACCCGCTGGCTCAAAACCACCAACAAGGCCGCCACGTCGTACACCGATGTGATGACCGAGGCGTCCAACGGACGGCGCACGTTCTTCCATTTCCGGGGCGCGAACGCCCTCTGGGATGGCAGCGAGATCGATTTTTCCAAGTCCAAGGCCAAGCTCTTCCACCTCGGCTACCTGCTCCTGCTGGACGCCCTCGACGCCCCCGACAAGAAGCACGGCACCCGGGGCACCGCGATCCTGGCCAAAGCCCAGGATGCCGGGCTCAAGACCTCCATCGACGTCGTCACCGAAGACAGCGACCGCTACTCCAAGTACGTCGTTCCCGCCCTCAAGTTCACCGATTACCTCATCGTCAACGAGCACGAGGCCGGCAAGATCTCCGGCTTCAAGATCCGCCAGCCTTCCGGGACCCTGGATACCGTCTCCCTGCGCCACGCGGCCGGAGCACTCCTGCAGATGGGCATCCGCGAACTCGTCGTCATCCACTTTCCCGAAGGCGCCTTCGCCCGCACCCGCAAGGGCGAGGATGTCTGGCAGTCCTCGCTCAAGGTTCCCCAGAAGCAGATCGCCGGGACCGCCGGCGCCGGCGACGCCTTCGCCGCCGGAGTGTTGCTCGGCCTCCACGAAGGCTGGGATCTCGCCCGCAGCCTGCTGACCGGCATCTGCACCGCCGCGGCCTCCCTCTCCGAGCCCAGTTGCACCTCCGGCATCAAACCGCTCGCCGCCTGTCTTGCCCTGGCCAAGAAATACGGCGTCCGCCCCTCCCTCGAACCTGCCGATTAGGCAGCGGCGCGCCAGGCAGCGGCGCGCCGTTCGAGCAGCGGGCCGTTCACGCCCCTTTCGTCGCTTCCGTCGTCGCCTCAGCAGTCGTCGCCTCAGATCCGGACCCGGAATTCCTCCCCGCGCTTCACCGAGCGCACGAACGCCGCCATCAGCTCCGGAATCTGCTCGAGGTCCTTCAGGTTCACGACCTCCACCGGCGAGTGCATGTACCGGTTGGGCAGCGAAATCAACGCGCTCGGTATCCCGCCCCGCGTCCAGAAGATGACGTCGGTGTCGGTCCCGGAGCTCGCCGACTGCGCCTCGTGCTGCAACTCGATCCCGGCCGTCGCCGCCACCTCCTCCAACCGGCGGACGACCTCGACGTGGTTCGCGCCGCCATGCGTCAGGGCCGGTCCCCCGCCCAGCTTGATGTCCCCGTGCAGCGCCTTGCTCACCGTCGGGTAGTCCGTCGCATGCGTCACGTCCACCACCAGGGCGACGTCGGGCTTGAGCGAGTAGGCGATCTGGCGGGCGCCCAGCAACCCGATCTCCTCCATGATGTTCGACACCGCGCAGACCTCCGCGTCGATCCGGCCCCCGCCCTCCCGCAGGAGGCGCAGCGCCTCCGCCACCGCGAAGGTCCCGATGCGGTTGTCGAACGCCCGGGCCACCGCCAGATCCCCGCGAAGCAGGTCGAATTCATCGACGAGCGTGACCGGGTCGCCGATGCGCACCAACTCCATCGCCTCCTTGCGCGAGCCGGCCCCGATATCGAGGAACAACTCCTCGATCTTCGGATATTTCTTCTCCCCGTCGGCCTTGGTCAGGTGCGGCGCGACGTTGCCGATCACGCCGGGCACGGGACCCCGGGCGGTGTGCACGTGCACGCGCTGGGCTTTCGCGACCACCGGATCCACCCCGCCCTGGCGGCGCATGTAAACGAACCCGTTGTCGTCCACGTAGCTCACCACGAGCGCGATCTCGTCGGCATGCGCGGCCAGCATGATCCGCGGCGACCCGCCCTTGTTCAGCACCGCCACGCAGTTGCCGTAATGGTCCGAGAAGGTCTCGTCGGCGAACTCCGAAACATAATCAAGCCACACACGTTGACCGCGGGCCTCATGCCCCAC
>CAZSOV010000233.1:0-12917 GCA_964608505.1 uncultured Verrucomicrobiota bacterium
GGCGAGGAGTTTGTCGGTTTCGAGTGGTCGACGGGTCGCCGGGTTCAGACGTGTTCCCCGCCGCAACGGCCCCGGGATTCGGACGGGCCGTTGGTCGGTTTCAGCCTGATCGACCCGGGCGACGAGATTGGCCAACCGTCGGTCGTGGAGGAGTTCGAACGATTTTGCGCGCTGCCGGAGACGGGGGTGAACGGCACGCGGATGGACTGGTCGCGGTGGCGGATCGGAGGGGCGACGACGGTCGAGGAAGTGAGGGACGTCTTCCGGTCGCACAGTTTCATCAACGTGGTGGCGCATCATGATTTCGACGGGGCACGCCCGGAACGGAGCGGCTTTCGGCTGGGGGGGGATCGGCGGTTCACGGCGGAGGATCTGGTGGCTGCGGTGAAGCCCGGCGGATCGGTTCCCCGGTTGGTGGTGGCGGTGGCGTGCGAGAGCGGGGTGACGCGGGGGTGGGAGACCCGTTGGACCCGGCAGGGACCCCCGTGCGGATTCGTCGATGCGGGGTTGCGCGTCGGGATTCCGCATTTCGTGGCGGCGGGCGTGCGGATTCCGCACCGGCTTTCCACCCGCCTGCTGGCCGCGTTGTACGGCTGTCTGGGGCGGGGTCAGACGCTGGGCGAAGCCCTGCGGGAGGCTCGGCGGGCGTTCCGGGCGCGTCCCTCCGATCCCCGGGATGGCGGCACGGTCTGGGGACTGAGCTTCCTGCTCTTCGGGGAGCCGGCGATGGGGGGCGTGGAGGCGGACGGACGGTGGCGCGTTCCGAGGGATGCGGCGGACGAGCCACCGAGGCGTTGCCATCAGGGGCATTCGATCACGGGCAACGTGTTCGAGGTCTGTCAGGATCCCGAACAAACGCATCCCGGCGAGCGTCGGGTGGTGTGCCCCGCCGAACTCGGTTTCGGGAGGGGGCTGTGCGACGAGTGTCGAGAGGTGGCGCGGGACCGGCGTCGCCTGCGACTCCTGGCGGGAGGGGCTGGGTCGGGGAGTGAAGGGAGGCCAAAGCGGCAGGGGACTGCCGCACTCCAAGACCCTGGCGGGCGTTCGGAGCCATAGCACCCCACGACGAAGGGTGCCTCCGGGCGTTCTGGGCCATCACGGCCTGCGCCGGGTGGCAGCGTCGAGGCAGGCGGGGCGACTACCGGGTGGAGCGGCGTTTTTTGGTGGGCTTGGCGGTGGCGGGGGCTTCCTTGGCGGGGATATCGTGGAGGAAGCGGTCGAGTTGCTGTTCGCTGAAGGACTGGGGGACGAGTTCCTGATTGGCCTGCTCGCGCTGGGTCATGGCGGCGAGGTGGGTGGGGGCTTTGACGATCTGGGGGGTGAGGAAGATGAGCAGTTCGGTCTTGGTATCGCCGGTATTGCGGCGCTTGAACAGATTGCCGAGGAGCGGGATGTCGCCGAGCCAGGGGATCTTGCTGTCGGTCTGGGTGGCGGTGCTGGACATGAGTCCGCCGATGACGATGGTCTGGCGGTCGGGGGTGACGACGACGGTGTCGGCGGAGCGGGAATTGATGACGGGCGCCTCGATGCCGCCGCCGAGCGCGATGGTTTCCTCGGCGAGATTGGAGATCTCGGGGGAGACGATCATTTCGACCATGCCGTCGGAGGTGATGAACGGGGTGACGCGGAGGATGATGCCGACGCTGGTGTAGGAGGGGGTGGCGATCTGATTGCCGAAGTTGTCGTAGCGGACGGTGCTGATGAGGGGGACCTGCTGGCCGACGGTGATGGTGGCCTCCTGGTTGTTGCGGGCGAGGATGGAGGGGCGGGAGAGGACCTCGGATTTGCCGGCCTCGGCGATGGCGCGGAGGGTGGCCTGAAAATCGGTGCCGAGAATCTGATAGATGCCCGCGCCGGGCGCGGTGGGGACGAGGTTTTGGGCGGGGAATCCGAAGGACTGGTTCACGCGTCCGGTGGTGGAGTTGCCCATGTTCTTGGTGTAGGCGCCTTCGATGCCGATATCGATGCCCTTGCGGTAGGTGACCTCGAGGAAGACGACCTTGATCAGGACCTGGGGGGCGGGGCGGATGAGGTTGGTGATGACCTGGCCGATGTTGGCGGCGGTGTCCTCGTCGGTGACGACGATGAGTTTCCGGGTTTCCTGGTCGTAGGTCACCGTGGCGCCGCCCATCTGGGTGCTGGAGGGATAGGTGGTGGCGTTGCGGCGGGTGCCGCCACCGCCGCCACCGCCGCCGAAGCCCTGGAACTGGGCATGGGCGGAGAAGGTCGCGAGGAGGGTCAGGAGAACCAGGGAGCGGACGATGGGGATCATGGAGAGGAGTTTTCCGGAAATCGGGTGCGTGAGGGGGCCCTCCGCTGCGGAGGGCACGTCGCGGCGTGGGGGCACGCGGCCTACACCGTTTGGGCCCGGTGCCCGCACCGGGCGGCGCGGTTGCAGTGGACGGTTCATGGGGGGAAGAAGCCGGCGTCGCGTGGGGCGTCAGCGACCCCCGGTGTTGCCGAACCCGCCGCCGCCGGTGTTGCCGCCAAACCCGGTGTTGCGGTTCTGGTTGTTGCGGTTCTGGGTCTGGCGGTTGTTGAGCTGGTTGGAGTTCTGGCGCTGGGTGGAGCGGTTGTTCCGGTTCACGTTCTGGCTCTGTTCGGGGAACAGCGTCTCGATGACCTCCTGGATGGCCTGGGGATCGGTGTTCTCGACGTCGTAGACGAAGACCTTCTGCTTGCGGGCGGGATCGGCGTCGAGTTGCTCGATCATCTTGGAGATCTGATCGATCAGATCGCGCGCGGCGCTGACGACGACGGAGCGGGTGCGGAGATCGGGGACGGCATTGACGCGGGTCTGGGCGAGCATGCGTGCGGAGGTATCGACTCCGGAGGCACCGCGGCCGCCGCCGGAGAATCCGCCGCCGCGGCCGCCGAAGCCACCGAAGGCGCCGCCGAAGCGGACCTGGCCACGGGCGCCGCCGCCCTGGGTGCTGGTCGAGCTGTCCTGGAACAACTGGTTGAGCAGGTCGGCGGTTTCCTGGGGATCGGCGTGGGCGAGGCGGAACACGCGGAGTTCGGTGATGTCTTCGACGTTGGTGTCGACCTGTTTGACGATGCCCTCGATGACCTGCATCTGCTCGTCGGGGGCGCTGACGATGACGGAGTTGGAGCGTTCGTCGGCGACGGCGACGACGCGGGGGGTCGGGGCGCGGCTGTTGCCGGAAGCAGCGCTGCCGCCGGCGCCACCGGCTCCGCCCGGGCCGCCGGGAAATCCGCCGCCGCCGGGCGCGCCGGGGAACCCGCCGCGGAACTGGTTGAAGAACCGTCCGGCGCCGCCCTGGTTGTTGTTGCCGCCGCGACCGGCGTCCTGGTTTTGGAAGAGCTGGCTGAGGACGGTGGCCAGGGCCTTGGAGTCGGAGTACTGCAGGGAGAAGACGCGGACGTTGGAGACGCTGGCGACGGCGGTATCGAGGGCCTGGATGATTTCGGCCATGCGGCGGATGTTGATCTGGGAATCGGTGATGACGAGGGCGTTGCCGCCCTCGTTGGCAGTCATGGTGGCGCTGGTGGGGAGGAGGGGAGTGAGATCCTTGACCAGCTGGGTGGCGTTGATGAAGCGGACGGGGAGGATCTGGGTGACGATTTCGTCGTTCCTGGGGATGTTGGCGGGGATGTTGCCGCTGACGACGGGGATGTCGCGCTTCATGGCCTCGTCGCGGGCGACGATGGTGAGCATGCGATCGTTGCGGATGGCGGCGTACCCGTTCTTCTTGAGGACGGTGTTGAGGAGTTGAACGGCCTCGTCGCGGTCGAGCGGTTGGTTGCTCCAGACGTCGACCTTGCCCTTCACCTCGGTCTCGAGGTTGATGATGAAGCCGGCGGCCTCGCTCAGGTAATTGAGGACCATGTCGAGGGGTACGCCCCGGAAGTTGAGGCGCAGGCCGCGTTCGCCCTCGGGGATCAGGGCGGCCGGGGGCGGAGCCGGGGTGGACGACGGTTTCGTGGCGGGCGGGGCGTTGTCGGCGGGCTTGGCGTCGGACGCACCCGGAGTGGGCGCGGCGACGGCGGCGGTCGCGGGGGGCGGGTTGTCCGCGGGCCTGGTTTCGGCGCCAGCGCCACCTGTCTCGGCCGCGCCGGCGGGGGGATGGACGGCCAGCAGGGCGGCGAGGAGGGGAACGGCGAGGAGGCCGAGGAGCCCGGGGGAGGGCGCGAAGGGATTCGCCCTACCCGGGGAGGGGTGGGATTCAGGTACGGCGTTCATTGATTTTCCTTTTCGCGCTGCTGCATGAGTTTGCGGACGATGTCGCTGACGGCGGATTCGGAGGCACCGTCCGCTGGCGTAGTAGACGGTGCGGAGGGGCTTCCGGTTTCGGTCGAGGTGGAAGAACCGGGAGAGGGGGAGCTGGAGTAGGTGCCGGAGCCCTCGGCGACCTGCCACGCTCCCTCTTCCTCGCGGCGGAGTTGCTGCGAGACGTGCAGCGAAATCGTGTTCGAGGCTCCTTCCAGCTTCGCGCCGGAGAAGGTGATTTCGGCGATCCTGAAACCCGCGATGGATTCTCCGGGGCTCAGGGCCTTGCGATACTCGGAGCTGCTGCCGTCGAAAAAGGCGCGGAGGCCCTGGCTGGATTCCATGGTGCCGACGAGGGAGAAGGAATCGACGCGGGGCGCGCGGCGGGAGGCATCGCGGGGCGGCGGACCGGACGAGCGGGCGGAGCGTTTGGTATTGAAGATGTTGCGTTCGGAGATGAGCCGGAACGAGCCGTAGTCGAGCCGGTTGAACGGGGCGTTCGTGGAGGTGGCGGTGCCGGTCTCGGAGGCGGCGGTTGCGTCATCCCGGTTTCGGGACGACCGGGGTTCGCGGGATTCGCGGTCGCCGCCGCGGCGCGATTCCCGGCGGTCCGAGCGCCGATCACGGCCCGAGGAGCCCTGGGATTCGGAGAAGGAGGGGCGGCGCGGGGATTCGCGGGTGTCGCGTTCGGCACGGGACCCGCGTTCGCCGGACGGAGGGGTGGAGGTGGAGGTGGAGGTGGAGGCCGAGGCCCGGTCGGCAGGCGGAACCTCGCCCGTGGTGGTGGGGGCCTCGGGGTTCGGCGCATGGTCGGATGCCTCGACCTCGACCTCGACGGCGGCGTCGGGGGCAAGGGCCGTGTCGGCGGTGACTTGGAGCGCGGGGGCGTTGGAATCAGCTCCGGGGAGGACGCGGACGATTTCGACGAGGGCGGGTTGCTCGGAGGGTGGCGTGACGGGGGGGGCCGGTTCCTGGGCGGCCAAGCCGGGGCGGGCGGCGAAGGCGAGGAGGAGGAGCCCGAGCCCGAGCGCGAGCGAGAGGGGGCGGCGGGGGGCGGGCCGTGGGGACCGTGGCGAGGGAGGAGGGATCATGATCCGGGCTGTTGAAGCTGGAGGGCGCTGACCTGAATGCCGAGGGAAAGTTGCTGGCCTTCGGGGTCGCGGGTGGTGAGTTCGAGGGACTCGATGCGCAGGGCGAGGGGGTCGCGTTCCAGGAGGAAGAGGAAGCGGGTGAGGTTGGCGAGGGAGCCGGCGGCATCGGCGCGGCATTCGAGGGTGAAGAAGTCGTCGTTGCCGCGTTTCCACTGGGGGCGGATGGCGCTGATGCTGACGCCGCTGTCCTGGGAGCAACGGTCGAAGGTCTGGAGGACCTGGCTTTCGGCGAGGGAGGTTTCGCGCACGAGCATGTTGGTGCGCATGCCGGACCAGCGTTCGCGGATGGTGGATTCCCGATCCAGCAGGGTGGTGCCCTGGGTGACGTTTTTGCGGAGCGTGACGAGGCGGGCGGAGCGGTCCTTCCAGGCCTTGGTGAGGGGAATGCGCACGAGGCTGTCGCCGACGAGGACGGCGAGGGCGATGCCCGCGGCGAGGGCGAGGGTTTTCTGGCGTTGGGCGGGGTTCATGGTCACGGGGCGGACCGGTCGGTCCATTGGAAGTTGAACGTGAACTCGACCGGGGAACGGCCCCGGTCGTTTTCGAGTTTCATCTCGCCGACCTCGGGCGCGGCGCGGAGTTTTTCGAGCATGCGCAGGAGCGATCCGCGGTCGCGGGCCACGCCGGTGCAGATGATGGTGGAGGGGGCGCGCAGTTCGATGGACTTGGCGGAGACCGAGCCGTCCTCGGGGAAGGCCTCGGTGAGGCGGCGCAGGACGCCCAGGGAACGGACGGATTCGTCGAACCAGGGGCGGTACTTGCGGATCTTGTTCTGGACCGATTCCACCTCGCCGACGCGCTTGGCGATGGCCTGCCAGCGGCCGTTCCAATGCCAGAGTTGGACCTGCTGGACGAGGAAGGCGAGGGCGACGAGCACTGCGACGGCGCCGGCGACGAGGCCGGCTCCGGCCATGCGTCCGGAGGAATAGCGGGAAGAGAACCGCTGCCAGGCACTGATGCGGGGCGGGAGGTACTCGAACGCGGGGGCATCGCCGATCTGGCGGCGCAGGGCGACGGCGGCGGCGGTCCCGGGCGCCACGCCGGCAGGGACCACGACGCGGGCCACCTCGGTGGGCAGGGCGCGGAGTCGTTCGAGGGTCAGGCCGAAGCCGGCGACCATGGGTGCCAGCGCGCCGCAAAGGGCGTCGGCGGCGGCGTCGTTGCCCAGGACGAGGACGCGGCGGAGGGAGGTCCGGACGGCGTCGGGCAGTTGGGCGAGCGTGATCCGGAGTTCGCGGCGCAGGAGATCGGCGTCCAGGGGGGGGCGGTCGCCGGAGGAATCGAAGACGGAGGGGATGTCGCGGAGGACGGGGAACCCGCCGCCGGAGGCGACGAGGAGGCCCACGTTTTCGAGTTCGGGCCGGAGGACGAGGGTGTCGGTGGTTTCGGGAGCGGCGACGGCGACGAGTTCGGGGAGGCCGAGGTTGAAGGTGACGGGGACGAGTTGGGCGGCGGCCAGGGCGGATTCGAGGCGGGCGATGCGTTCGCGCGGAAAGGCGATGAGGGTGGCGAAGTTGCCGGTGTCGGTCCGGTAGCGGGATTCGGCGATGACGAGGGCGTCGGGGGCCTGGGGAAAACCGCGCTCGGCCTCGAGGAGGAGGAGGCTGGCGAGATCGGGTTCGGGGAGATCGGGGAGGGAGACCTGAAGGGTCAGGGTCCAGGCGGCGGGAAGGGCGAGGGCACAACGGCGTTCCTTGATGCCGGCCTCGTCGAGCAGGCGGCGGAGTTCGCGTCCGAGGGCTTCGGGCGGACCGAGGAGGAGGCTGGAGGGGAGCGGGGCGGAGAGCGTTTTGAGGAGGGCGACGCTGCCGTTGGTCCTCTGGAAGACGGCGGCTTCGACGCGCCCGGTCTCGAGGGAGAGGCCGAGCAGCGAGGCGCCGCGCCGCGGTTTGGGGGAGTCTTTCATCGGTTCAACGACGGGTGGAGGCGGACAAAAGGGCGGTGCGGACGTCGGGCCCGAGGGCCCAACCGAGTTCGGTGAGATCGCGTCGGGCGAGGACGACGGGGGAGCCGTCGGCGAGATCGCAGACGAAACGGAGGCGGCGAAAGCCGCGGGCGTGGTGGCCGAGGGCGGCGATATCGAGGGTGAACTGGCTGGTACGGCCGGTGATGTACGGGCCGGCGGCGAGGGCGGCGGTCTGGTCGAGGACTTCGGCGAGCCAGGCGACGGAGGTGGTGTCGGCGGGGTTGGAGCGGCGGCGGGCGACGACGGTGGCGGCATTGGTAATGCCGATGCCGGGGAGGCAGGCGAGCACGGCTTCCTGGGCGGTGTTGATGTTGACGAGGCCCCGGCCCTGGTTGGCGCCGGAGACCCAGACGCGGTCCTCGATTTCGAGGGACTCGTCGCCGGTGAGGCCGGAGCGGACGACGAGTTCGAGGACGCTGCCGAAGCCGTTGGTGACGTTGCCGAGCAGGCGGAGCACCTGGTTGGCGCGCTCGGTGCCGAGGTGTTCCTGAAAGACCGAGCTCAGGTCCTGGGTCGTGGTGGAGGCCAGATCGATGCGGTTCGTGCCGGTGGAATCGAGGGCGGAATCGCGGCTGTGGAGGGTGAGGAGCGACAGGAGCCCGGGATCGAGGCGGCCATCGCGGTTGTCGGAGGGGGCGGTGAGGTCGCCGTCGTTCTCGTTGGGATCGAGCACGCCGTTGAGGTTGGCATCCTCGCCGTAAAGGAGTTCGGTGGTGACGCCCTGGACGAGGCGGAGTTCCTCGAGCGACTCGAAGGGCCCGTTCTTGCAGCGATAGGGGCGGGCGAGGCGCGAGTAGGTTTCCTCCTCGGCGCCGCCGTATTCGGAGACCTCGGAGTCGGTGTCGCGCCAGTCGACGATGGCGCCGGCGACGGCATCGGTCATGCGGGGGAGGTAGCGGAGCATCTCGACCGTGGCGGTATTGAGGTTCAGGAGGGCGGCCTCGTCGCGGAATCCGAAGATGGGCCGGTCGAGGGACACCTGGAGATCCGGGGGACCGAGGAACCAGAAGTGGGCCTCGCCCACGGGCACGGCCTCGTAACGGTAGGTCCAGGCGTCGGGGAGGCGACCGGGGGACTCCGAGTTGGCGAGCAAGCCCGTGGCATAGCGGAGCGCGCCGAGGATGGCCTGATCGGCCTGGACGGCGGCCGCGCGGTTATCGGCGGTGCGCATCGCGAGGGAGGTGGCGTGGGCGAAATAGAGGGCGATGCTGACCAGGCCGAAGGCGACCCAGAGGACGATGATGAGGACGGCGGCGCGTCGATCCGGGCCCGGGTTCGGATTCGGGATTCTCACGGGGCACCTCCCGGTCCGCCGCCGGACGAGGATTCGTCGGTGGCATTGGTGGAGGCGGCGGGGGCCTGGACGAAGAGCGGGACGACGATCTGGACGGGGTCGGGGAAGCGGTCGCGCGGGTCGTCGGGTGCGAACTGGAGTTCGAGTTTGATGGCGGACGGCAGGGGGGTGGTTTCGGTGGGGGAATCCCAGGAGGTGCGCCACTGGGAGCCGTCATAGAAGTAGAAAACGGCCTCCTCGACGCCGCCGAGCAACCACTCCATCTCGGGCATTTCGTCGAGGGCATAGGGGAGGAGATTGCGGCGGACGGCGCGGTAGAGGTCGAGGCCCGGGGCGCCGTTGGTGGACTCGAGCAACACGTAGGCGACGCGCTGGATTTCGGCCCAGGGCTGGTAGTCGTCGACGGTCGCGGAGGCCGTGAAGAACTCGGGTCCGACCTGGCCCTGGAGGGGGGTGTTGGAGGAGGACGTCTGGAGCGTGCCGGTCAAGGTGCCGCCGGGCGGGACGATGGCGGCGAGGTCGCGCTTGATCGCGTCGAAGGCGCGTTCCCGGGGCAGGGCCCGTTCGAGGGCGTCGGTGGTGCGCTGGCGGAGGCGGAGGGCGCCGAAGAACACGCCGTTGATGGCCATGAGGACGATGGAGGCGACGACGACCGCGAGCATCACCTCGAGGAGGGTGAAGGCGCGGGGGCAGGGGCGCGGGCGGTCCGGGGGAACCGACCGTGGGAACGGGCCCGGACCGTGGACCGCGCGTCGCCGCGTGAAAGCACGCGACCCACAGCCCGTAGGCCCGGTGCCTTCACCGGGCGGCGCGGTTGCAGTGGGCGTGTTCATGGCGGGCACGGGGACGGTCAGTTCGAGCCGAGGTCGGTCAGGGTGGCGAGGCGGAAGTCGTGCTCGCGGCCCTGGACGTCGTAGTGGACATCGACGGTGACGAGGCGCATGGCGTCCTCGGCCCAGAGTTGGGAGCTGAGGGTCCAGCGGTATTCGACGGGACCTTCCTCGACGGCGCCGGAGGAGGTGCCGGTGGCGGCGGTGCTGGTGGCGAGCCATTCGTTGAGGACGCGTTCGGCGATGCGGGCCGCGGCGGGTTCACGGAGGCCGACCTGGCCGGCGGCACCGGCGATGCGGAGTCCCTCGACGGCCACGGGGATGACGATGGCGAGGAAGACCATGGCGGCGAGGACCTCGGCGAGCGTGAAGGCGGCCCGGGCGGCGGACGTTTGCCGGGGGGAGGTCGCGGTCCCGCGGGCGGCGGCGGACCGGCGCGCGAGGGAAACCTCAGCGTTCGGTCGTCGGGCGGGTGGTGCGAATCTCATAGGCGAGGCGGTTCGTGTTTTGCACGAGCCAGACGCGGTCGGGTTCCCGTTCGTTGCGCGGGTCCTGGAGCTGGAGGTACTCGGGGCTGCTGGCGGCGATGAGGCCGTCGGGGAGCAGGCGGATGGCGGGAAGTCGGGCGCGTTGGGCGGAGCGGAGGCCGGCGGCGGCGTCGGAGGGGAGGGCGGAGTTGACGACGCCGAACTGGGCGAGGCCGGCCCGGATGACGGCGGGCGGGGCGCCGACCTCGAGCCGGAGGTTGCCGGGCAGGGCGTACTCGAGGGCCCGGGCGTCGAGTTCCTCGTAACCGGAGGCGGCCTCGAGTCCGTAGCGGCCCTGCTGGGCATCAATCCAGAGCACCATGGGAAAGCCTTCGGAGGCGGCGCGGTTTTGGGCGTACCGAGTGAGGGCGAGGAGGCGGCGGGCCTCGGAGTCGAGGGCGCGGCCCTGAAAGAAGCGCTGGAGGGCGGGCGAGGCGAGGCCGAAGGCGATGACGAGCAGGGCCATGACCAGGATCAGCTCGATGAGCGTGAACCCGGTCGCGGACCGCGGGTCATTCCCGGCGGGCGTTGGCCTGCTGCCAGTTGGTGATGTCGTCATCGGTGCCTTCGCGGGCATCGGGCCCGATCGAGCTCAGGTCGTAGGAGGTGGGATTGTTGCGACCCGGGCATTCGTAGAGGTAGGGCTGGCCCCAGGGATCGTTGGGGATCTCGCCCTTCATGTAGGGACCCTTCCAGTTCTGGGCGTCGCGGGGTTGCTGGATCAGGTCAAGGAGGCCGCTTTTGCCCTTGGGATAGGAGCCGGTGTCGACCTCGAAGGCGTCGAGGGCGGTGCCGAAGGTGGCGATCTGGGATTGGGCGGCGGTGACGCGGGCCTGTTCGGTGCGGCCGGAGAACTTGGGCACGACCACGGCGGCGAGGATGCCGAGGATGACGAGGACCAGCAGGAGTTCGATGAGCGTGAAGCCGCGGGCGCCGGGGGGGCGGCGGCGGAGGGGCTGGATCGGGTGGGTTCTCATGGTCTGGGATCGGGATCGGGTGGTGGACTGGGTTGGATGGGATTCGAAAGGGGTCACTTGATGTAGTCCTGCAAGGTGAAGATCGGGATGACCATCCCGATGAAGATGGTGCCGATGAACGCGGCGATGGCAAAGAGCATGAGCGGCTCGGCCAGCGCCACGGCGGTGCGCAGCTGGCGGTCCAGATCCGACTCCGTGACGTCCGCGATGCGGACGAGTTCCTTGTCGAGGCGGGCGCTTTCCTCGGCGACCGAGATCATTTCGAGGACGGAGCCGGGGAAGAGGGAGCGGCATTCGGCGAGGCTGGGGCCGAGGGCCTTGCCTTCCTTGACGCGGTCGATGGAGTTGGCGACGGCGTCGACGAGGATCTGGTTGCCGAGGGAGCGGCGGGCGACATGGAGGCCGGCGATGAGCGGCACGCCGGCGCCGAGGAGGGTGCCGAGCATGCGGGTGAACCGTGCCATGGCAAACTGAGCGACGAGGGAGCCGATGACGGGGAGCCGCAGGATGGCCCCTTCCCAGGCGCGGCGTCCGGCGGGCGAGACGAGCCAGGCCCGGAGGAGGAAGGCGGCGATGCCGGCCCCGACGGCGGCGAACAGGCCGTAGGAGCGGAGGAGATCGCTGGCCGCGACGATGACCTGGGTGAGCAGGGGCAGCTTCGCGCCGAACCCGGCGAAGATCTTCTGGAAGCTCGGGATGAAGAAGACGAGGAGGAAGACCAGGACGCCGAGGGCGAGGGCCAGGAGGATGATGGGGTAAAGCATCGCGGCCATGACCTTGCCGCGGAGCTCCTTTTCGCGGGCCTGGAAGTCGGCGATCTGCGCGAGGACGATGTCGAGGAAGCCGCCGGTTTCGCCCGCCTCGACCATGGCCGTGTAGACGCGGGGGAAGGTGTCGGGCGTCCGGGCCATGGCGTCGGCCAGGGAGAGGCCATCGACGACAAGGTCGTGCACGCCCTTCCAGCGGGCCTTGGCGGCGGGGCTGCCGGCCTCCTTGGTGAGGATGACGAGAGCGCGGCTGAGGGGGACGCCTGCGGCGAGCAGGCTGGAGAGCAGGCGGGTGAAGTTCTCCAGCATCCGGGGCGTGACCTTCGGGGTGCCGAAGGAGAACGAGAACGCCTCGGACGAGGCGCCGGCGGCGGGTTCGGCGGCGGGGGCCGGAGAGGGTTTGTCGGCCCGGGCCGGGGCGGGGGGTGGGTGGTGGGCGGGTTTGCCGTTGCGCCCGGGGGGGGAGCCGTTCGAACCGGCGCCCTTTTCCGAGAGGCTGATGGTGCGGAGCCGGCGGCCCTCGATCTGGCGCAGGGCGTCCTGGCGACCCGCGGCCTCGATCTGACCCTGGGTCAGCGAGCCGTCCGGCTGGAGCGCGCGATAATCGAAGACGGGCATGGCGGTGGCCTAGCCTTCGCGGCCGGCGGAGCCGGTGGCGAGCAGCTCGGCGACGTTTTCGTCGGCCTCGCCGCCGGGGGATTGTTCCTTGGTCACGCGGAGGACCTCCTCGGCCGTGGTGATGCCAAGGGAGACGAGACGCCAGCCGTCCTCGGCAAGGCTGCGCATGCCGTTGCGGCGGGCGGCGTCGCGGATGATGTCGCTGGAGACGCTCTTGAGGATGAGGCGGCGGATCTCGTTGTCGCTGTCCATCCACTCGAAGATCGCGCGACGCCCGTGGTAACCGGTGCCGCGGCATTCGCGGCAGCCGACGGTGCGGAAGAGGTTGGAGCCGGAGGGCAGGCCGAGCTGGATTTTGAAGGCGTGGGCGGCCGGGGTCGGGTCCTCCTCCTTGCAATGGGGGCAGAGGACGCGGACGAGGCGCTGGGCGAGGACGGCTTCGAGGGAGGAGGCGACGAGGTAGGGTTCGACGCCCATGTCGACCAGGCGGGTAAGCGCCCCGGGGGCATCGTTGGTATGGAGGGTCGAGAAGACGAGGTGACCGGTGAGCGAGGCC
>CAZSOV010000234.1:0-12898 GCA_964608505.1 uncultured Verrucomicrobiota bacterium
TCACCAACGCCTGACCCTGACCCTCCACCAGCACGCTCTTGAACCGGTCCTCCCACAACGTCCCCGTCCGACCCACGCGCAAGTTGTACCAGAGCGTGAAGCGCTGCTTCACCAGCTTCATGAACTGGCTCAAGTCCCACAGCCGGGCGTGAAACGTGGCCAGATACTCCGCCAACCCCTTCTCGTCCCTGGTCTGGCGATACATTTCGAAGCGCTGGCGGACCAACCCGACGTTCTGGTGCCCCGACAACTTCGCCAGCTTGGCCAGCACCCGCTCCGGCGAAGGCCGCACTGCCGGTTCGGGCGGTCTTGGGACCTCCACCAGAACATGGAAGTGATTGGACATGAGGCAGAAGGTAAGGATGCGAACCTCACAGAACTCCTCGGCCTCCCGAAGGAGCCGGACAAAGTGCTCCTTCTCGGCAGTGCCGAAGATGAAGCGCCGATCCACGACGCGGGACACGCAATGATACACGGCGGCGGGATGATCGGGCGGAGCGAGCAAGCGACCGGTCGGCATGCCCGCGACGTTGCCAAACTCCAGGCGCGCCTTCCATCTAAATATCCCGGTTTATGGGCTTTGGATTTGGTTGATAGGCACTACGGGGCACTGCACCGGATGCTGCCGAAACTGCGCGGCCTTTCCCTTCAGGACCGCGACCCGGGCGGACGGTCCGACGCGAACCAGGCGCGCCTTCCATTTAAATATCCCGGTTTGTAGGCTTTATAAATCGGCAATGCGCAAAGCCACTCCCCGTCCCCGCGCGGACCGGGGACGCCTTGGCAACGAGGAATACCATTTCCCACGCAACCCACTATCGTGACGCCATGAAGTGGCTGCACTACGTCGAGATTGAGAACTTCAAGCGCTACGCCGGGCGGCAGCGCATCGTTCTCGATCATCCGGCGGTGTTGATCGGCCCGAACAACAGCGGCAAGACGAGCATTCTGCAGGCAATCTCCCTCTGGTCCATCGGTCTCAAGACCTGGAAGGCCGAGGCGGAGAACTCCCGGGCGGAGAAGAAGACCGGCAAGCCGCTCAATCGATTGAGCATTCTGGCCGTCCCGGTCCCGCGAACACGCCACTATTGGCACAATCTGCGCGTGACACGGATCCCACTTCGTATCACGGCGGGCGTCGACGTCGGCGGCACGCCGCACCCGGTGACTATGATCTTTCGGCATCACGCCAGCGATGAGCTGGTCTACTGCGAACCCTCCGAGGAGTCGTTGCAGGACGTCGCCGCGTTGGAGGCGGCCGCTCGTCTGGATCTCGCGCTTCTCTACCCCATGTCGGGCATTTCGGCGGACGAAGCCGTCATCCTGCCCCAGCGGATCGAGTATTTTCTCGGGCGCGGAAGCACCGCCGAGGTATTGCGAAACATCTGCCTCCAGGTCCTTCAACAGGCGCCGTCGGATTGGAGGGAGATCGTCGACCTGATGCAGCGGCTGTTCCAGGTGCGGCTCGACGAGCCGAAGGTGAACGAGAAAGGGGGAGTTGATCTGGCCTACCAGCAGGTTGGCACCTCCGGAGAAATGGACCTGGGCCTTTCGGGGCGGGGCTTCCAGCAGATGCTGCTGATCTTCGCCCATCTGCACCTCCACAAGGAAAGCGTCCTGCTGATTGACGAACCGGACGCCCACCTGGAAATCCTGCGCCAGCAGCAGGCTTACGTGCTGTTGCGGGACATCGCGGAGAAGCACCGCTGCCAGGTGGTGCTGGTGACGCATTCCGAGGTGCTCCTGCGCGAGGGGCTGCAGACCCACCTCTCGCTGGTTCTTGACGGTCAGGCCGAGAATCTTGCCGACAAGACCCACATTCTCTCCTCGCTGAAACACTTCGGCGCCGAACACTACGTTCGCGCCCGGGAGACCGGCCATGTCCTGTACCTCGAAGGAGCCACCGATCTGGACATGCTGCGAGCCTTCGCTCGCAGACTCGGGCATCCGGTAGGCCCCCTCCTGGACGACGGCGCCCAGGTGAACATCTACTACCTCGAGGACAACTTTCCCGAGCCAGACCGATCCTCGGAAGAGGAATTGCAGCGAGTCGAGGGCGGATACGGGCTCAGCGCGGAGAGGCACTACGGGGCACTGCACCGGATGCTGCCGAAACTGCGCGGCCTTTCCCTTCAGGACCGCGACCGGGGCGGACGGTCCGACGCGAACCAAGGGGGCCTGACACGGCGAGTCTGGAAACGATACGAGGCCGAAAACTACTTCATCACTCCCGAACTCCTGCTGGCGCGAGCCGCCCGGGCGCGGCCCGAGGCCGATC
The DNA here is from genome assembly GCA_964608505.1 of uncultured Verrucomicrobiota bacterium. GTDB lineage: Bacteria > Verrucomicrobiota > Verrucomicrobiia > Limisphaerales > CAIMTB01 > CAIMTB01. The sequence continues at coordinate 2,279 of CAZSOV010000234.1, forward strand.
TGTTCGAGGACGAGCCGCAGGCAGTGCTCCGGGAGCTCCTGTTGGAACAGATCTTCGACGGCAACCGGAGGGACCTCGACGCCTACAACACGGGTGGCGCGGACTACCGGAATGCCCTTTGGCGCGCGCAGACCAGGGACCGGAAGCTCAGTGAATTCGCCGAGGAATTCTTCCGCCGGCTCTCGGCCCGGACCGCCACTCCCCTGCTCTGCCGGAAGGGAAGCCTCCACACCCTGGTGGAGCTGTGCGAACCGTCCCACTTGGACGACGAGATCCGGGAGAAGCTGGACGATCTCCTGTCGCTGTTGCGGCCCCCGTCGTCCGGGGGTGTCCGGAAGCTGGATTGACTCCCCGAGGGGGGGGCCGGCTACGGGAGGACGGCGCGACAGAATCGAATCGGTGGCGGTTCGCGAACCCCCCGGGTTCACGGAAACTCCGGACCGGGTTCGTGCCCGGGAAACCAAAGAGGTCCATCCCACTCATCGAGATCCGCGGAATGGGATCCCACGACGGGTCGGAGGAGCACCGCCTCAGGTGAGGACCCGTCCGCTTGCCCACGGTCCTACCTGGCGGATGCGGGACTCAGCCGCAGGCCGCGGTAAAGACGAACCGCGCCCAGCGCCGTGGTTTCGTGGACGAATTCCGGGGTGCGCCCCTCGCTCTGCCCGACGCGCCGCCAGACGGCCCGTTCGCCGAGGGCCTCGGTCTCCTCGAGTGCCACGACGTCGCCGGGTTCTCCCAGCACGGTCACGCCGAGGGTTCCCTTGGGGTCCAGTGCCATGCTCAGCCGGGGCGGGTTGCCGCCTCCGCCCCCTTCGCCGGTCACCACGATCTTCGTCGTCGCCGCCGCGTAGTTCCCTCCCGACCACGGATCCTCGTCGCCGCCGGGCAGCACGAGGAAGTCCGGACTGTCGTCGGCACCGAAGGTTCCGGGACGCAGTCGGAGCAGGCCCGGGCCCGGCGCGACGGCGCGGACTCGTATGGAGAACAGTTCCACGGGGGCGGCCACCCCGGCGCCCTCGAGGTTCAGGAAGCTGTCGCGGATGCCCATCAGGCTTGCGCCGTCGGCAATGCCCGGCGATCCCAGCACCGGATCGGCGTCGGAACGGGGGCGGGTGAGGGACGCGACGTCGAGTTCCAGTTGGTCCGGCGTGGACAGGAGGAGATCGAGGTACCAGGTGAAGATCCGATCCGCGCGGTCACGGTAGTCCGGCGAGACTTGGGCGAAGGCACGAACGACGGTCGACGCCCCGGGTGCCAGGGTTGAGGCGTCCGGACGAAGGGTGACGGTCACCGGAGGTTTCGCCGGGGAGGACGCGGAGGCACTTGCGCCCGTGACCGGAAGGGTATGGGCGAGGGCAGCGACCCAGCCGGCAAGGGCGGCGAACCGGAGGGGAAGGAGCGTGAAGGGCAGAAGGGGAGACTTCATGACGGGAGACGACGGATTCACGGCTGGGCTCCTCCGCCGACGCCGCGGCGTCCGAAGTTGCGGCGTACGAGGTCGAGGTCGGTCGTGGTGACCTTGCCGTCGCCATCGACGTCGAGGTTCAGGCTGCGGGCTGGTTCGGCCTTCCGGAGTTCCCGCCAGACGAGGAGATAGTCGCGTTCGTTAGTGATTCCGTCGCCGTTGGCGTCGCCGGGCGTTACGACGAAGCGCATGACGAAATCGCGACCGAGCGCATTGGACCGTCGATCCGAGATCGCACCGGCGTCGATCCGGGCCACGTACTCGCCGGGCGGGAGGACGCCCCCGGGGAGGCCGGTGAACTTCCACGTCACCGTGCGCGTCGCCGCGTCCAGGGACAGCGTATAGGTTGCCGGATCGACGATCTCCCCGGTGGCCACGTTTTCGAGGCGCAACACGGAGGCGTCCCGGGGGAGGGCGAGGTCCTGGTTGAAGACCACGCCCAGGGAGTTCACCTGAGAGAGTTGTCCGGTGCCCGCGTTGAGAAGGCCCCGTCCGGCGACGAACGAGGGAGGGGCGACCGCGACGGAACGACTGGCGGTATTGTTGAGGTCGGTGCGTTCGAGGATCTTCTGGTGGCGATCCACGACCACCCGCACGGAATCCGTGGATTCGGGCAGGACGGTGGTGTCGAGCGTGATGCGGACCGTGGCGGAACCGAGGGCCGCGACGGAGTCGAGGGTGACGGAACCGATGAGCACGCCTTCGCCGGCCAGACCGCGGGACAGGGCGAAGACTTCGACCAGCACGTTCCTGGCCACGGCGATGCCCTGGTTGTCGACGCGCACGTCGAGACGGGCGGTGGCCCCAACGCGCAAGACGGTCGGCGTGGCCGCCGGCGTGACGAAGTTCGTCGAACCGACCTGCAGATCCGGCAACCCCTGAACCACGACCGCGGTTTGGGCGACGTTGTCGGCGAGCACCGGTTCGGGCAGGCGAAACGGCAGGTCCGCGGCGGCGGCAGTGACCTCGGCGCGGTAGACGTTCAACCCGGCGAGCGCGGGGGCCTTGAGCTCCACCAACCGGAACTCCCCGGGGGCCAGCAGTCCGTTGAACGATTGCGCGAACACCTCGGCGAACGGCCCTCCTTCGATGGCGTGCGTGAGGCGGAGCGTGAACGAGGTCACGGGGGCCGAACCGGTGTTCGACACCGCGACCCGCACGACGGCGTTGCCGACGCCGGAATCGTTGATCACCTGCACCGAGATGGCCGGGACGACCCGGGCGGGCTCGCCGCGGATGATCACTTCGACATCCCGCAGGGCCAGGTTGGGTCGCAGATCGAGGGGAATCGACGCGCGGTTGTTCGCGGTCGAGAGCTCCTCGCCCTTGATCTCGGAGATCTCGACGCCGACGAGTCGCAACCCGGGTTGGTCGAAGGCGAAGAGACCGGCCAGTGCCCTGCGTTGCCCGGGAGCGAACTCGAGTTCCGCCGCGCCGGTCTGGACCGTGGTGCGCACCCCGGGTTTGGCCGGATCCTCCCAGAAGGTGGTGACCCGGACGGGCCCGCGGTACGCGACGCCGGAGCGGTTCACGATTTCGTAGCGCATGCCAATTTGGGCGCCGACCTGCGGCGAGATCCCCGCGACCTGCTCGGCGATGGAGAGCGTGTCCACCGCCAGGTCGATGAGACCGGTCATCTGGCCGCTGACGGTGTTGTCCCGGGTGGTGAACGCGTCCCGGCCCGACGCCAGCGTTACCTCCGCCGAGAACCGGTTGACTCCGGCCTCGAGTGCCACCGGGACGCCGACGACGACTGAGCCGCCGGGGAGCAGGCGGACCTTCCGTTCCTCGAGCTTGACGTCGCGCCCGCCCAGTCCGAGCGGGCTGATTCGGTAGAACGTCACCAGGGCATCCGCCGTGGCACCGCCCGTGTTCCGGATCACGACCGAGGCCTCGACCGTCGCTCCGGCCAGTCCGTCCGGACGCTGGTCCGCGGGCAGGCCGTCGAGGTGCAGCGGGCCGACGATGTTGAGCTCCGCGCCACGCAGCGCGAAGCCGGAACCCAGCAGGCCCGACGCCGTCGCGGGCAGCTTCAGATCCGGTCCGTCCGCGGGCAGCAGGGCGCCACCGGGGCCGGCGAAGAAGTGGACGCCGCGTTCGAAGACCGAGAGCACGGCGCCGGCGCCATCGACGACGAGGCGCACGGCGCGTTCGTTGCCGGCGCTTTGCGTGACGCGCGCCGGACGCGTCCAGGTGCCATCGTCCTGGCGACGGACGACCACGACGTCGCTGAAGCCGCCGCGACGCTCGTGCCATCCCACGGCGAGCGTGCCCTCGGGCGAGCGCACGAGTTGGAGGGAGGAGACGCCGCCGGTCCTCGCCAGGACCTCGAACGCCTTCGCCTGTTGCCGCAGTTCGTCGAAGGTGCCGGTCCGCGCCAGAACCCGGGTGACCACCGGCTGGTTCTTCGCCATGGCCTCGGTGAACGCGGTCACCACGGTGAACCGTCCGTCCGGATCGATCACAAGGGCCGCCGTCCGCGGACGTCCGGTCGCGGGCAACGTCGTGTCCACCACGGAACCGACGGTCCAGGTGCCGTTCGTCGCCCGCCGCGCGAGTCCGAGTCGGTGATCCGCGCCGACCCGCTGGTTCCAGGCGACCCCGATCACGCCGTCGAGGCCGATGGCGACGGAGGGCTGGTTGTGGGTTCCATTGGAACCGACCGGGGAGGGCGCGAGCCAGCGGTGCGCGGTCTTGTCCCAGCGCGCGACGAGCAGACGGTCGGTACCCGTCAGGTTTCCCTTGGCGTCGAGGGGCGCGTCCACGTTCTTCTGAACCCAGGCGAGGGCCCCGTCGCCGTTGGCGTTGAAGGCCATCGACGCCTGCCAGTCGAGCTGGGCGTTGTCGGTCAGCACGAGTTCCTCGGTCCAGGCGGTGCCGTCGAAGTACCGGTAGCGCAGGTCCTGTCCGCCGAGGAACTGATTCCGGGTGGTGGTGTCGGTCGGGTTGGGGGTGGTCTGGTACACGACCACGGCGCGGAAGCCGTTGCCGTCTCGGGTGGACACGAGCAACGGGCGACTCATCCACTCGCCGGACGTCAGCGCGACCGGCGCCGCGAAGCCGTCGGCATTGCCCCGCGCGACGTAGAGGACGGGCGGGGCGCCGGCGGTGGGCGCCTCCAGATAGGCGAGCATCCGCTCGCCGGTGGCCGCCTCGAGGACCAGCTGCGGATTCGGGCGGATGGCCGGCATCGACAGGAGGGCGTCGCCGGCCAGGATCGTCTGGGTCAACCGGATGCGGTTGTCGTTCGGAAGGGCCTGCATGGCGGACTGCAATCCGAGGCGGCCCTCGCCCAAGGGGTATCCACCGGTGGTGCCGGTGAGGGAGGTCAGACCGCTCAGTCCGGGCAGAGCCTGCATGGAGGCGGTCGCGACGTCGCAGTTCGTGAGCTGGATCTCGTCGCTTTCGAGTTCGAGGGAGAAGACCTCGAAGCCGAGGATATCGGCGGACAACTCGCCGCCGAGGGTGGCGGAGAGCCCGAGGCACGCCTCGGAAAGGAAGTTCTCGAGGGGAATCGACCCTGTCATGTCCTCGAGGCCGTAGCGGGGCTTGAGGGTGAAGAAGAACCCGCCGCCGACCGACGCGATGTCGAGGAAGCCGGCGACCTCCACCTCGCCCTCGAAGCGCAGATCGATCCGGAGATCGAGGCCCACATAGCTCGGCGAGGTGATCCGCAGCGGCGCGTCGGTCTGGGTCAGGTCGAAGGCGAACGTCACCGCGGCATCGAACTTCAGGTCGACGATCACCTGCGCCTGGACCGCCGCGCTCACGATGCCCGCGTCGAACCCGAAGATCGGAATCTCCGGCCCCTCCCAACGGTCGACCGGATACTGGTCAAACCGCGTGCTCAGCTCGAATGCCCCCGCCTCCAGCGTGTCGGGTCGCACGTCGATGTGACCGAGCACCGAGACATGGTCCTGGATGGTTCCGGGTCCGAACACCTCGTCGAGGATGTCCTGCCCGAACACCGTCGTCCGGGCCCGGATGGAAGGCTGGATGGGGCTGATGCTGGCGCCGGGATCGAGACTGAACTCCCGCTCGGCGACGGCCTCAACGTAGAACCGGTTCTGCAGGTCGCCGACGAGCGGGACGTTGGCGTCCAGCATCCCGGACAGCGTCGCGGCGTAATCCACCGGACGCGCGCGAAACTCGAGCTGGTACTTGTGGGCATCGCGGTCGAACACGACCTCGGTCTCCCCGGCGTCCATCCATTTCGGGAACGGCACGATCTGGATCACGCGGATTTCGGTTTCGCTGCGGAGTCCGAAGCGATCCACGGCGTAGGCGGAGAAGATGTTCGGCGTGCCGGGGCCGGTCGGGGCCAGGTTGCTGATGGCCACGCGCTCGATGACCCGGCTGGGCTCGAGGAAGTGATTGCCGGAGGTGTACGGAAGCGGCGAATCGGAGCGCAGCAGGTAGATCTCGGGGCCCGTGTCGTAGGTGTTCGCCGCGTCGTCGGCGTCGCTGGCGTCGAGGAGGATGTCGGTCAGGACCTTCGCGTCGTTGTGCCCGCGCGAATCGAGATAACGGCCCCAGACCCCGGGATCGGAGTTGCCGTCCAAGCCGTTGGCCAGGCTCAGCGAGAAGACCGGGCGCGCGGCATTGACGGAGTTCATCGCCGCCTGGCCGGCGTTGTTGCCCTCGTCGATCTCGGCAATCTCGCCCTCGACGTCGAGCGTGTAGCCGGTGACGTCCTGGGGGGACGTGGGGTTCACCCAGTCCAGCTGGCGCACGCGCCGGCCCTGGGGCCCGAGCACCGTCTCGGCGAGCGTGGCCGTCACCGGCTGGCCGGCCTCGAAGCCCGGGTACAGGAAGCGCGACTGGCTGTTGAGAGCCACGGCGTACCCCCGGTTGACGATGGTCACCTCCACCAGCGTCTTCCCGCTGTTCGGCAGGAGCCGCATCGATTCCACCTCAAGATCCGGAGTCCCCGAGTTCGGCACCGCGAAGAGCGCCTGGACGCCGATGGACTTGCTGCGTCCGCTGACCTCGTCCTGGAAGCCGGGCCCGACCCCGGTGACGAAGATGCCGATGATGTAACGCTGGAACGGCGTCGCCTTGCCCGTGGTCTCCAGCGTCGCCTTCAACGGCTCGGTCCGGTTCACCGTCGGCTCGCGGTCCAACGTCTTCGCCAGCACCATCGCGACCTCGCCGCCCGGGCCGAACCCGTCCGACACCGCCCAGACCTGCATGCGTGCCCGCAGCGTCAGCTCGGAGATGATCGGCAACGGCGGGGTCTGGCTGTTGTCGAAGCCCTGGATCTGGGGACGCCCGTCGAGCAGGTCCAGGTCGTAGGCCAGGAAGATGCCCGTGCCGTAACTGCCCGCCGGCGCCACGACCTCGAAGAACTGCGTCGAGCCGGCCCGCCCCATCTGCGAACGCAGCACCACGCCCTGATTCGGATCCACCGTCAGGCTCTCGACGGGCCGTTCGGGGCCGGTGAAATCCAGCCGGACGCTGCCGCCGTTGGTGTTCGACCGCGCCACCTCGATGAAATAGCCGCCCGCCCCGAGGAAGGTCTCGAGCTCGAACTCCTTCCCGTCCGCCGTCGTGACGACCGACGACTCGTTGACGAAATCCACCAGCGATACCGTGGGGAACTCGCCGGTGCCGTCGTCGCGGTAGATCGCGATGCTGACCCGCGTCGACCCGCTCACGACGGCCTTCAGGGTCGCCGGTCCCGCGCGGTCGACATCGACGTACCAGCGCGCCGTCTCGCGTCCGTTCAGGCTGACCGTCGTGGAGAAGTCGCCCCGGAAATTCACGAACGCGTAGTCGGCATCGGAGGGACGGTGCGGACTGCGGTCGGGTACCGCGTGGACGTACGCGCCGTTGACCCGGGCCGTCTTGGGCATCTGGAACTCGACGCGCACCGGCAGGCTGGCGCCCAGGGGCTGGTCCCGGGGTGCGAGTCGGAGGAGATACGCCTTCCCGCCTTCCAACTGCGGCAGGGCGATGCCGTTCGGGGAATCCGCGAAGGTCTCGGTTCCCGAGGCGATCCGGGTCCTTCCGGAGGCGTCGTACACGTCGTACCGCAACGGATACACGTTCTGCCCCGTGGGAAGATCGACGAGCGTCGCGCCCGGCGCCCCGGTGTCGGGCACCAGGAAACGCACCCACTGATCCGGCGCCCAATCGATCTGATTGAAGCCGCCGGTGAGGATCGTGGTGGCCCCCTGGAGGCCGAGGACCGCGCGGCTCTCGGTCGCGATCGGGGGCAGCGTCACCGAGGTCCGCGCCGGATCGAACGTCCCGAACCCCATGTCCCGCTGCGGTTCGATCACGATGCCGAACTGCGCGGGCTGCACGCTTCCCGAGGCATGACGCACGACGAGCATGAGGTTGCGTCCGGCCCCGGCCAGCGTGTCGATTTCCGCCCGGCTGATGGCGAGCGTCGTGGCCTGGGTGCCGGGTTGGCCGGGCACCGCCAGATCCCACGCCACCAGGCGTCCGTCCTCGTAGAGACCCCAGAGGAAACTCACCTGGGATCCCGCGATGGGCGCGACCTCGACCCGCACGGGGCCCTCGGGCGCCCGGAAGCGGTACACGCGCCCCGCCGAATCCACGGGGGCCGAACCGGTGAAGTCCCCGGCATCCAGTTCGCCCCAGGGAGTGGTCGGGAGCAGCGTGTGGGCGACGGAATCCAGGCCCAGGGAGGAGAAGTTCGTCGGCAGCCCCGCGTCCTCGAGCAGGGTGACCGCGAAGGTGATGCGGTCGTTCGCCTCGTCGTTCCGCCCCGTCTCCACCACCACCACCCGCACGACGCGTCCGCCCGGAGTCACCACGTACCGCCGCTCGCCGTCCACGTCCACGGACGTCGTGAATTCGCGACCATCCGCCCCGTAGAGCCGGACCCGCCAGTTCGCCCCGGATTGCCCGGAGATCCCCAGGTAGCCGGAATGCTGTTCCGGCATCTGCACCTCGTAGTAACCCACCCGGTTTCCGTAGGCCTCGACCCCCGGAACATCCACCGAGATCACCGACCGCAGGTTGGCCGCGTTGGGTCGCTGCGCCAGGTAGACGGCCTCCTGCCTCAACCGCGGCAGGTCCCCCGTCGACACCGACAGCCGGTACCCGCCCGTCGAGCCCTGCTCGTTCTTCACCACGACGAAATACACGTCCTGCACGTCCGAGAACTGCCGGTCGGCGGGCAGATACGGCGTGGCCAACTGGCTTTCGGGAGGGTTCCCCACGACCGATTGCCCCAGGACGTTGGTCGGCTTCTTGTACGCCGGGAATTCCGGGTCCTCGATCACCACCTGCGCGTCGATTTCCGACCGGTCCGCCGGGTGCCAGTCCCGGCTCGCCTCGACCCCGTCCAGGGCTTCGAGGTAATCGACGGTCTCCCACCAGGAGGTCCGCTCCCCGTCCGCGGTCACGGCATACCGCGCCCGGTACAGACGGATCGTGGTGTTCGCCGGGTCCGCGCCCTCGCCCGTGGTCCAGACCCGGAACGAACCGCCGGACGGCGTCCAGAACCGGTACACGTCCACGTCGACCGCGGACGACGCGAAGCTGCCGGACACCGATCCCTCGCCCTCGGCGTTCTGCGGCACGTCGACCACCCGGGTGCCGGCGGGGAACGTCGACACCGCGCCGACCGCGGCGGGGATCGTGCCTCCGCCCGGATAGGCCCAGCGCGCCTCGGTGATCTCGTACGGTTTCGCGTCCGGCGTGCGGACCGTCATCCGCAGGGTGTAGGTCCCGTCCCCCAGGGCGCCGCCAGCGGTCGTCACGCGGAACTGGAGTTTCCGGCCCTCGAGGCTTTGCCGGAACACGCCCAGCGTCGCAAAATCGACCCGGATGACGCCGTCGGCGCCGGACTGGAACGGCTGGATTTCGACGCCGTTCCAGCGCCTCAACGGATCGCCATCGCCGTCGAGCACCGTGACCTGCAGACGCAGCGCGCTTCCCGGAGTGTCGGGGCGGACCTCGAGCACGGGCATGGCCGCGTCCTCCACGACATTGCCGTTGAAGAAGCGGTCGGGCAGCAGGGTCTCCCAGTAGTCCTGCTCGTAGGCTTGTTGCAGCACCATGCTCCGGATCTGGAGGATGTACCCGAACCGCGCGGGGTTCTGGTTCTGCGCCTCGTATTCGAGGTCCGGCACCATGCCCACCCCCACCGGAATCGGCGCCGGATGATCCACCGCGACCCGGACGGCGCCACCGTCCTGCCGGGCCACCTGAAAGGCCACCGCGGCATACAGGCGCTCGGCCGCCACCGTGAACTCCATCCGGGCCTCGCCGGCGGCATCCGCCAGCTCAAACCCGACCAACTGCAACACCGACCCGGCAGCCACGTACCGCGCGAGCACCGGCAGCGCGCCTCCCGATCCCTGCGCCGTCCAGACACCCGTCCGGCCCGCCGGCACGATGCCTTGGTAGAATTCGAACCCCGCCCGGTCCCCGCTCCGATCAAACCCGCTGGCCGTCAACTCCGCCTGACCGCCCGCCGGCGACGGCGTCCGCCCCGCCAGGGTGCCGGGGGCCAACTCCCGGGGCAGCGTCAGACCGTTGTAGTAGAACAACGAACCGAAGCTGCCCGTCGAGGCCACCGCCACCTGCAACGGCGCACCCTGCGTCCGGACGGGCACACTGAGCGTCGCCAACTGCCCGACCGCGAAGATCCGCTCCCGGAAGCCGTCCACCGACGCCACGCTGATGCGGATGGCGCCGTTCGACGGGGCCTGCACCCGGAACGTGATCACGTCGATCCCCATCGCGGGTTGAAGTTCGAAGAAGGTCGGCGCCGCGTTGGCGGAGGTCCCGATGGTGAACCCGCCGTCGTCCACCGCCCCAGACCCGCCGGCGGGCGCGGCCAACGTCAGGCTCCCGGGCGCCGTCGGCAGCCTCAGATCGATCTGGAACCCCGTTCCCTCGCGCGGCGAGGTCACCGGCCCGTTCACGACCCGCACGTAATACAGGTCCCCCGACTCGAACGTGCTCCGCAGTTCCACCGCGCCGGCGACGACGTCCGTGGCCAGCGCCAGCAACCCCCGGTTGGCCGAGTACAAACCCACCACGGCGTCGAACCCGGCCTCGACCCGGATCAACCCCGGCCCGTTGGCCGCCGCCCGGAACGAAAAATACCGCGCCGAGTCCCCCGTCACCGTCTGGTTCCTGAACTCGGCCTCCGCGACGCCGCGCGTCTC
>CAZSOV010000235.1:0-8070 GCA_964608505.1 uncultured Verrucomicrobiota bacterium
CTGATACCACGCGAGCCCGAGCTTCAGAAACTCCTCCATCGCCATGCCGTAGCAGCGGGCCATCTGGTCGCAGCGCGCCGCGAGCACGTAATCGAGGTACCGGCTGCTGTGAACGTGCTGGAACATGTCCAGGTCGTCCGGGCGAACCTGCAGCTCGGAGGTGAAGCGGGTGCGTCCCAGCACCGGGCGGGCGCCGGCGGGGGCGGGGGCGGGGGGCGGCGGCGAATCGGACATCGGCCCGCGACGTTGGGGCGACGGACCGCGGGCTGGCAAGCGGGCACCGGGCCTCGTCTCCGGCGCTCGCCGTCCGGCGTGCGACTGTCCGGCGTGCGACTTGAGCGCGGGGCCCGGCTTTGGCAGTCTCCGCCCCATGCCGATCTACGAATTTCACTGCGACGCCTGCGAGACGGACAGCGAGATCCTGGTGCGGTCGACGGATTGGAAGGGGACGCGGTGTCCGAAGTGCGGTTCGACGCGACTGGAAAAGAAATGGTCGACGTTCGCCAGCGCCACGGCGGGTGGTACCGGGTCCACCTCCTCCGGCGGTGGGGCCGAGTGCAGCGGGGTGCCGTCCTCCTGCCAGCGATGCTGCGGCGGGGGACCGCACCGGCACTGAGGCGGCGGACGGGGATCCGGGGCCCCGCCTCCGGGGTTGAATGTGGCGGGACCGGACTGGATGTTCGGCCCATGCGTTTCTCCTGGCTCCGCATGGCATGGCTGCTCGCGAGCCTGGGCCTCTCCGTTGCCGCGGCGGCGGCGCAGGCACCACCAGCGAAGGAACTGGAAGGGCAGGCCACGGTGGCGGTCGTGGTGGGGGGAGACACGGTGCCGCCCGCGGGGGAGAGGCGCGGGGGAAATCCCGTGCTGCCGGGTGCCGACCCCCACGTGGTGGTCGTCGGCGACACGTTCTGGCTGTACCCGACCTGGAGTCGGCCCGGGAGCGGGGAGGCGTTTCATGCCTTCTCGTCGACCAACCTCACGGACTGGTCGCGGAATGGTCCGGTGTTGCGGTTGGCGGACGTGCCGTGGGTTGCGGAAGACGGTCGACCGTGGCACGGGGCCTGGGCGCCGTGCATCGCCGCGCACGCGGGTCGCTGGTACTTCTATTATTCGGTCGGACCCCAGAACCCACAGCCCTCGCGTCTCGGCGTGGCGGTGGGGGACGGCCCCCAGGGTCCCTTTCGGGACTCGGGCCGGCCCTTGTTGACGGGCGGCAACGGCTTCGAAGCCATCGATCCCATGGTGTTCGAGGATCCGAACTCGGGGACGACGTACCTGTATGCCGGCGGCAGCGCGGGGGCGAAACTTCGGATCTTCGAGCTGAACCCGGACCGCGTGAGTCTGGGTCGGGAGATCCGGGTGGACACCCCGCCGCAATTCACCGAGGGCGCCTTCGTGCACCTTCGCGACGGGCGTTATTACCTGTCCTACAGCCATGGGAGCTGGGAGCGCGCCTCGTACTCCGTGCATTACGCCACCGGTCCTTCGGCGGTCGGGCCCTGGACGTACCGCGGGGCGATTCTGACCAGCGACACGACGCGGAAGGGGCCGGGGCACCATTCCTTCGTGCGCCACCCGACCACGGGCGAATGGCTGATCTTCTACCATCGCTGGGAGAACCGGACCGGCGACGGTCCCTATCGCGGTTCCCGCCAGGTTTGCGTGGACCGCGTGGATTACGATGCGGAAGGCGGGATTGTTCCGATCCGGATGACGGGCGGGGCGGGGGAACCGGCTCGGTCGGGGCGCGGTCTCTGACGTTGCCAGGCCGGGTGTGCGTCCCTCAGGGTTCGCTCATGTCCCCGGACACCCGATTGGCCTTGGAAGGGTTTCCCCGCGCTTCTCGGTACCACCCCGACTGGGTGATTTCCAACGCCAGCGGCGGGGCCAATGTGCTCTGGCTGACCGAGTGGTTGAGCCAGGTCCTGGATTTGAAGCCCGGGATGCGTGTCCTCGACCTGGGTTGCGGGCGGGCGATGTCCTCGATCTTCCTGCACCGCGAATTCGGCGTGCAGGTCTGGGCGGCCGACCTTTGGATCAGCGCCGCCGAGAACCTCCTGCGCCTCCGGGATGCCGGCGTTGGGGACTCGGTGTTCCCGCTGCATGTCGACGCCCGCTCCCTGCCGTTCGCGCCGGAGTTCTTCGATGCGATCGTCGGCATCGACTGCCTCAACTACTTCGGAACCGACGACCTGTATCTCAACTACCTGGCCCAGTTCGTGAAACCGGGCGGCCCCCTCGGCATCGCGGGGGCCGGAGTGACGCGCGAGCTCGACGGACGGGTTCCGGAGGCGCTCCGCGGGATGTGGGCGCAGGGGCTCTGGTCCTTCCACTCGGCGGCGTGGTGGCGGGCCCACTGGGAACGCACGGGCCTCGTTTCCATCGAGGTGGCGGACATGATGCCCGAGGGGTGGCGGCGTTGGCTGGAGTGGCAACGGGCCGTCGCCCCGGACAACGTCGACGAAATCCAGGCCGTCGAGGCCGATGCGGGGCGGGCCCTGGGCTACTTCCGGGTCGTCGGACGGCGTCGGGAGGGAGTGAAACTGGACGAGTACTGCTGGCCCGACAATCTTCGGACCCTGGTTCCGCTGCAGTACGCCCGCCGGCCCATGCTGCGCGATGCGGCGGGCATGCCTTGAGCACGGATCGCGGCCCTGGATGCTGCGTGGCAGCGCCGCGCCGGACGACGATCAACGGGGCGCCGAGGCGGGGGGCGGCACCCGCAGTTGCCACGCGACTCCCCGACGAACCCGCCACTCGTCCTCGACCCATCCGATCTCGCCGAACGGGATGTTGCCGACCCCCAGTTTCGCGGCCTCCGTGGCCGACCAGACGAGCCGTCCGTCGGGGCCTTCGGGCAATTCGGTGCCCTGGGGGTGCTCGTGATTGTCCGAGGACTCGGTTCCCTTGGGCAATCGCAGGAACAGGGTTCCACAGCGCAGGGTGACATTGCCGCGAACCTGGTTGATGTCGTTTCCCTCGGCCAACCGGGCGAGGGCCGGGTACCGCGTCAGGTAGAGTTCCTGATCGATCGCGGGCGCGTCGAGGGCCCGGGCGACCGCCTGCCGCCACCGTTGGTCACCCCAGGGCGTGAAACTCACCGCGGCCGCCGTGTCGACGAAGAGATTGCCCTCCACGAGGTTCTCCTTGCCGCCGTGAATCTGGACTCCGCCGAAGTGGGTGCGGCCCGTCGAACAGCGCTGGAACACGTTCCCGTACACGCGCACGCCGCAGATCGCGTCGTCGAGCCGGATTCCCGCCCGCTGTCCGTGGGACGTGTCGCCGGTCCCGTCCCAGCTGCCGAGGTGGTGCCAGTAGTTGTGGCGGAAGATGTTTCCCCGGTAGGTCGCGTTGCCGAACATGTCGACGGCGCCCTGGTCATCGGATTCCAGCACCACGCGATGCGCCTCGTTGAGCTCGACCAGGTGATCGTTCCCCTCCACCCGCATGGCACTGCTGGCCACATGATGGATCAGGTTGTGTCGAAGCACCTGGCCCACGCCGTCCACCCAGACCCCCGGGGTGTACGTGTGATCGATGCGTGATACGTGGTGGATATGACAGTTTTCCACCCGGTGTTCTCCCGGCGCGAGGGTCTTGCGGTCGCCTCCCGCCAGCGCGATGCCGCCCCGTCCGAGGGTGTGAATGTCGCAGGAACGCAGTTCGTGACGCTGTCCCCCGCGCACCTCCACGCCCGTGCCGGCCATCCTCCGGATCGTGCATCCCTGAAGGCGGCAATCCTTGCCCCCCGTCATCCGGATGCCGTCGGCGGCCCCCGATTCCCAACACAGACCTTGAAATCGCAGATGGGAGGCGCCGTCGAGGTCCAGCAGCGGGAACGGCGCCACGGAAAGTTCCACCACCGCGGCGCCGGGATCTCCTTTGGGAAACCAGAGGACGCGACCCGCTTGCCGGTCCAGATACCATTCGCCCGGAAGATCGAGTTCGGCGAGCAGGTTGACGGCGTGATAGCGCTGGTTCCTCCGATACCCGTACTGGTGCCACGGTTTGGCGAGCGAGATCTCCCGCCGGACCGGGTCGATTCGGTCGATCTTCTCGTAGGAGTCCGCCCAGTCCCAAAACCAATAGCCATACAACCAGGCATCGGGTTCCCCGACCCATCGCGTCGGTCGATCCCCGTCGAATCGAAAGCGTCCTTCGGGCGAGCCCGGACGACGATCCCACGCCTGGAGGGTGAGGGGTTCCGGCACCTCCCCGGTCTTCACGAACCCGTCATTTGGCCACCGCGCGAGCGTCATCGGCTCGCCGTCCACGAACAGCTCGTGCGCCGGGTGCGTCCGGAACCCGCGCCCGCTCGAGAATCCGCCCAGTTCGAACGGCAGCACATTCGTGACGCCGGCCTTGCCGAGGTCCGCTTCCCACACCCGCCCCCGGGCGGACTCCGGCAGCCGGGCGAGCCGGGCGGGATCGGTCACCAACTTGAAGTCGCGCAACCGCACCCCACCGGTGAAGCGGGGCGCCTCCGCCGCCGCGGCCCGGTACACGATGGGCGCGGTCGGGGTGCCGGAGTCGGGAGCCGTGAGCCGGAAGGACTGTCGGACCGCGTAGGTGCCGGGGTGAATCAGGACCTCGACGCCCGCTGCGGGCATCGCGCCGCGTTGTTTCAAGGCACGGATCGAGTCGCGCGCCTGTTCCAGGGTTCCAAACGGGCGGTCAGGCGTTCCGTCCGCCTCCTCGGTGCCGAGCGTCGAGACGTGGAGCACTTGTGCTCCCGCCGGCTCCGCTCCGGAGGCGGCACGGAATACCTGCGTTGCAACCAGCCAGACCAGCAGCGATGCGCGCATAAATTTGCGGGGGTTCGTCGGTCGGGACCATGCCCAGGCGCCATGTCCGGCTCAAGGCGGCGGGGATGAGGCATTCCCGTGTGACCCGGCCCGTGCCCCGGCGTCGGGGGCGCACTTTTCGCCGATTGAATCGAGACCTCGTCCTGTTAGGTTATCAGCGGCAATCAAGGGAAAGCTGAACCCATATGAAGACATTCGGATTCGCCCTGCGGTCGGTCGGACTGGGCCTCGCCACGTGGTGTCTGCAAGCCCAAACGCCCGCCCCCACTCTGGACACGCGGGCGGCGTTCATGCAGGTCGTCACCAACTACACCTTCCGGACCAACATGGTCGTCGTGACGAATTATGTGGTCGTCTCCAACGCGGTGGTGACGACCAATTTCTACAATGCCCAGGGGCAGTTGCTGGTCCCCGTCCCACCGGCCAAACCCGCCATTCCCGGGCTGGTTCCCATGGTTCCCATCGTGGAGGCCAAGCCGGCGGGGCCCGACCCCGCGGTGGTCAAGCTCCGGCAGTTGCAGGGCCTTCGCGATTTGCTCGTCCAGGGGCTGCAGACCACCTCGAACCAGGTCGGCAGTGCCGGGAGCTTCACCAGCAACGCCACCCAGCAAATCCAGATTCCCCAGGGTCTGACCTCGTTCGACCGGCGGAAGAGCCAGGCGCTGCTCACGGCCATGAATCTCACCGCCGAACGGGCGGCGCCTGAAGCCATGGCCTTGCTGGGCAAGACCGCCGCGCAGTTCAAGACCGACGATCCCGCGTCCGTGATCAAGGGGGCCGGGGACGCGGCCACGCAATCCTTCCTGGCCACCCACCGGGAGGAGTTGGACCCGCAACTGCTGGCGTTCGTGCAGACCGCCGGCGCCGAACACAAACTGCGCGAAACCTACAACAGCGTGATGCTGCGGGGCGGGGGCCTGCTCGGCTCGGTGCTGGGCGGGGGCCCGATGGTGAACATCGAGGCGCACGTGGCCCAGGGGCTGTGGGCCGCGATCATCGCCCGATTGACCGAGCAGGAGGCCTTGGTGCGCCGCGAGGTATCCGCGCGCAAGACGCCGGCGCTGCGGGAGGCGTTCGCTCCCTAGCCCGGACGGATGGAAGGGGGGGTGGTGGTAGGAGAAGGATTCGAACCTTCGTAGGGCGTAGCCCGGCAGATTTACAGTCTGCTCCGATTGACCGCTCCGGCATCCTACCACTGCTGAACCGACGACCGTCACCGACTCCGAATTCACGCGGCCCGTGGGGGCGGCCGCGGCGCGTGGATCGCGTCCCGCCCGGGAGCCGGTCTTTCGACCCGTTCCCGCGCGGGACGGACACTATACGACGGGACCTCCGCGTCTTGTCAATCCGCGGACCGTTCCCTACGGTGCGGGCGTGTTCGATTCCCTGAGCAAGAAGTTGCAGAAGGTGTTCCGTGACCTGCGCGGTCTGGGGCGGATTTCGGAATCCAATATCGCGGATTCGCTGCGCGAGGTGCGGATGGCGCTGTTGGACGCGGACGTCAACTTCAAGGTGGCGCGCGATTTCATCGACCGCGTGAGGGAGCAGGCCATCGGGCAGCAGGTGATTCAGAGCATCAAGCCGGGCGAGCAGGTGGTGAAGATCATCCACGACGAGCTCGTGAACCTGCTGGGGGGCGGCAATGCGCAGCTCGGGTTCTCCCGGAACCCATCGTGCCTGCTCATGGTCGGGTTGCACGGGTCGGGCAAGACGACGTCGAGCGGCAAGCTGGCGAAGCTGCTGGTGAAGCAGGGGCGCACGGTGCTGCTGGTGGCGGCGGACGTGTATCGCCCGGCGGCGATGGACCAGCTGGAAACGCTGGGCAAGCAACTCGAGGTGCCGGTGCTGGTGATGCGGGGCGAGACGGACGTGCTCAAGATTGCGCAGGCCGCCCTGGACCGGGCCCGGACGGAGGGCTTCAACACGGTGCTGTTCGACACCGCCGGACGGTTGCAGATCGACGAGCCGCTCGTGCAGGAACTGGTTCGGTTGAAGGGTCTGGTGAGTCCGGAGGAGGTGCTTTTGGTGCTGGACGCGGCGACGGGCCAGGAGGCCGTGAACGTGGCGACGCACTTCGACCAGGCGTTGAACGTGACGGGAGCGATCCTGACGAAGCTCGACGGCGACGCGCGCGGCGGCGCGGCGTTGAGTTTCAAGTCGGTGACCGGGAAGCCCATCAAGTTCGTCGGCGTGGGCGAGAAGCTGGACGATTTCGAGCCGTTCCACCCGGAGCGCATGGCGTCCCGCATCCTGGGGATGGGCGACGTGGTGAGCCTGGTGGAGAAGGCGGCGGAGGCCGTGGACATGGACGAGGCGGAGCGCATGGAGGAGAAGATGCGCCGCGGGGTGTTCACGCTGGAGGACATGCTGGAACAGATGCGGGCGATGAAGCGCCTGGGGCCGCTGGAAAACCTGGTGAAAATGCTGCCGGGAGGCGGGGAGATGATGCAGGGCGATACCCTCAGCAAGGGGGAACGGGAGATGCGCCGGATGGAGGGGATCATCTGCTCGATGACGCCCCAGGAGCGCCGCAGTCCGAACATCCTGAACGCGAAACGGCGTCAGCGCATCGCGAAGGGAAGCGGTACCGCGGTGTCCGAGGTGAACAACGTGCTGAACCGCTTCGCCCAGATGCAGCAGATGATGAAGAAGATGGGGAAATTCCAGAAGATGATGTCGAAGATGGGCGGGATGATGCCCGGCGGCATGGGCGGCATGGGCGGCATGGGCGGTGGCGGGTTCGGCGGATTCCCGAAGCGTTGACGCCGTCGCCGCGTTCGCGGCGACGGAAGTTCCAAGGGACAAGCTCAAAGCTCCAAGGACGCGCCGGGGATGCGCCGGGAATGTTCCGATTCGGGTGCTCGGGGGGCGCGACATGGAGGAAGGCCGGAGCTTGGGATTCTGAGCTTTGAGCTTGGAACTTGTCACCCGGTGACGGCACGGCGTGTGGCGGGGCAACGAGGGGAAGTTCCAAGGTCCGAGCTCAAAGCTCCAAGAACACCGGGGATGTTCGGAGGCGGGTGTTCGGGGAGCGAGACGTGGAGAAACGCCGGGGCTTGGGATTTTGAGCTTTGAACTTGGAGCTTGGCCCCCGGTCACGGCGCGTGGCAGGGCAACGAAGGGAAGTTCCAAGGTCCAAGCTCAAAGCTCCAAGAACGCCGGGGATGTTCGGAGGCGGGTGTTCGGGGGGGCGCGACGTGGAGGAAGGTTGGGGCTTGGGATTTTGAGCTTTGAACTTGGAGCTTGGCCCCCGGTCACGGCGCGT
>CAZSOV010000235.1:8170-12882 GCA_964608505.1 uncultured Verrucomicrobiota bacterium
GGGAAGTTCCAAGGTCCAAGCTCAAAGCTCCAAGAACGCCGGGGATGTTCGGAGGGGGGGTGCTCGGGGCGCGCGACGTGAAGGAAGGTTGAGGCTTGGGATTTTGAGCTTTGAACTTGGAGCTTCAAGCTTGGAGCTTTGCTCCGACGGGTCGGGCGGCGCAGAATCCAACCCATGAACTCGGTCGCGTCGCGTCTCGCCGTGTGCAGTTGGTCCTTGCAGCCCTCGTCCCCCGCCGAACTGGTGGAACGCTTGGTGTCGACGGGAGTCAGGCGGGTGCAGCTGGCCCTGGACCCTTTGCGGGACGAGCCGGCGGTCTGGGGGGACGCTCCGGCGCGCCTGGAGGCGGCGGGCATCCGCATCGTGTCCGGGATGTTCGGGACGGTGGGGGAGGACTACACCACGTTGGAGACCATCAAGGCCACGGGCGGCATCGTGCCGGACGGGACCTGGGCGAAGAACTGGTCGAACATCCGGGCGACGGCGGAGCTGGCGGCGCGGCTGGGATTGAAGCTGGTGACGTTCCATGCGGGGTTCCTGCCACACGAGGCGTCCGATCCGTCGTTCGTGAAACTGCGGGACCGGTTGCGGGAGGTGGCGGACGTGTTCGCGGCCCGCGGCATCGCGCTGGGCCTGGAAACGGGACAGGAAACGGCGGAGACGCTGGACGGGTTTCTGGCGCAGTTGGCACGGGCGAACGTGGGCGTGAACTTCGATCCGGCGAACCTGATTCTCTATGACAAGGGCGAGCCCGTGGCCGCCCTGCGCCGGTTGGGGCGCTGGCTCCGGCAGGTCCACATCAAGGATGCGAACCGGACCAGGGTTCCGGGAACCTGGGGCGAGGAGGTGGTGGCGGGAACGGGGCAGGTGGACTGGAAGGGTTTCTTCGCGGCGTTGCTGGACCTGGGGTACGCGGGGGACCTGTGCATCGAGCGCGAGGCCGGCACCCAGCGGGTGGCCGACATCCGGCAGGCGGCGGTGTTCGTGCCGACGGCGGCGTGAGCGGAGGCGTTGATTTCCCGAATCCCGACACGACGGCATGGCTCGTTCGCTCTTCCGCTGGATCTTCCTGGGCTGCGTGGTGGTGGCGGTGCTGCCCCTGCTCGGTGGTTTGCTGGCGTCGCGATGGATGATGCGGGAGGCGGTGGGACGGGAAGTGCGGGACCGGGTCGCGGCGGTCGGGCAACAGAAGCTCGCGGCGCTCCAGGATTTTCTGGAGGAACGGGAACAGGACGCGGTGGTGCTGGGCCGGGCGCCGGTCCTGGTGCAGGCGGCCCGGGAAATCGGGCAGGCCCGCGCACCGCGTGCCCCGCGGGGAGGGGCCGCTTCCGCGACGGCGGCGGCCGGCCGCGCTCGGGACCATCTGCGGGCCTTTGCGACGGGAGGCGGCTACGGCGAGGCGTTCCTGATCGCACCGGATGGCGAGGTGCTGGCGGCGGCGCTGCGGACGAATCTGGCCGGTGAGAACGTGCTGACCGGCCCGCTGAAGCTCAGCCCCCTGGCCGCGGCGTACCGCGAGTGCCGGCGAACCGGCAAGCCGGTGTTTTCGGAAATGGGCATCCCGGGGCCGGCACAGTCACCGGCGATCTTCGTGGTCAGCCCGGTGCGGGAGGGTTCGACCAACGTGGCGTTCGCGGCGTCGTGGGTGAGGAGCGAGGCGGTGCACGAGGTGTTGCGCGGGGAGGCCGGGCTCGGGGACTCCGGGGAGTTGGTCGTGGCCGCACGCGCGGGGCACCGCTTGGTGCTGATCGCGCCCCTGCGGAATGCACCCAGGCCGTTGTTTTCGGACCTGGGCCCGGCGGAGGCCCGGTTTCCATCGGCCTTGCAGGCGGCGGCCGCGGGGCGGGATGGCGGGGGTTTTTTGAAGGACCATCGGGGCGAGGAATGCGTGGGCTGGTGGAAACAGGTCCCCCGCGTGGGCTGGGCGTTCGTGGCGAAACAGGATGCGCGGGAGGCGCTGTCGACGCGGGTGCGATGGGGTTGGCGCGAGGGCCTCCTGCTGGGGGGCGCACTGGTCCTGGCGGCGGTGGTGGCCGGGTTCGTGGCGAGGCGCTTCACGAAGGCCATCACGCGATTGCAGGCGGCCCTGCAACGGGCGACGGCGGGGGATTGGGGCCACCGGCTGGAATGGCGGGACCGCGAGGACGAGTTCGGGGAGTTGTCGCGGTCGGTGGACGACCTGCTGGAACGGCTCCAGGTGAACGCCGTGCCCCGACCGGATTTCGACCGGGAGGTGGAGGGCCGGCGCAAGGCGGAGGAGGAGTTGAAGCGGTGCCGCGACGGGTCGGGCTAGCCACCCCGGCGTGTGAATCGCGCTTGCGGCCCGGACGAACCGCGGACCGCTCGTCGCCGCGGAGGGCACGCGGACCACACCGTGTAGGCCTGGTCCTTCACCGGGCGGCGCGCTTCCCGCGCATGGTCCGGTCGGTTCAGCTCACCGGGGATTCCACAAGGGTCAGGCGCGAACGCGAGGCGTCGAGGCGGGCCAGCACGCCCTGGGGGAGGGTCAGCTTTCGGGGAATGTGTCCGTACGCGATATGGGCGAGGACGGGTCCGGCGAAGGAGGCGAGGGTTTCCCGATAGATTTCGGGGAGTGCGAGGTGGGGTTCGCCCGGTTCCGGACTGGCCTCCGTAAAGCGACCGAGCAACAGGCCCCGGAGGCTCGACAAAACTCCGGCGAGATCAAGGTGGGTGAGCATGCGGTGGACCCGGTGCAGTTCCTCGCGCACATCCTCGAGGAAGAGCAGGGAATCCCGGAAATCGGGCTGGAACCGGGTGCCGAGTAGACTGACGACGAGGCTGCAGCACCCCCCGAGCAGCCGGCCTTCGGCCTGGCCGCGACGAAACGCCACGGGAGGTTCGTCTGCCGGGGGCGGAAGGGTTCGGCGCCGGGCTCGCGACGTCAGAAGTCCCCAAAAATGTTCCTCCGTGTACGGATCGGGCGCGTCGCGGAATTCGACGGACGGCATGGGCCCGGAGAACGTGACCAGCCGGGCGCGGCGCCAGAGGGCGAGCTGGAGGAAGGTGAGGTCGCTGTACCCGACGACGATCTTTGGATGCCGCCGGGCGGCCCGGTAGTCCAGGAGGTCGAGGAGTCGGCAGCAGCCGTTGCCGCCGCGGAGCGCGAAAATGGCCCGGACCCGGGAATCGCGGAGCATGGCGTTGAAATCCTCGGCCCGCTGGACGTCGGTGCCGGCGGAGAATCCGTGCCGGGCCTCGACATGTTTTCCGGTTTGGACGTGGTAGCCCTGGCCTTCGAGGTAGCGAACCGCGGCGGCGAGGTGGTCCGGGTGCCGCGGCGGGCTGGCGGGGGAGACCAGGCCGATGACATCGCCGGGTCGGAGCCGGGGGGGGAAGACGGGAGTCATGGCGCGTGAAGGCGGAGGTCGAGACGGGGCCGGGAGAGACGGGGTCAGGCGCGGTCGGGTCGGCTGTTTTCGCGCGGTGGGGGGTTGCGAAGGGAGTGGTAGATCCAGGCTTCGAGGGGCCGGAGGGGACGGAGGAGGCGATGGAAGGGCGAATACACGAGTCGGAGTCGGGCGACGGACAGGAACATGACCAGGGAGGTGCGGAAATAGCGGACCTTGGAGCCGAGATGATCGGTCCATTCCACGGGTGCTTCGAGGAGCGAGCAGCCGCAGCGTTTGAGGGCGTAGAGCAGGTTCACGTCGAAGGCCATGTCGGCGATGTGGAGCATGGGCAGGATGCGGCGGGCGGCCGCGGCCTTCATGACCTTCGCGCCGCACTGGGTGTCCTGGATGCCGAGCTGGAAGAGCGAGGCGACGATCGCATGGAAAATCCTGCTCGCGAGCTGGCGGTGGCTGGGTTGGAACTGCTTGATGACCGCGCCGGCGACGCGGCGGGAGCCCACGATGCAGTCGGCCTCCGGCGCGCGTCGGACCAGGCTGAAGAGGGAGGCGGGAGGAGTGGAGCCGTCGGCATCGATGAATCCGACAAGGTCGCAGCCGAGGTCGAGGGCGTGGCGAAGCCCTTCAATGAGGGCACCGCCCTTGCCGATGCGTCCGGGGAGGTCGATATGCCGGATGCAGGGGTAGGTCGCTTCGGCCTGGAGGGTGACGCCGAGCGTGTTGTCCGAACATCCGTTCAGGACGACCAGCAGCGTGAAGTCGCCGCCGTAATGGGCGCGGGCATACTCGGCAAACTGGACGAGGGTCGGCGGGAGGCGATCCTGCTCGTTATGCGCCGGGATCATGAGGATGAAGCGCTCGGGCACAGGCATGGGCGTGGGTGGGGAGGTTTTCAGCCGTTCGGGCGGAAGGCGAGGGGAGAGTGCCTTCCCGCCGAGAATCGAATGGCTTCGCGACACGGTCCTTCCGCCCCTCACCCGAAGAGCCGCTTCCGGAAGTCCCGCACCGTGTACAACCCCTCGCCCGACAAGCCCCTCAGCGGTCGCGCCCCGCTCTTCCGACGCTTCCCGAACCGCTCCCGGTGCCTCCCGAACACTGTCTCCACGAACTCCTTGCCCCCGAACAACGCCCCGTCGCTGAAATACCGCACCCGACACCGGACGTAGTCCGCCACCGGCAATTGCCCCTTCGCCTCCAGCACCTTCAACACCTCCTCCCGCTTCAACACCCCGCGCACCGGCCTCCCATCCTCCCCCGTCGCCTCCCGTTCCTCGTTCCCCTCCCTGTAAACCCATTCCCGGTACACCTCCAACGCCTTGCTCACCGATTCCTCCCGCCCCCGCT
>CAZSOV010000236.1:0-12796 GCA_964608505.1 uncultured Verrucomicrobiota bacterium
GAAGCTGGCGACTTGGCAGTCGCACGCCCCACAGCACGGTTGCGTACCGGACTTTGTCCATTGCCCTGATGATGCGAGGGGCCGACACCGGGCCCCTGGTGGCTTTCTTCGACCGAAGCGAGGAATATCACGATTGGGCCAGGGAAGCCTGGTCGAAGGCGCCGGTGCCCATGCTGACCTGCGAGGCGGTTCTATGACACCACCTCGGTCCCCACGCCCTCGTCCGTGAAGATCTCGAGCAGGAGCGAGTGCGGGACCCGCCCGTCCACGAACGACACCTTCTCCACCCCCGCCGCCAGCGCCGCCACCGCGCTGTCCACCTTCGGGATCATCCCCTTGTCGATCACCCGGGCGGCCTTCAGTTCCGCCACCTCCGCCGTGCGCAGATGCGGGATCACGCTGTCCGGGTTCTTCGGGTCCCGCAGCAGCCCCGGCACGTCCGACATGAACACCAGCCGCCGCGCCTGCAACGCGATGGCCGCCATCGCCGCCGCCACGTCCGCGTTGCAGTTGTAAAGCTGGCCGTCCGCGCCGCGCGCCGTCGGGCTGATCACCGGCGTGATCCCCTTCGCCACGCAATCCAGAAGCGGCGCCACATTCACCTCAGTCACCTCCCCGACATAGCCCAGATCCAGCGGTCGTCCGTCCGGACCCGGCACCTCCGCCTTGCGACAGCGGAAGATGTCCGGCCCCGCGAAGCCGCGCGCGGCGCCTCCCAGTTCGTTGATCATGGCCACCACGTCGGGGTTGATCTCGTGCGACAGCACCTGGTTCACGATCTCCACCGTGGCGGCGTCCGTCACCCGCTGGCCCTGGATGAACTCCGACTTCAACCCGGCCTTCTCCATCGCGCGCGTGATCGCCTTCCCGCCCCCGTGCACGACCACCGGATTGATCTCCACGGCCTCCAGGAACACCACGTCCCGCGCCACGCCCTGGCGAACCGCCGGGTCGGAGGAATCCATGAACGAACCGCCGTACTTCACCACGAACGTGGCCCCGTTGAACCTCTGGATGTAGGGCAGCGCCTCCAACAACGTCGCCGCCTTGGCGATCAAGTCTTGCACGCCCCGATTCAACCCGCCCCTCCCCACCCCAGGCAACCCGGCAGTTGGCGCCCGCAACCGTGGAGCGGAGGGAGCCGGGGGCCCTTCACCCCTCTGGCGCGCCGTTCTCCCGATCAGGCCCGTGACATTGGGCGCATCCCCGGGATGTTGGAGCCAGGGGAGGGGCCCAGGGCGATTGCCAAAGTCGATTAGGGCCCGCGACCGGCTCCCCGCCCTGGCGCCGCGCAACGGCGGGCCAGGTCGCGAGGCGATCGAAGCAGGCGAAACAAGAGGCGAACCCGGCGACTCGGCAGTCGCCGGCCCCACAACGCGGTTTCGCACCGGACTTTGTCCATCGTCGCAACCGCAAATCGCCGGCAGAACATGGCGGCAAACGGCTCTGCGGTGGGTGGGGCCGGCCGGGAAGGAAGGGAATCGGGGAGGGAGAACCCGGACGGGCGAAGCCGCCCGTAAAAGGAAAAAGGGTCTGGTGTCCTTCCGGGATGGTGGGTCGGGTGGGATTCGAACCCACGACCAACGGCTTAAAAGGCCGCTGCTCTACCACTGAGCTACCAACCCCCGGTCCCCCGGGCCGTACCGGCACGCGACCGGCCCAAGCGGGTCGGAAACCTAGGAGACCCCTGCGTCGTCTCGCAAGGGCTTTTTCCACCACTTTCCCCTTTATCCATGCCCCCACCCGCACCAGCGTGGTCGCGGATTCGTTCGAGTTCCCTCGATTGCGACGCCATGAAACCATGAAGCCGACCTTCGTCCACCGCCTGCTCCGATCCGTTGCCTCCACGTCCCCCTACCTTGCCACCCTGCTGCTGGGGTTCGCGCTGACGCTCGCCGGCTGTGGCGGCGGGAGCGGTTCGGGAGCCGACACCAAGGAGGTCGAGGCCGCGTTCGCCTCGGCCGATCCGGCGCTCAAGGGTCCCGCCGACGAGGCGGTGAAGGCCATCAAGGCCGGACAGTACCTCGAAGGGGCCAACGCCCTGCTCGCGGTCGCCAAGGCCAGCGCCGACAAGGAACTCTCGGAACCGCAGGAGAACGCGATCGTCAACCTCGGCGCCGCGATCCAGATGGTGCTGGCCGCCCAGGGCGACAAGGCGGACCTGAAGGTCTACCAGGCCATCGAGGACATGATGGCCGCGCTCTCCGGGCGGGAAGCCTCCAAGGTCGGCACCAATCCCGATGCCGCCCGCCCCCCCGCGGCGCCCAAGGAATGACTTTCGAAAAAACCCTTTGCCAAAGGACGCCTGGTTGGCCCACATTGCGCGTCCCGGGTCGGGGCGTAGCGTAGCATGGCTAGCGCGCTTGTTTCGGGTACAAGAGGTCGTGAGTTCGAATCTCACCGCCCCGACCATTTCCCTCTTCCGTTGGCTCCTGCCCGGTTGGCGCCGGTGCCGCCCTGCCTCGCGGCTTTTCCGGCGGACTTCCGCCGCGGCCTTCAATCTGCCGCGTATTCGGATTTCCCCGTCTCCTGCTGCAAGTCGTTGTTGCGGGCCGCTCCCTCCCCATCCGTCGCGTTTCGCCTGCCCAGACGAGCAGGGCATGTTACAGAGCCGATGGGGCCCGCAACCGGCTCCCCGCCATAGCGATAGCGTCCGCGCGACGGCGGGCCGGGCCCCCGGGGCAATCGAAGCAGGCGACTCGAGAGGCGAATCGGCGACTCGGCAGTCGCCGGCCCCATGACGCGGTTCCGCACCGGACGTTGCCAATCCCCACGCCCGCGGCCCCCGCTCCGAGCGCGCAGACTCGCCCCGGCCACGGGCGCTTGCCTACGCTCCGTCCATGTCGACTGCCCTGTTTTCGCTGGCCGGAAAGATCGCGTTGGTCACGGGAGCCGCCTCCGGGATCGGCGCCGCCATCGCCGAAGCCTTCGCCGCGGCGGGTGCGCGGGTGATCGTCTCGGATCTCCAACCGGAAGCCGCCGGAGCCCAGGTCGACCGGATCCGGGCCGCCGGGCACCTCGCGGAGGCGGCGGTCCTCGACGTGACGTCCGAGGCCGCGTGTGCGGCCGTGGCCGCCGAGGTTCTGGACCGGCACGGGCGGCTCGACCTCCTGGTCAACAACGCGGGCGTCGGGCACGTCGGCAACCTCCTGAAGACGACGACGGCCGATTTCGAGCGACTGTGGTCGGTGAACGTGAAGGGGGTGTTCCAGGTCACCCGCGCGTTCCTTCCCTCGATGCTCGAGCGCCGGGCCGGGAACATCGTCAATCTCGCGTCCATCGGGGGCATCGTCGCGGTCAAGGACCGCCTCGGCTACGTCGCCACCAAGTTCGCGGTGGTCGGCTTCACCAAGGCCCTGGCCCTCGATCACGCGCGGGACGGCATCCGGTGCAACTGCATCTGCCCGGGGCGCGTCGAGACGCCGTTCGTGACCCGCATGATCTCGCAGTACCCGGACCCCGCGGAAGCGCGGACGATGATGGAATCGACGCAGGCCATCGGGCGCATGGCGAGACCGGACGAGATCGCGGCGGCGGCGCTTTATCTGGCAAGCGACTTCGCGGGTTCCACCACGGGCTCGGCCCTGATCGTGGACGGCGGATTCAGCGTCGGAAAGTAGCGGAGTTCCCGGCATTGCGTGCCACGCCCCGCCTCGCGCAAAATGGGGCTTTGCGGGAGTCGCCGGACACCGGAGGTTGGTCCCGGCGAGGAACGCCGCACACCATTTCATGGAGCCCCAGGGCAACAGCTTTTTCGTGCGCGCACTGCACCGGATCGCGCTGCTGGTCCTGCATCATCCCCGGTGGTTCTTCTGGCCCCAGATCGCCCTGGCCGGGCTCTGCGTCGCGTACACCGTTCATTCCCTCAAGTTCTCGACGAGCCGCAACGATCTGGTCAGCGACCGGCTGCACTACCACCACATCTTCCTCGAGATGCGGAAGGAGTTTTCCGCCGAGGACGACATCGTCGTGCTGGTCGAGAGCGAGACGCCGGAGAAGAACCGCCAGTTCGTGGAGCGGCTGGGCGCCCGCGTCGAGGCGCGAACGAATCTCTACACCGACATCTTCTACCGCGGCGACCTGCCGATGCTGGGGCCCAAGGCGCTCCAGTTCCTCGACGAAAAGACCCTGCTCGAGCTGCAGCGCACGCTCCGCGAGTACCGTCCGTTCCTGCAGCGGATGTCGGCCACGACGAACCTCAATTCGCTGTTCCAGCTCATCAACCGGCAGTTCCGGGCGGCCCGCAACGCCACCAACGGCGAGAACGACTCCCTGATCGAGGCCCTGCCCGCCCTCGAGCGCATCGTCAGCCAGGCGCGGGAAAGCCTGATCCGTCCCGGCACCCCCCCCTCGCCGGGCGTCAACGCGCTCTTCGGCGGCGGTCCCGAGTCCGAACGCCAGGTCTATCTCACCTACGGGGAGGGCCGTCTCTACCTGCTCTCCCTCCGCCCGCCTCATCGCTCGGTCACGGGCGAAGCCATCGACACGCTCCGCGCGCTGGTCGAGGAAACCCGCCGCGAGGTGCCGGGGGTGAACGCCGACATCACGGGGGGGTCGGTCCTCGAACGGGACGAGATGAACCAGTCCCAGACCGATTCGCTGGTGGCCACGACCGTGGCGCTGGTCCTCGTCTGGCTGATCTTCGTCTTCGGCTACCACGAGACGGGACGCCCGTTGAAGGCCATGTTCTGCCTGCTCATCGGGCTCTGCTACAGCATGGGGTTCACCACCGCGACGATCGGGCGCCTGAACATTCTCACCATCACCTTCGCCCCCATGCTCGTCGGCATGGCCATCGATTTCGGCGTCCACCTGATCACCCGCTACGAGGAGGAACTCCGCCACGGCGTGAACCGCCAGCTCGCCCTGCTCAAGGCCATGGTCAACACCGGCCAGGGCATCTACTCCGGGGCCTTCACCACCGCCGGCGCGTTCTTCGCCATGAGCTTCACCGATTTCGCCGGCGTGCGCGAAATGGGCATCATCACCGGCGGCGGCCTGCTCGCGTGCCTCGTCCCGATGATGACCATGCTCCCCGTCATGCTCCTGAAGGGACGCCAGAACGTGATCGACCGCGGACGCGGCGAGGCCCCGCCCACGCTGCGCGAACGCCTCGAGCTCGCCTGGATCCGCCGCCCGGGGCTCGTCACCCTCGCCGGCCTCGCCGTCTCCGTCCCCTGCCTGCTCCAATTCCCGAAGGTCTCCTTCGACTACGACCTCCGCAACATGCAGAGCAAGGGCCTGCCCGCGGTCATCTACGAGAAGAAGCTCATGAACTCGACGCCCCGCTCCGTCCTGTTCGGCGCGGTCGTCGCCGACGATGCCGCGTCCGCCGTCGCGCTCCAGTCCCGCCTGACCAATCTCACCACCGTTGCCGACGTCGATTCCATCGCGCCCATCCTCAGCCAGGACCCCCGGCGCCGGCTCGAGATCATCGGCACCATCAAGCGCGACCTGGCCCCCCTGCGCTTCGCCGACCCGCCCGAACTCCCCCCCAACCTCTCCGATCTCTCCCAGACCCTCACGTTCCTCCAGGGTTACCTCGGCCGGGCCGCCGAGGCCGTCGAATCGGAGGCGTCCGCCGAAACGAATCTGCTCGCCCAACTCCGTTCCCTCCGGGGTGCCATCGGTCGGTTGCGCGCCCAGATGTTGCTCGGCGACCGCTCCGTCAACGCCCGGAAACTCGCGGAGTTCGAGCAGGCCTTCTTCGACGATCTCAAGTCCACCTTCGACACCCTCAAACACCAGGACGATTCCACCGCGCTCCGCGTCGAGGACCTGCCCGCTCCCATCCGCAACCGGTTCATCGGCAACACCGGCAAGTTCCTGTTGCAGGTCTACCCCAAGATCGACGTCTGGATCCGCACCAACCAGCTCGCCTTCGTGCAGGAACTCCGGACCGTCGTGCCGAACGTCACCGGCGACCCCGTCCAGTTGCTCGAGTACACGACCCTGCTCAAGAAAAGCTACGAGGAGGCCGCCGGGTATGCCCTGGCCGCCATGATGATCCTGGTGTTCCTCCAGTTCCGCTCCCTCTCCGCGGTCCTCCTCGCCCACGTGCCCGTCCTCTTCGCCGGCATCTGGCTCGTCGGACTCATGGCCTGGTTCGATGTCCCCTTCAACCCGGCCAACATCATGACCCTCCCCCTCGTCGTCGGCATCGGCGTGACCTACGGCGTCCATATCCTCACCCGCTTCGCCGAGGAACAAAACCCCGCCATTCTCGCCAAGAGCACCGGCAAGGCGGTGCTCGTCTCCGGCCTCACCACCGTCGCCGGCTTCGGCAGCCTCGCCCTCGCCAAACACCAGGGCATCGTCAGCCTCGGCTTCGTCATGTCCGTCGGCGTCTCCGCCGCCATGCTCGCCGGCCTCGTCTGCCTGCCCGCCCTCCTCGTCCTCTTCCGCCGCGATCCGGCGCCGGCACCAAGAAAAACCCAGCGACACTAATGCACAAGTGCCGCTGGGCCGGGAGGAACCGAGGTACCTTCCACCTCAGTGGTTCATCCTGTAATCCTGCCCCCCAGCCCCCGTCAAATTCTTTGATGGGTCGCCCGGTACTTTTCCCGCCATCGTTGCCCCCCCGTCGCCTCCACCGTTCTTTCCCCATGGAAAGCCTCGATTCCTTCCTCGCCGGGCGCCTCGCCGAAATCGAGTCCGCCCACCTCCGCCGCCGCCTGCGTCCCCTCAATTCCGCCGCCGCCACCCGCATCCATCCCCTGGACCACCCCCGACCCCTCCTCAACTTTTCGAGCAACGACTACCTGGGCCTCGCCCAGCATCCCGCCGTCCGCGGCGCCGCCATCCAGGCCGCCTCCGCCTTCGGCGCCGGGTCCACCGCCTCCCGCCTCGTCTGCGGCTCCCTCCTCCCCCACCACGATCTCGAACGCGACCTCGCCGCGTTCAAACGCGTGCCTGCCGTTCTGGCCTTCTCCTCCGGCTACGCCGCCGCCCTGGGCACGATTCCGGCCCTCGTCGGCCCCGCGGATTTCGTCGTTCTGGATCGCCTCGCCCATGCCTCCCTGGTCGATGGCGCCCGACTCTCCGGTGCCCGGCTCCGCGTCTTCCGCCACAACGACGTGGACGACCTCGACCGCATCCTCCGCTGGGTCGCCCGGCAGCCCGCCCCGCCGCCCGGCCGCGCCCCCGCCCGCACCCTCGTGGTCACCGAAAGCGTCTTCTCGATGGACGGCGACACCGCCCCCTTGCGCGATCTCGTCGCCTGCAAGGACCGCCATGGCGCCTGGCTCATGGTCGACGAAGCCCATGCCACCGGCGTGCTGGGTCCCGAGGGCCGCGGCTGGATCGAGGAACTCGGCCTGAGGCGCGACGTCGAGGTCACCCTGGGCACCCTGGGCAAGGCCCTCGGCGCCGCCGGCGGGTTCGTCGCCGGCTCCGTTCCGCTCTGCGAGTTTCTCCTCTACCGCGCCCGGAGCTTCC
The DNA here is from genome assembly GCA_964608505.1 of uncultured Verrucomicrobiota bacterium. Taxonomy (GTDB): domain Bacteria; phylum Verrucomicrobiota; class Verrucomicrobiia; order Limisphaerales; family CAIMTB01; genus CAIMTB01. The sequence continues at coordinate 7,438 of CAZSOV010000236.1, forward strand.
TCTTCTCCACCGCCCCCGCCCCCGCGACGGTCGGGGCCGCCCGCGCCGCCCTGGGACTGCTCTCCACCTCCGAGGGAGCCGACCTGCGCCGCGCGCTCGGGGATCGCATTCGCGAACTTCATGACGGCCTGCTTGCGCTCGGCTGCAACCTCCCGCCGCCCGCCGCGGCCATCCTCCCCCTCGTCGTCGGCGACGAAGCCGAGTCCCTCCGCCTCGCCCGGGCGCTCTCCGACCTCGACGTGTACGTGCCGGCGATCCGATTCCCCACCGTCGCCCGCGGCAAGGCCCGCCTGCGCCTGACCGTCAGTGCCGCCCACTCCGCCGCGGACATCCACGCCCTCCTCCACGCCTTGCGCCATGCCCTTCAGCAAACCGGAATTCGTCCGGGGCACCCCCAGCCGTCGGAACGGGAGACCATGGCCGACCACCCCTAGCCCTCCGCCCGATGGACGTCCGCCGGAAACACCGCGCGGCGCCACGCCTCCTCCGCCTCATCCCCATGCACGAACTCGCCCGCCTCGATCTCCGCTTCGTCTGGCATCCGTTCACCCAGATGCGCGACTGGGCGCGGCGCGAACCCATCGTCATCGTCTCCGGGCGCGGCTCCGTCCTCCGCGACGCGCGGGGCCGGGAGTACCTCGACGCCAACGCCTCGATCTGGACCAACCTCCACGGACACGCCCACCCCCGCCTCAATGCCGCCCTGCGCCGCCAGATGGCCCGGATCTCCCACAGCTCCGCCCTCGGCCTCGCCAACGAACCCGCGTCCCGCCTCGCCGCCGAACTCGTCCGCCTCGCCCATCCACGCCGTCGCCTCGCGCCGCGCCTCGCCAAGGTGTTCTTCTCCGACGACGGTTCCACGGCGCTGGAGGTCGCCCTGAAGCTCGCCTGGGAATTCACCCGCCGCACCCTGGGCCACGTCAAACCCCGCTTCCTTTCCCTCCAGGGCGCCTATCACGGCGACACCCTGGGCGCCGTCGCACTCGGACACATCGACCTCTTCCACCGGGCCTTCGGAGGCATGCTCTACCGCACCGACGCGGTGATGGCCCCGTACTGTTACCGCTGCCCCTACAACCGGGCCCGCCCCGAACGCGCCGACGCCCGCGCCACCCGCCAATGCCGTTGGGAATGCCTCGACCACGTCGAGCGCGCCTTCGCCCGCGCCCGCAAGCAGGGCCGTCCCTTTGCCGCGTTCGTCTTCGAACCCCGCGTCCAGGGCGCCGCCGGCATGATCGCCCAGCCCCCGGGCTGGCTTGCCCGCGCCACCGCCATCGCCCGCGGCCACGGCGCCCTGCTGATCGCCGACGAGGTCATGACCGGATTCGGTCGCACGGGCACCGGGACGCCGACGGATCCAACCGCGAATCGCCGCGCGAAACCGGATGGCACCCCGGCCACGACCGCGAACGCGCCCGGTCCGCTCCTCTTCGCCTGCCATCACGAGCAGATTCAACCCGACTTCCTTTGCCTCGCCAAGGGACTTTCCGGCGGCTACCTCCCCCTCGCGGCCACCCTCACCACGCGCGCCGTCTTCGACGCCTTCCTCGGCAGGTACGACGAGTTCAGAACCTTCTTCCACGGGCACAGCTACACGGGAAACCAACTCGGCTGTGCCGCCGGTCTCGCCAGCCTCGAACTCCTCGAAGCCCCCGACGCCGTCCGCCGTCGCCTCGCCCTGGAACGTATCCTCGCCGCCGAACTCGCCACGCTCTGGGACCTGCCCGCCGTCGGCGACATCCGTCACGAAGGCCTCGTCGCCGGCATCGAACTGGTCCGCGACGCGCGCACCCGCGCCCCCTTCGACCTGCGCGAGCGCGTCGGCATCCGCGTCTGCGAGGCCATGGCCACCCGCGGCGTCCTGACCCGCCCCATCGGCAACGTCATCGTGCTGATGCCTCCCTACTCCACCACCCCGTCCCAACTCCGCACCATGGTCCGCGTCCTGGCCGACGCCATCCGCGAGGTCACCTCAGCGCGGTAAACCACCGCTCCCAGCGCGGTCGATAGCCCGCCTTCGGATCCACCGAGGCGACCACCGCAGTCGCCTCCCCCAGGACCGACCGCCGCGGGAGCCTCAGTCCGCCCGATTCTTCTTCCCGAGCGCCCGGATCCCGCCCGGGAGGGTCCGGACCTGCTGCACCTCCTCCGCGCTCAAGGACCGGTTGAACACCGCCACGTCGTCGATCCAACCCACGTAGCCCACGCCGAGCAGCAACCGCGCGTCCGCCGGATTCCAGGTGAACATCTGGTTCCGCCCGCGAATGGCCCCGACCTGCGCCCCGTTCAGGTACAGCATCGCCACGCCGTCCGGCTGGCCCGTGTTGAACCGCTCCCACGTGATGACCACGTGCGTCCATTGGTCGCCCGCGAACGGAGGCCCATCCACCGTCAACAACGGCTTCTCCGCCGCCGTCATCTCCTCCCATTTCCGGTTCAGCGGATTCCACGTCTTGAAATCCGCGTACGCCCCCAGTCGGAACGGCACGACCTTCCCCCGCCGCTCGAACTCCACGAAAAACGCGGCGTCATCCCACTTCCGCGGCGTCAATTGCAGCGGATCGCAGAACCCTTCCCCCAACGCCATCGGGTCCGTCCGCAGCCAGAACGACACCGACCCGCTCCAGTCGCGCGCCTTCCAGGCCACGTTGGTCGTCGCCCGATAGTAGACCACCGGGTCCGCCCGACGCTCGTACCGCAACGCCGCCCCGTACTTCCCTTCACCGTCCGCCACCCGGATCGGACCACCCGACGCCAGGCCCGCCCGCGCGTCCTTCCACTTCTCCATCCCCGGGGCCTGGTACAACCACGGGTCGCCCTGCGCGTAATCCGCGTCCGTCCCCCGGTCAAACGACGCGTGGAACGTCAGCGCCTTCCGCAGGGCCGAAGGCGAACCCCCGCGACCGGACGACGAATCCACCAGCGAACAGCCGGAGCCCAGCAGCCAGAGCCCCAATCCCACGCAGGTCGCCGCGGGACGAATCGCACGAAGGAGGAACGGGCGGTGCATGACGCCAGTGTAGGCACCGAACCCCGCCGCGTCCCGCCCGAAATCCAGCGCCATCCGGCGAAGTTCGGGTCCGTTGACAAAGTCCGGCGCGGAACCGCGCCACGGGGCCGGCGAGGGCCGGGTCGCCGGCTTCAACTCACCGGTCCGCCTTCCCCTGCGCGCGGCGTGTCCCACGCGGGCCACGCCCGACCCCGTCCCTGGTACGAAGCCTGCTTCTTCCTGTGCGCCGGCCATGACCGGCCCGAAACCGGAAAAACGTTCCGCCCCGCCCCCGCCCCCGCTCTCGCGGTCCAGGTGCCCCGTCCCCGGGCACGGATCGCGACGCGCCATCGCCTCCCACCTCGAAACTTCTAAAGCCCGCGCCCGCTCCCGCCGATGCCTTGAACGAAGGGCAGCTGGTCGCCAGGAAGCTCCAGCGAGGGAACCGACGGGGACCTCCGACCCTCCCGTCTCGCGGCAAGGATGCCGTTAAACGTCAGCAAAAAATCCCCTTCCCGGGGGTTACTCAAGGAAAGAGTAGTTATGGTCATCAATACAAACGTCTCGGCCCAACAAAGCGCGCAAATGCTCGCGGACTCCTCGTCCCGTTTGGCCAAATCGTTGTCACGCCTCTCATCGGGATCGAAGATCGTTTCGCCCGAGGACGACGCGGCCGGACTGGCGGTCTCCATGCGCTTCGACGCGCAAGTCAACCGCATCAACGCCACCAGCAACAACATCACCAGCGCCGTCTCGTTCACCCAGACCCAGGAAGGCTTCCTCAAGAAGGCCGCCAAGGCCCTGGACCGCATGAGCGAACTCGCCGTTCTGGCCCAGGACGTCACCAAGACGTCCGCCGACCGGGATCTGTACGACTTGGAATACCAGGAGCTCGGCGCCTACGTCGATGATCTGGCCACCAAGGACTTCAATGGCGTCAGCCTGTTCACCGCCACCGCCCTCGACGTCACCGTCGACAGCGAGGCGTCCACCTGGAGCATGAGCGCCATCAACCTCGGGGACACGGTCTACACCGACGCCACCCAGGGCCAGAGCCTCACCACCGGCGCCTCGACCGCGCTGACCAACGTCAAGGCCGCCATCGAGCAGCTGTCCATCGACCGCGCGACCGTCGGAGCCAACCTCACCCGCCTGAACTACACCAACGACCAGTTGTCCGTTCAGAAGACGAACCTCTCGGCCGCCAACAGCCGCATCAAGGACGTCGACGTGGCGCAGGAAAGCACCGAGTACGCCCGTTACAACATCCTCGTGCAATCCGGCACGGCCATGCTGGCGCAGGCGAATTCCCAGCCCCAGGCCGCCCTCCGGCTCCTCGGCTAGGCCTCCCGCGGTCCACCCCCTCTGACCGCCTGATCCGGCCCCGGTCGGTGCCCTCACCCGGCACCCTCCGGGGTTCCGCGTTTGGGTTCTTCCGGATTCTCCGGGGGAATTCTCTCGGTTCCTCGACGTCTTCGGTGGATGGATCCGTCCGGTCCAAGCCGTGCAGCGTTGCGCGATCCGCAGGCAAGGGTGGCGGGACGTGCCCCCTGGCATTCCGTTGCAGGCAGCGACCACGGGAACCGCCTGCAACCCCCCAATGAAGCCCCAGTCGCACGCCGCGGGCCGCGACCGGGCGCCCCCCGCCTGGTCGGCCCCGGCTAAAGTCCGCCCCACCGCCGCCGATACCTCCCTTGTCAGGTGGCCGGCAACCCACAAGAGCCGGTGAGGAACAAGGCGGGCGCCTCCAAGAAAGCCCGCCAGGCGGCAAGGACGTCGCCAAATCCACTTGGCCCCATCCAGGGCTACTCAAGGAAAGAGTACGGTCATGATCATCAATACGAATATCGCGGCACTCCAAAGTTCCCAACTCCTCGGTGAATCGTCGAACAACCTGGCGAAGTCCCTCAGCCGTTTGTCCTCGGGTTCCAAGATCGTCTCCCCCGAAGACGACGCGGCGGGTCTCGCGGTATCCATGCGCTTCGACGCGCAGATCAACCGCATCGCCGCAACCTCGAACAACATCGGCAATGCCGTCTCGTTCAGCCAAACCCAGGATGGTTTCCTCAAGAAGGCCGCCAAGGCCCTGGATCGGATGAGCGAACTCGCCGTCCTCGCCCAAGACGTCACGAAGACCTCCGGCGACCGCGAGTTGTACGACATGGAGTATCAGGAACTCGGTGCCTACATCGACGACATCGCCACGAAGGATTTCAACGGGGTGAGCCTCTTCACCAACACGGCGCTCGATGTCACCATGGACAGCGACGCGACCACCTGGAGCATGACGAACGTGGATCTCGGCTCCAGCAGCTACACCGACGCCACCCAGGGCATGGACCTGACCACCGGCGCCGTCACCGCCCTGAC
>CAZSOV010000237.1:0-12753 GCA_964608505.1 uncultured Verrucomicrobiota bacterium
CTCCGATGTGGGGCGTGCGACTGCCAAGTCGCCGGTTTCCCCTCTGGTTTCGCCTACCTCGAGCGCCCCGCGACCCGGCCCGCCGTCGCGCAGACGCTAGGGCGGGGAGCCGGTCGCGGCCCCCAACCGACCTTGTCAATGGCCCTGCTCGCATCATCGGGCTCGCGTGGCGGAGGTCGTCCGCCCAATCAGTCGGCCCGGAGGCGATGCAGGAGGGCGGAGTGGCGGCGGGTGGTGTCGTTGTTGCGCACGGCCATGCCGAGGGCCTTGGTCTGGCCGACGAGCACGACGAGTCGGCGTCCGCGGGTGAGGCCGGTGTAGACGAGGTTTCGCTGGAGCAGGAGATAGTGCTGCATCGCGAGGGGGATCACGACGGCGGGAAACTCGGAGCCCTGCGACTTGTGGATGGTGATGGCGTAGGCGAGGGAGACTTCGTCGAGCTCGCCGAAATCGTAGGAAACCTCGCGCTGGTCGAAGCGGATCACGAGTTCGCGCTCGTCGCGGTCGATGCGGACGATCTGGCCGATGTCGCCATTGAAGACGTCCTTGTCGTAGTCGTTCTCGGTCTGGATGACCTTGTCGCGCAGGCGGAACTGCCAGCCGAACTTCTCGACGACGGGCTCGTCGGGGCGGAGGGGATTGAGCTGGTTCTGGAGCCGGACATTGAGTTCGCGGACGCCGAGCGAACCGCGGTTCATGGGACAGAGCACCTGGACGTCGCGGATGGGGTCGAGCTGGAACCGGGCGGGGATGCGGGTCTGGACGAGGTCGAGCAGGGTGCGGGCGATGGCCTCGGGTTCCTCGCGGTCGACGAGGTAGAAATCGGAATCGGTTCCGGGGGGCGTGGGTTCGGGGAGCCGGCCGGCGTTGACGAGGTGGGCGTTGACGATGATGCGGCTGTGGGCGGCCTGGCGGAAGACCTCGGTGAGGCGGACGACGGGGACGACGGCGCTCTCGATGAGGTGACGCAGGACCATGCCGGGGCCGACGGAGGGGAGCTGGTCGACGTCGCCGACGAGCAGGAGGCTGGCCTCGGGCGGGAGGGCCCGGAGGAGATGGTGCATGAGCACGACGTCGATCATGGAGGCCTCGTCGACGACGAGGAGGTCGCAGTCGAGGGGATTGGACTCGGTGCGTAGGAAGCCGCCGGTGCCGGGATTGACCTCGAGGAGGCGGTGGAGGGTGCGGGCCTCGAGTCCCGTGGATTCGGAGAGTCGTTTGGCGGCGCGACCGGTGGGGGCTCCGAGGAGGCAGCGGATCTTCTTGGCGCGGAGGATGAGGAGAATGGCGTTGAGGAGGGTGGTCTTGCCGACGCCGGGGCCGCCGGTGAGGACGAGGACACGGTGGGAGAGGGCCTGACGAAGGGCGGCCTGCTGGGAGGGGGCGAGGTCCTTGCCGGTCTTCTGCTGGCACCAGGCGAGGGCCTTGTCGAAATCGATGGCCGGGTAGTTGGAGGGGAGCGAGGCGAGGCGGCGGATGCGGGTGGCGATGACCTGTTCGGCGCGTTGCAGGCGGGGGAGGAAGACGAGGTCCTGGCCCGCGATGGTTTCCCGGACAAGTTCCCCGCGGTCGAGGGTGCGCCGGAGGGCGTCGTCGATGAGCCGTTCGTCGACCATCAGGAGCTTCCCGGCTTCGTCCCGGAGGAGATCGAGGGGGAGCGCGCAGTGGCCGTCGCCGGTGGCCTCGAGGAGGACGTGCGAGAGTCCGGCGTCGGCGCGGACGAGGGAATCGAAGGGGATGCCGGCCTTTTGGGCGATCTGATCGGCGGTCTTGAAGCCGATGCCGGGGATGTCGCGGGCGAGGACGTAGGGGTTGGCGCGGACGGTTTCGATGGCCTGCTGGCCGTAGGTCTTGAAGACGCGGACGGCGCGGCTGGTGCTGACGCCGCAGGAATGGAGGAAGACCATGATTTCGCGGATGATCTTCTGTTCGTTCCAGGCGTCCTTGATGAGGCGCCGGCGTTTGGGGCCGATGCCGTCGATGGATTCGAGGCGGGCGGACTGGGTCTCGATGATCCGGAAGATGTCCTCGCCGAAGTGTTCGACGAGTTTGCGGGCGTAGACGGGGCCGATGCCCTTGACCATGCCGCTGCCGAGGTATTTCTCGATGCCCTCGCGGGTGGTGGGGGCGGTGCTGGTGAGGAGGTCGGCGCGGAACTGGAGTCCGAACTCGCGATCCTGGAGCCAGCGGCCCTGGGCATGGATCCATTCACCGGGGGAGACGGAGGCGAGGGAGCCGACGACGGTGACGAGGTCGCGATGGCCCCTGGACTTGACCCGGAGCACGGCGAAGCCGGTGTCCTCGTTGTGGAAGGTGACGCGCTCGATGAGGCCGGCGAGGCTTTCGGCGGAGGCGGGGGCCGGGTCGTGGGGAGAACTACCTGAGCCAGCCGTCATAGAAGAGTTTGGCGGTGGCGGCGACGACGACGACGAGGAAGACGGGGCGGATGAGGGAGGCCCCGCCGCGGAGGGCGAGGCGGGCGCCGGTGCGGGCTCCGAGGAACTGGCCGGCGCCCATGAGCAGTCCGGCGATCCAATCGATGCGGGTGACGAGGGCGAAGGCGACGAGGGAAACGACGTTGCTGGTGAAGTTCATCCACTTCGTCCAGGCGGTGGCGCGAAGCAGTTCGAAGCCGAGGAGGAAGACGAAGGCGAGGGTCCAGAACGTGCCGGTCCCGGGACCGAAAAAGCCGTCGTAGAAGCCCAGGGCGAGCCCGAAGACGAGCTGGAAGGGGAGGGTTCCCCAGCGGGCCGGGCGGGCCGTGCTGCCCAGGGCGGGGCGGAGCCAGACGACCAGGGCGGCGGCGGCGAGGAGGAAGGGGATGAGGCGGCGCAGGAGGCCGGGATCGGCGAGGCGGACGAGGACGACGCCGAGCGCGGCACCGAGGGCGGTGGCGAGGATGCCGGGCCAGGCGGCGGGCAGCGTGACGAGGCGGGCGCGGCGATACTGCCAGGCGGCGCTGCCGGAACCGAAGGTGGCCTGCAGCTTGTTCGTGGCCAGCGCCTCGGCCGGGGGCAGGCCCGTGGCGAGGAGCGCGGGCACGGTGATCAGCCCGCCCCCGCCGGCGATGGAATCGACGAACCCCGCCGCGAACCCGGTGGCGAACAGGAGCGGCCAAGACCAGAGCGGCGTGGCAGGCATCGGATCAGGTCGGCGCGCGGTCGGAGCGCGCCTTCAGCCGGTCGGCGAAACCACGCCGGGTCGGGGGACCCGGCCTACCGCGAGGCGGGGCGCATGGCACGCGGGGGAAGGGCGGGCTGCTACGAGCCGGAGAGATCCAGGCAGGTGACGTCGCCCTTGGCGCTGCGGATGTAGAGGCGACCGTTGGCGAGGACGGGGACGGTCCAGAACTTGCCGCCGCCGACCTGGGCGCGGGCGCTGGGTTTGAAGGGTTCGGGGGAGGCCTTGCCGATGAAGAGTTCGCCCTTCTCGCCGATGACGATGAGTTTGCCGTCGGCGAGGGTCAGAGCGCCGTGGTTGGGGTCCTTGAAGGTCCAGACCACCTTGCCGGTGGCGGCCTCGACGCAGCGGAGTTGGGCTTTGCCGGCGTTGCCGTCGATGCCGTACAGGTGGCCTTCGTGGTAGACCGCGGCGTTCATCTGGCTGCGGATGTTCTTGTTCTCCCAGACGATGGAGGGTTGGCCCCCCTTGATCTCGACGAGGGCGCAGCCGCGTTCGTAGCCGGAGGCGATGAAGACGCGGTTCGGACCGACGAGCACGGGGTCGGCGGCGTTGACGTCGTATTCGGTCTCCCACTTCTGCGACCAGACCTTGGCGCCCGAATCGGGCTTGATGGCGGCGAGTTCCTTGAGGGCGAAAACGAGGTAGAGCTTCTGGCCGTCCTGCTCGACCGGGAGCAGGGAGGAATAGCCGGAACCGCCGGTGCCGGTTTTCCACAGCACGGCCCCCGTGTTCTTGTCGAGGGCGGTGCCGTAGGTGCCGATGTTGACGACGGCGCGCGGGCCGTCGACGAGCACGGAGCCGGCATAGCCCCAGGTGTGCATCTTGTCGCCGACCTCCTCGGCGAGTTGCTTCTTCCACTTCACGGCGCCGGTGGCGGCGTCGAAGCAATGGACATGGCCGCGTTTGCTGACGGTGTAGACGCGGTCGCCGTCGACGGTGGGGGTGGCGCTGGTGCCGCCCTCGTAGTACTTGGGATCGAGGGGATGGGCGTAGGAGAACTTCCAGACCTCCTTGCCGGTGGCGGCGTCGAAGCAATAGACCGTGTCCTGATCGTCCTTGTTGCCCTGGGTGTACGCGCGGCCGTTGGCGACGGTGACGGAGGAAAAGCCCATGCCGACGTTGGCCTTCCACAGGACCTTGGGCCCGGCGGCGGGCAGTTCGGACTGCCAACCCTTTTCGGAGGAGATTCCGGTGCGGGCGGGGCCGCGCCAATGGGGCCAGTCGGAAGCGAGGGCCGGTGTGGCGAGGGCGAGCGCGAGGAGGGCGGTGCAGGCGCGGGATGACATCATGGGCCGGGAAGCTAGCCAGCCGAGGGGGGGTGTCAACCGGGGGGTAGGGGACCCGCCGGGCGGGTGTCGCTCCCCAGACGGACGTCCTTCTCGATGCCGCCAAGCGGGAGGGGCGCTCATGATCGTCGCCGACTGCAATCTCGTCGCCACCCGGTGACACTCGGTTCCCTCGGGTGGCATGGCCATGCACCGCGAGCGGTGGGAAGCCGGGCCGGCGGGTTTTCTCGGTCGGCCCCGACGGTGACGATCCCTTCACTGGCCCCGCGGGCCGCGGGTCAGGTCCTGGGCTTTGCGGACGAGGGACAGGAACTCGGCGCGCCAGCCATCGGGGTCGCGACCGACGGCGCCGCGGGCCAGTTCGAGGACGGACGCGAAGTCCGCGGAACCCCGGTGGGGCGAATGCCGCAGGATCATGCCGAAGGACGCCACGGCCGCGGCGAAGCGGAAGTCGGCACTCGCCTGGTTCCAGGCCCGGGCGTCGTCGGCGACGGGCAATTCGAGGAGCGTGCTGCGGGAGCCCTCGGGTTTCTGGTAGCGCAGCTTGAGGGTGAGGAGTTCGGGGCTGTCGACGATTTCGCGCGGCGGCGCCGGGGCGGGCGCGGGGCGCTGGTATTTCAGGGGATCGACGCCGGCGGGGGTCGCGGCACCGGGCGGGAGGATCTCGTAGAGGACGGTGACGCCATGGCCGGCGCCGATCTCGCCGGCGTCCTTCTTGTCGTCGTTGAAGTCCTGATGGGCAAGGAGCCGCTTCTCGTAGCCGAGCAGGCGCCACGCGCCGACCTTCGCGGGGTTGAACTCGACCTGGGCCTTCACGTCGCGGGCGACGGTGACGAAGGTGGCGTCCATCTGATGGATCAGGACGCGTTGGGCTTCCTCGAACGAATCCAGGTAGTGGTAGGAGCCGTTGCCCCGGTCGGCGAGCCGGCGCATGAGGGCGTCCTTGAAGTTGTCCGTACCCACTCCAAGCGTCGTGAGGAAGACCCCGGACTTGGCCTGGTCGGCGATGAGATCGACGAGCTGGTTCTGGTCGGAGACGCCGACGTTGAAGTCGCCGTCGGTGCAGAGCAGGACGCGGTTGACGCCGCCCGGGATGAAGTGGGCGCGGGCGACGTCGTAGGCGGACCGGATGCCGCCCTCGCCGTTGGTCGAGCCGCCCGACTGGAGGCGGTCGATGGCGGCGAGGATCGTCTCGCGGTCCTCGCCGGAAGTGCTGGGGAGATGCACGCCGGCGCTGCTGGCGTAGGTGACGATGGCGATGCGGTCAGAGGGGGCGAGGCGCCGGACGAGGGCCTTGAGCGCCTGTTTCAGCAGGGGCAGCCGTTCGGAGGGCTGCATGGACCCGGAGACGTCCACGAGGAAGACGAAGTTCCCGGCGGCACGGGGGCCGGCGAGTTCGCGGGCCTTGATCGCCAGGCGGACCAGGCGGGCGTTGGGCGACCAGGGGCACGAGGCAACCTCGGCGCCGACGGCGAACGGGTGATCCCCCATGGCGGGCGGGGCGTCGTAGGCGAAGTAGTTGATCATCTCCTCGAGTCGCACGGCCTCGGGACGGGGGAATTGGCCCGCGTTCAGGAATCGGCGGAGGTTGGCGTAGGAACCGGTGTCGACATCCAGGGAGAAGGTCGAGAGGGGCTCGTCGCGCGCGGCGCGGAAGGGATTCTCGCCGACGTCGATGTAGCCCGGGTTGGCGGACGGGCCGGGAGGTTCGACGCGCCAGAACGTGATGCCGGGCTGCGGTGCCGGCAGCGGGGCGGGGGAAATGGTCGCGAGCGAGGAGAGCCGCCGGCTCGCGTCGCGGGCGTAGGGATCCTCGGCCACGAGCGCCTTGGGGAGCCGGGATTCCTGCGCGGCTCGGCCCGCGGCGGGGGACGGGGCGAGGGAATCCACTTCCGCGAGTTGGGTCATCGAGGCATCGGAACTGCGTTTCATCAACTGGAGCGCGACGGGTCGCCGGGTCGGGGACGGCGCGGCGGGGGCGGTCTGAACCTGCGGATCGGGCAACGCTCCGCCGGCGGCGGACAAACCATACCGCGCACGGAGGCTGGTGGGTGTCTTCGAATCGTTCGGGACCGGGGTGGGATGGGCGGAAATCTTCACCCCCGACGTCGCGGTGACCGCGGGTCCGGCAGACGGCGCGGACGAGGAACCCGGGGCGGAATTCGGACGGGCGCCCAGGCCGTTGTCCGGCGCCGCGCGGGGCGCGACCAGGACCGGAGCGGTGGGGGCCGGCGCCGGACCAAGTCCATATCGCCGGCGCTGCTCGTCGGACATCGGGCCGGAAGGAGCCGGTGCGGATTCGCGCGCGGCAGGCGCAGGTAGAACCGCGGCAGACGGGTCGGACGCGGCTTGAAGCGGGGTGGATGCGGGCGGGAGGACTTCCGGAGCGGGCTGCACGTCCGGCGGGGCTTCGAACCCGACCGTGGGCGGCGGCGCCGAGGCGAGGCGCAGCGCGGGTTCACGGTCGGGAAAGAAGAGGCTGACGGCGGAGACCAGGAGGGCGGCCGCCGCGGCAAGGCCGAGCCAGGGCATCCAGCGGAACCGCACGGCGGCGATGGGGAGGACGTTGTCCGGGAAGGTCGTGGTCGTGGTCGGGGGCGTGGCGGCGAGTCGTTTCCGGAGGGCGTCGGCGACCCCGGCGGGGGCGTTGGACATGGTCTCGGCTTGGAACCCTTCCTGAAGGAGGGTGGCGAGCGCGCGGGTTTCCTCGAGCGCGGCACGTGCCTCAGGGCACGCCTCGAGGTCGGACTCGAGGCGGGCCGCCTCGTCCGGCGGGAGTTCGTGGAGCGCGTAGGCGGTGAGCCGGGGATCGTCGGGGGAGAGTTTCATGGCGGGCAGAAGGGCGAAGGGTTTCGGGACGAGGTTAGAGGGAGCGCGCGGCGCGGGTCCGAAGCGTCTTGAGCGCGGTGTGGAGGAGGAATCCGACGTTGGTGACGCTGAGCGAGGTGACGCGGCTGATCTGTTCGTAGCTGAGACCGCCCTGGAACTTGAGTCGGACAACCTCCTGTTGGTTCGCTGGCAGGGCGTCCATGAGTCGGCGGACGACGGCGAGCGCATCGTCCTGTTCCGCGGCGGCGGCGGGGGAGGGCAGGGGGCTGGCCTGTTGTTCCAGGTCTTCGTCGGAGAGCGGTTTCATGCGGTGGGATTTGCGGAGGTGGTCGAGGGCACGATGACGGCAGACGGTGAAAAGCCAGGCGGGCAGGCGGTCCCCGAGTTCCTCCGGCGACATGTCGCAAAGGCGGAGAAAGGTGTCCTGGACGATGTCGCGGGCGAGGTCATCCTCGCCAACAAGGCTCGCGGCGTAGCGCGTCAGGGCGGGACCGTGGCGGTTGAGGGCCAGTTCCACCCATTCGCGATGCGGTTGCGTGTCGTCCATGCCGGGGAGCGTTCAATGCCGCGCGGTGGGCGGCGTCACCGGGATAACGCGGCGGGAGCATAAATATTAGGAGGAAAATGGCGGGAACGGGGAACCCGGACCCCGGGTCCTGCGTCCCGCATCGAACGCCGTGCCGGGGATGGGGAGGGAGGGGGAGCGGGTCGCCACGGGAAGCGTGACGGCGGGGTTGGGCGCGGAAAGGGTGGCGGCGTGAAAGCCATGCGCGATCGGGTGCTGACCGCCCTGGGTTGGGCGGTGCTGTTGGTCGGGCTCGGGTGGGGAGCCAGTCATTGGAACCGGGTCGGAGCGGCGGAGGCGGGGCGGGCGCGGGAGATCCGCGTGTTGATCGTGACCGGCGTGGATCATCCCGCCCATGATTGGAAGACGACGACCCCGGCGGTGAGGGAGGTGCTGGCGTTGGATGCGCGCATGAAGGTGGACGTGCTGGAGGATCCCTATCGGTTGGGAGCGGCGGACCTGGCGCGGTACGACGTGGTCCTGCTGCATTTCATGAACTGGGAGAAGCCGGACCCGGACGAGGCCGCGCGCCACAACCTGCGGCGTCACGTGCAGGAGGGGGGCGGGTTGTTCCTGCTGCATTTCGCGTGCGGCGCGTTTCCGAAATGGGACGAATACGAGCGGCTCGCCGGGCGGATCTGGGACCGGACGAACAGCCACGATCCGCGCGGGCCGTTCACGGTGAAGATCGTCAAACCGGATCATCCGGTGACGAGCGGGTTGCGGGACTTCGAGACGGACGACGAGTTGTACATCTGCCTGACCGGGAGCACGCCGGTGGAACTGCTGGCGACCGCGCGGTCGAAGGTGACGCGCACGGACCACCCGATGGCCCTGGTGCACGCGTACGGGAAGGGGCGGGTGTTCCAGACGCCCCTGGGTCACGACGCGCGGGCGATCCGGACGCCGGGAGCGGCGGAGTTTATCCGGCGCGGGGTGGCCTGGGCGGCGGCGGGCCGGTGAGGTGATCACGGGGGACAACTCGCCCCAAAACGAAGGACACGGGGGCGCGGGGCACTAGGGTGGGCGGCGCATGAACGCCCCTCGCACCCATCGACGTGGTTTCCTCGCAGGCTCGGGCACGGCGGTCGCCGCCGCGTCCGTGGCCGTGCACCGCCTCCTTCAACCCGCGGCACGCGCGGCGAACGATGGCACGCTGGACGTGGCCATCGTGGGTTGCGGCGGGCGCGGAACGGGGGCGGTGGCCAATGCCTTGTCGACGGCGGGTCCCATCCGGTTGGTGGCGATGGCGGACGTGTTCCCGGACCGGATGAAGACGAGCTACGAGACGCTGCGGAAGCAGTACCCGGAGAAGGTGCAGGTGCCGCCGGACCATCAGTTCATCGGGTTCGACGCGTTCAAGAAGGCGATTGACCGGCTGCCGAAGGACGGGATCGCGGTGTTGACGACGCCGCCGGCGTTCCGTCCGATCCATCTCGAGTACGCGGTGGAGAAGGGCGTGAACGTGTTCATGGAGAAATCGTTCGCCGTGGACGCGCCGGGGGTGCGGCGGGTGATGCGGGCAGGGGAGGCGGCGAAGCAGAAGAACCTGAAAATCGCGGGCGGGCTGATGAGCCGGCATTCGAAGCCGCTGCTCGAGGCCGTGCAACGCATCCGCGACGGACAGATCGGGGATTTCGTCACGGCGTACGCGTACCGGATGCACGGCTCGGTGGGATTCTCGGCGCGGCAGCCGGGCGAAAGCGAATTGGCCCACCAGATCCGGAACTACTCGAACTTCACCTGGGTGAACGGGAGTTTCCTCCTGGACTGGCTCATCCACAACCTGGACGTCGCGTGCATGGTGAAGGGCGAGTGGCCGGCGTCCGCCCAGGGTCAGGGGGCGCGGCGCGTGCGCAAGGAGGCGGACCAGCTGTTCGACCAATACATGGCCGAATATTCGTTCGCGGACGGCACGCGGTTGGTCGCCCAGGGTCGGCACATGAACCAGTGCCATGATTACTGGGGTTGCGTGATCCACGGCACGAAGGGCGCGGCGGAGCTCGGCGAGGGCATCTCGAAGCCGCGCCTCTTCAAGAGTCACAAGCTCTCCACCGAGAACGTGATCTGGCAGTGGAAGGGGCCGGCCCACAACTCCTACCAGGAGGAATGGGACCTGCTCGTCCATGCCATCCGCAACAACGAGCCCTACAACGAGGCCGAGCGCTGCGCCAAGGCGGCCATGGTCGGCATCCTCGGCCGCATGGCCATCGAGTGCGGCAAGGAACTCACCTGGGACGCGGCCCTCGCGTCGAACGTCGAACTTGCCCCGGGCCTCGAGGGTATCTCGAGCCTGGAGGGCCCGGCTCCCGTGCAGGCCGATGCCAGCGGCCACTACCCCCTGCCGGTCCCCGGACAAACCGGAATCGTCTGATCACGATCACGCGACCACCCATCCGCCGGGCACCACGCATCCCCCATCCCCATCCCCATCGCCACGGACTTCGGCGGGAGTTCGGCCCGGCCACCTGGAGACACGCTCATGCTGAATCGACGCCGGTTCCTCGAAATCGCCGCCGGGGCGGTCGCGACCGCGGGTTGCACGTCCGGACGCCCGCTGCCGCCCGGGCCCGCCAGGCGCATGCGGCTTTCGACCTCGTCCGTCCACTTCAAGGATCTGCCCGTCGAGCAGGCCTGTGCCCGGATCGCCGCACTGGGCTTCGAGGCCATCGACATCTGGTGCGCCTACGATCGGTGCCCGCACCTGGATGATGTCCTGAACCGCCTCGGTCCCGAGGGCTTGCAGGAGGTGCTCGGGAAACACCGGCTCCGGCTGTACGCCTTTTCGACGTACGTCGGGGGATACGCGAAGTACGCGGAATTGCTGGGCAAGGCGGGAGGCGGCGTCGCCGTCCAGGGCAGCGCGGGTCCGTGTCCGCCCGCGGAACTGGTGCCGCGCATGAAGGCGTTCCTGGCCTCGCTGGCCCCGCTCGCCGATCTGGCGGACCAACACGAGTCGTGGTTGGCCATCGAGAACCACGGGCACGCCTTGCTCGATGGCCTCGATTCGTTCAAGGCCTTCGCCGACCTGAACCCGTACCGGCGGGTCGGGATCGCGCTGGCGCCGTATCATCTCCAGGCCCTGGGTGCCTCCGTCCCCGAGGCGATCCGGATCGCAGGCCCGCAGTTGTTGTTCTTCTACGCCTGGCAGAACGCGCCGGACCAGCAGCAGTTGCCCGGGCTGGGGCCGACGGATTGCGCTCCCTGGCTCGCGGCGCTTCGCGAGATCCGGTACCCGTGGTACGTCAATCCGTTCATGCACGGGCACGTCGAGCCGGAGGCCATGACCGCGGCGCTCGGCAGGTCCCGGGATTACCTGCGCGCGCTGGCTTGACGTGGCCGGCGGACCCGGAGACGGCGGGCTGGTCCGGTGCGCCACCGCCCGGTAGTCTCCCCGGACCATGTTCCCCGCCTCCCGTCGTGACTGGCTCCGGCGCGCTTCGATCCTCCCGGCGGCCCTCGCGGCGGGTATCTCCTGTCGCCACGGCGGGGCGGCGGGCCGACCCCGCGACGTTGCCCGCCTGTTTTTCGTGTCGCGCGGTCGGACTTGGGTCATCGGCGCGGACGGCACCGGGTTGCGGGCCCTGGAGTTCACGGTGCCGAACCAGGCGACGTGGCAGCCGGGCGGGTTCTTTTCGGACGGACGGCGGGTGCTGATGCTGAGCATGGAGCCGCGTCGCGACGGGCCCGGACGCCCGTTCGAGGAGTATTACACGCGAACGCCGACGCACCTCTGGATCCATGACCTCGAGACGGGCGGTCTGGAGGAGATCGCGACGCGGGAACGCCGGGCGGTCTTCTACACGCCGCAGTTGCTGCTGGGCGACCACCAGTTGCTGGTGCAGGTGGTGAAGGACCGCGTGGGCCAGATCTACCGGATGAACCTCGACGGCACCGGGGCGGTGGAATTCACGAAGGCCGGGGAGGGGCTGCCATATGGATTGAGCCTGAGCCCGGACGGACGGCGCGTCGCCTATCACCTGGCGAGTCCGCAGGGGTATCAGATCTGGACCAGCGCGACGGATGGGTCGCAGCGTCGTTTGGTGGCGGCGCACGGGGACCTTTTGTATTTCGCGCCGGCGTGGTCGCCGGACGGCGAGTGGCTGGCGTTCCAGGGCTGCCGCTTCAGGACGGATCCCGGTCACGACTGGTCGGACGTCTATTTGTGCCGTCCCGACGGTCGCGAACTGCGTGCGTTGACGAGCGGTCAGGCGATGTGGTTCGGGGCCACCTACGGTCCCAAGGAGAATCGTGGCGGCGGCTCGAACGTGGTGACCTGGACCCTGGACGGTGCCCTGTTGTTCCCCCGGCGATCGCCCGAGGCCCGGGTGGCCTGGGAGTACCAGGCGGCGCGCCCGGACCTCGACCATTTCAATCGGGAATTCAAGCCGGAGCTGGCCCGCGGCGGCACGGCGATCTGCCGGCTCCATCCGGGGACCGGTGCCGCGACCTGGCTGACGCGTCCGGGCGAGGGGGTGTGGGATTTCCGGGCATCCGAGTCGCCGGTCGGACGTCAGGTCGCCTTCTGCCGGGTGGACACCGGCGGATCACCGGCGTTGTGGGTCATGGATGCCGACGGGCGGAATCCAATGGAATTAAACCGGGGCGAGAACGGGCAGGGGGCCGATCATCCGCGGTGGCTGCCCCGGCGGCGTTGAATGGGCCAGGTTGCCTAACCGAACAGACCCTTCCGCAGATCGCGCAGCGTGAACAGGTCCCCCGCCTCCACCCCCTTCATCCGCCGCGCCCCGTCCTTCCGCTTCCTCCCGAACTTCTCCCGGTGTTGCCGGAAAATCCCCTCCACGAACTCCCGGCTCCCCAACGCCGCCCCGTCGCAGAAGTACCGCACCCGACACCGCACATACTCGCCCAGCGGCAACTCCCCCTTCG
>CAZSOV010000238.1:0-12639 GCA_964608505.1 uncultured Verrucomicrobiota bacterium
GGACGCCCTCCGGGCGTCCACCCCCTCGGTGTCATTTAATTTGAGTCAACGCGCCGGCCCTGGGCTGCCGCAAGCGGTCTTGCGCTCCGTCCGGCGGTGTCGTGTGATCGCCGGACACCGAACGTGCCACTCATGAACCAGCTCGTCCTCTTGTCCCGTCGCGCCGGCCTCGCCGGACTCGCCTGCGCCGCCCTCACCTTCAACGCCCTCGGGCATTCCGCCGTGGAACCCGCGCCCCGCCCGGACGAGTGGTGGCAGAAGCGGCACGGCGGCATGAACTCCAACGTGGTGGCCCTGGCCCAGAAAGCGCAGGTCCTCTTCATCGGCGACTCCATCACGCAGGGTTGGGAGGGCGAGGGCAAGGCGGTCTGGGCCCGTTACTACGCCCACCGGAACGCGATCAATCTCGGCATCGGCGGCGACCGCACCCAGCACGTGCTCTGGCGCCTCGATCACGGGAACCTCGACGGCCTCAAACCCAAGGCCGCGGTGGTCATGATCGGGACCAACAATTCCAACGGCGAGGACAACACCGTCGAGCAGATCGCCGACGGCATCGCCGCCATCGTCCGGAAGCTTCGCGAGCGCCTGCCCGACACGAAGGTCCTCCTCCTGCCCATCTTCCCGCGCAGCGAAAACCCCTCCCCGCAGCGCGGAAAGGTGCTCCAGGTCAACCAGATCGTGCAGAAGCTCGCCGACGAGAAGTCCGTGTTCTGGATCGATTTCGGCCACCGGTTCCTCGCCTCCGACGGCACCATTCCGCGGGATCTGATGCCCGATTACCTGCATCTCTCGCCCAAGGCCTACGGCATCTGGGCCGAGACCCTCGAAACGCGTCTCGCTTCGATTCTCGGCGATACGCCGGTGACCGCGGACGGCGCCGCCGCCGGCCCCGATCTTTCCGGCGAATGGGTCATCACCGTTCCCGGCCCGAACCAGGAACCCGTCGAACTGCCGCTCACCCTCAAGCAGAACGGCGGCCAACTGACGGGCAAGGTCGGACGTCCCGATGGACGGTCCATCGAGATCCTCGACGGCAAGGTCGCCGGTGATCGGGTGTCCTGGACGATGAAACGCGACCGTCCGGAAGGCGGCCCGATGACGTATTCCCTGAGCGGACAGGCGAGCGGCGGCAAGCTCGCCGGCGACGCCACGACCGAGTTCGGCGGCAATCCGGTCACGATCCAGTGGTCCGCGAAACGGTCCGGGACGAAGTAAAGCCCCGCATCCCGGTTTCCAATCACGGTTGCGAACCGGATCGGGTCCATGGCCCTGCCCCCGCGGCAGGGTTTCGCGCGCGCGATTGATGGCGCGGCGGCTTCGTGGTTGGCTCGGGCCATGCCCTCGCCCCGCGCTGCCGCGCCATTCCCAACCCTCCTGCTGGTCCTCGCCGCCGCCCTCCTCCTGCCCGTCACCGCCCCCGTGACCCTCGCCGAGACCACCCCCCCGCCCGCGATCGAACTCTGGCCCGGGGCCGTGCCCGGCGAGACCCCGGCCTCGAGCCCCGAAGCCGACCTCACCAAGCCGTCGGACGGACTGGTCGCGGGTCGGCGGCTGATTCGCCTGGGCAACGTGACCAAACCGACGATGACGATCCATCGCCCGCCCCCGGACCGGGACACGGGCGCCGCGGTGCTGGTCTGTCCGGGGGGCGCGTACAACATCCTCGCGCTCGATCTGGAGGGAACCGAGGTCTGCGAGTGGCTGAACCAACTCGGCGTCACCGGCGTGGTCCTGAAGTACCGGGTGCCTCGCCGGACCGGACTCGAGAAACAAGCCGCCCCGCTCCAGGATGCCCAACGCGCGCTCCGCCTTCTCCGCCACCGGGCGGGGGAATGGAACCTGGACCCGAAACGCATCGGGGTTTTGGGCTTCTCGGCCGGCGGCCATCTCTCCGCGGCGCTCTCGACGAACCCGGAGTTGACCTATCCCCGCCAGGATGCCGCGGACGACGCGGGGGGCCGTCCGGATTTCACCGTCCTGGTCTACCCCGCGTATCTGGCGGTCGAGGGGGACGCCGACCGTCTTTCGCCCGAGATCAAGGTGGACGACAAGACGCCGCCCGCCTTCGTCGTCATGACCCAGGACGACCCGGTGCGGGTGGAGAACGCCTTCGTCTACACGCGCGCCCTGCACCGCGCGAAGGTGCCGTTCGAGCTGCATCTCCATCCGAAGGGCGGACACGGGTACGGACTGCGCCGGACGGACGTGCCGGTCACCGCCTGGACCGACGTGGCGGGGGCCTGGCTGAAGAGCCAGGGATGGCTGGCCCGGCGTCCCTGAGCCGAGCCCGGGCATCGTGCTCGGGGGAAAACGCGCTTCTACCCCGGGTGCGCCCCCGGTAGACTGTTCCTCCCGCGCCGCGCCGCCAGGGAGCGAGCCCGGGAAACGATGACGTCACCGATCTCCTCCGAACTCCGTTCCGACGGGCGCACCCCGACCGACCTGCGCTCCATCCGCTTCGAAAACGGCATCGCGCCCCACGCGGCGGGATCCACCCTGGTGCACTGGGGCAACACGCGGGTGATCTGCGCCGTCACCGTGGAGGACGTCGTGCCGCGCTGGATGAAGGAACAGGGCGTGGTCGGCGGCTGGATCACCGCGGAATACTCGATGCTCCCGTACTCGACCACCGACCGGAAGCCGCGGGACATCACCAAGGGCCGGCTCGACGGGCGCTCCAGCGAAATCCAGCGGCTGATCGGACGGTCGCTGCGGGCCGCGGTGGATCTCACGAAGCTCGGCACGCGCACGCTCTGGATCGATTGCGACGTCCTGCAGGCGGATGGCGGCACCCGGACGGCGGCCATCACCGGGACCTGGGTGGCGTTGAACCTGGCCATGCGCAAACTTCTCCGCGAGGGACGCCTGACCGTCCAACCGGTGGTCGAGCAGGTCGCGGCGGTCAGCGTCGGTATCGTGGACGGGCGCCCGTTGCTCGATCTCTGCTACGTCGAGGACGCCGGAGCCGCCGTGGACCTGAACCTCGTCATGACCGCCAGCGGTCGGTACATCGAACTCCAGGGATCGGGCGAGGAATCGACGTTCTCCCCCGACGAACTCAACGCGATGCTGGCCCTGGGACGGGACGGCATCGAGCGCCTGGCCGCCCTGCAGAACGCGGCCCTCGCCCTCGGTCCGAACTGAGGTCGTTCGAACCACCCTCCCGTGAAGCGAAGGTCCGACGTGGAATCCCCGCGAGCCGCGACGGGCATCCCGCGACCGTCCGTCCCCGTGATTCCCCGCCTCCCATGAGCACGACGCCCCCTACGGACACCACCCGACTCCTGCTGCTGCGCCACGCCGAAGTCGAGGAAGCCTACCACCGCGTCTTCGGCGGCCGGATCGACATGGAGATCTCGCCGTTGGGCCGGGAACAGGCGGCGGCACTCGCGGCGTATGTGGCGCGCAAGTTCCCGCTCGACGCGATCTATGCCAGCCCGATGAAACGGGTGCAGCGGACCCTGGAACCCCTCCTCGCCCGCGTCCCGCTGCAGCCCCTTGTCGATCCCGGACTGCGCGAGGTGGATTTCGGGGCCTGGACGGGCCTGCGCTGGCACCAGATCCAGGAACGGTTCGGAGTCACGGCCTTCGACTGGCTGGACCATCTCGAACGGGGCACGATGCCGGAAGCCGAACCCGAGGAGCTGTTTCGCAGGCGCGTCGACGGGGTCCTGAAACGGATCGCGGCGGAGCAGGGGGGCAGGACGGTGGCCGTCGCGTGTCACGGAGGCGTGATCCGGATGGCGCTGTCGATCCTCCTCGACCTGCCCCTCCACAAGATGACCCACCTCGAGATCGACTACGCGAGCCTGACGTGGGTGGACTGGCGTCCCGGCAAGACCGAGTTGCAGCTGCAGAACTTCACGGCCTGGCGGGACTGCTGAACCGTCCCGGGACCGGCAGCGACGGGCCCGGCGCACGCGCCCCGGGCCATCGATCAAGTCCGGTGCCCAACGGCGACGCGGGGCCTGCGACTGGCTCCCCGCCATAGCGTCTGCGCGACGGCGGGCCGAGTCGCCGGCTTCACCGGACCCCACCGGACCCCACCGGCCCGGTCCGCTCTCCCGGCGCCCCCGCGACGAGGTCGTCGCGGGCGCCAAGCGACCCTGGCCATGGCCATGGCCCTCACGCCCCCCACCTGCGCGTCGACGCGCTACCGTTCCGGGAACTCGAAGTTGATCTTCCCCTTCTCGCCGAGCACGAGGAACGCCGCGAAGGCCTTCCCGCTTTTGCGCGAGATGAAGTTCGAAAGCAGATCCGTCCGGCCTTCCCGCAGCAGCTTGACCATCTGCTCGCGTTCGAGCGGCTGCTCGAGGATCAGGCGGGCCGACTTGAACTTGCAGGGCTTCGCGTCGCGCTGCGTGTTCTCGCACAGGTAGTTCTCCGCGGCCTCGAACACCCGGCCCTGGCAGAGCGGACAGGAACCGATGGCCTCGAGGCCCGTGAGGTCGATCTTCGGCGCCGGTTCGGACGATTTCCGGGCACGCGCCGCCTTGGGTTTGGCTTCCCGGGGCGCGAACTCGAAGCCGACCTTGCCCTCCTTGACGACGAGGAAGGCCTCGAACTTGCGGCCCGTCTTGTTCGACACGAAACCCTTCAGGAGCTCGGTCTTGCCCTCGGCCAGCAGCTTCTGCATCTGGGGCGGCTCGACCTGCTGCTGCAGGATGATCTTCGACGACGAGAAGGCGCACGTCTTGGCCGCGCCCACCGATTTCTCGCAGACATACCGCATCCCGGCATCGAACACGCCGGACTGGCACTTGGGACAGCGCCCCAGCGGGGTCTGACCGGTGAAATCCGGCGCCGCCTGGGCGCCCTCGCCGCCACCGTCCCCCTCCGGACCGGTGCCGTTGCCGAAATCGAAGCCCGTCTTGAACTCGGGCCCCGGACCCAGCTTCATCATCGCGTCGAACGGGCGCCCCAGCTTGCTTCGAAACCCGCGGAGCGGCCCCACCTTGCCGGAACGAATAAGTTCCTCGACCTCCTCCGGCTCGAACTGCCGACCCAGGATGATCTTGTAGAGGGCCCAGTCGCATTTCTGGCACTGGAACGTCTTGTAGTTCTCGTGCACCTCGCCGCCGCAGCGCGGACACGGCACGGTCAACCTCCCGAAATCGCCGGGAATCGTGTCCAGTTCGTAGCTCTTGGTCCGGGCGACGATGTCCTCCGTCATTGCCCGGATCTCGTGCATGAAGGAATCCCGGCGCAGCTGGCCGCGTTCCATCTGCTTGAGCTTGTGCTCCCATTCCCCGGTGAGCTCGGGCTTGGTGAGGGTCTCCACGCCGAGCCCGTTCAGCAGGACCATCAGGGAAAACGCCTTCGCCGTCGGCACCAGCTCCTTGCCCTGCCGCGTGAGATAATGGTCCTCGATCAGGCCCTCGATGATCTGCGCGCGCGTCGCCGGCGTCCCGAGCCCCTTCTCCGCCATCGCCTCCCGCAACTCGTCGTCCTCGATGAGCTTCCCCGCCCCCTCCATCGCCGACAGCAGCGTTGCTTCGTTGTACCGGGCCGGGGGGCGCGTCTGGCTGGGCCGCACCTCGACCTCCTCCGTCCGCACGATCTCCCCCGCGCGGATCGGCGAAAGGACCGGCGCCTCGCCCTCGCCAAGCACTTCCTTCCCGTAGATCTCAAGCCACCCCGCACGCACGAGGACCTTGCCCACGCTCTTGAACGGCTCGCCCTCGACGCGTGTGATCCGGATCGTCTCCTGGAACTCCGCGGCCGGGTAGAACACGGCCAGGAACCGCCGGGTCACCAGGTCATAGATCTTCTGCTCGACCTCGCTCAGGTGCTTGGGCGGCTCCGGCGTGGGGATGATGGCGAAGTGATCCGAAACCTTCGCGTTGTTGAACACCCGCCGGTTGCCCGGCCGCACCCAGTCCTCCCGCGTGATCCGCGTCGCGAACGGCCCGTACGCGCCGCTCCCGCCCAACACCTCCAGCGTCTTCCGCACCGTCGCCGGATAATCCTCCGGCAGATGCCGCGAATCGGTACGCGGATAGGTGAGCACCTTGTGCTTCTCGTACAGCGCCTGGGCGATGGACAGCGTGGTCTTGGCACTGAACCCGAACCGCCCGTTCGCCTCCCGTTGCAGGGACGTCAGGTCGAACAACAGCGGCGACAACTGGGTCGTCGGTTTGCTCTCCTCCGTCACCACTCCCGGCTTGCCCAGGCACTTCGCCCGCAGCGCCGTCGCCTTCGCCTCGTCCCAGATCCGTTCCGGCTTCAGGTCCGGATCCGGATCCTTCCCGTCCCCCTTCTGGAAGCGCTCGTCGAACCAGCGCCCCTGGTACCCCCCCGCCTCGGCCCCGAACGACCCGATGACCTCCCAGTAGTCCCGCACCACGAACGCCCGGATCTTCTGCTCCCGCTCCACCACGATGGCCAGCGTCGGCGTCTGCACCCGGCCCACCGGGGTCTTGTTGAACCCCCCTGACTTGTTGTTGAACGCGGTCATCGCCCGCGTCCCGTTGATCCCCACCAGCCAGTCCGCCTCCGCCCGGCACCGCGACGCGTCCGACAACGGCATCAAATCCGCATCCGTCCGCAAACGGTCGAACCCGTCCCGGATCGCCGTCGGCGTCATCGACTGGAGCCAGAGCCGTTTGACCGGCTGCTTCGCGCCGGTGTAGGCGACGATGTTGCGGAAAATCAGCTCCCCCTCCCGCCCGGCGTCGCAGGCGTTGATCAGGCTGTCGACATCCTTGCGCTTGATCAGTTTCGCCAGCGCCTTCAGCCGGTTCTCGTTCTTCTCGATGGGCGCCAGCGCGAAGCGGGGCGGCAGATGCGGCAGGGCGTTGAACGTCCATTTCCCCCGCTGCACCTCGAACTCCTCCGGAACCGACAATTCCAGCAAATGCCCGACCGCCGACGAGATGACGTGCTGCTCGCCCTCGAAGTGGTCGTCCTGCCTCTTGAAACCGCCCAACGCCCGCGCGATGTCGGCGGCGACGGAGGGTTTCTCTGCGATGATCAGTGCCTTGCCCATGAACGCGAAGTGCGCGCTTCTACACCACGCCCCCCGGTACCGCAATGAGGAGATTGCCAAATTCGACGCGCGGGACCGAGGCTCGACCCTCCCTTTTCCCACCACATGGCTCCCCGGAGACGGGCCTGGCGCGAACAAAACCCGCCGCGCTCCGACCCCCTGCCCGGCGGGTCCGGGCACCCCCTCCAGCCCAGGGCGTGCTGACCTTCCGCGGCCTCCGGAACTCCTCCGCCTACTGAACGCGCCCGCCCCGGGCCCGCCCCCGGGGCCGACGCCCAGCCCGTTGCGGAACCGCGGTTTGGGGCTGGCGACTGGCTCCCCGCCATAGCGTCTGCGCGACGGCGGGCCGAGTCGCCGGCTTCTCTCCGTTCGCCGGCTTCCTTCGCCCCGGGCCCGCCCGCCCGTTCCTTGCGGCGGCTTTCTCCTTTGTTTGGCCGGATACCTTTGGTACGCCATCGGGCCTTGCAGAATCCGCCGTCATACCGATACCGCCTCGGCATCCTCGGCTCCGGCAAAGGCTCCAACTTCGTGGCCCTCGCCGATGCCTGCGCCGACGGGACCGTTCCCGCCCGGATCGCGGTCGTCCTCGCCGACGTTCCCGACGCCGGCATCCTGGTCCGGGCCTCGGAACGCGGTCTGCCGGCCCACTACCTGGCACCGGGACGCTTCCGGACCAAGCTCGACGAGGAGGCGGAGGCGTCGTACCTCGCCCACCTGCAGGCGGCGCGGGTCGACCTGGTGGTGCTCGCCGGGTTCATGCGCATCCTGAAGGGCCCCTTCCTCCGCGCGTTCCCCCAGCGGGTGGTCAACATCCACCCTTCCCTCCTCCCGGCCTTCTCCGGCCTCGAGGCGTGGAAACAGGCGCTCGATTACGGCGTCAAGGTCGCGGGTTGTACCGTGCACTTCGTCGACGAAGGCATCGACAGCGGCCCCATCATCGGCCAGGCACCGGTTCCCGTCCTCGATGGCGACACCCCCGCCACGCTGCACGAACGCATCCAGGTGGCCGAACGCCGCCTCTACCCCGCCGCCGTCGCCGCGCTCGCCCAAGGCCAGATCCGGGTCGAGGGCCGCACCGTTATCGGCTTCCCCGGACTCTCTCCGGGTTGACCCCGCCTTTTCTTCCATCCCATGAGCAAAACGACGCCCGTCCTTCGTCTCGGCCTGCCCAAGGGCAGCCTGCAAGACGCCACCCTCGAGAAACTGGCCCGCGCCGGCTGGAACGTTCAGGTCACCAGCCGTTCCTACGTGCCGTACGTCGACGACCCGGAACTGCAGATCCGCCTCATCCGCGCGCAGGAGATCAGCCGGTACGTGGAACACGGCTACTTGGATGCCGGGATCACCGGTCACGACTGGATCGTCGAAAATGGCTCCAAGGTCCACGAGGTCGGCGAGTTCATGTTCAGCAAGGTCAGCCGCCAGCCGACCCGCTGGGTGCTGGCCGTGCCGGAGGAGTCCCCGATCCGCGGCCCGAAGGACCTGCAGGGAAAGCGCATCGCCACCGAAGTCGTGAACCTCACCCGGAAATACCTCCGCAAACACGGGGTCAAGGCCGAGGTCGAGTTCTCGTGGGGCGCCACCGAGGTGAAGGCCCACGAACTGGTCGACGCCATCGTCGAGGTGACCGAGACCGGCTCGTCGCTCCGGGCCAACCGGCTGCGGATCGTGGACACCCTGCTGGTCTCGACGCCGCGGCTGGTCTGCAACCGCGAAGCGTGGAAGGACGCCTGGAAAAGACAGAAGGTCGAGACCCTCTCCCTGCTGCTCCGCGGGGCCATCGAGGCCGAAGCCAAGGTGGGTCTCAAGCTCAATGTCTCGTCGAACAATCTGCCAAAGGTGTTGCAAACCTTGCCCGCCTTGCGTAATCCAACCGTCTCGTCGCTGAGCCAAGACGGCTGGGTGGCGGTCGAAACCATCCTCGACGAGCGGGTCGTGCGGGAAATCATCCCGCAATTGAAGGCCGCCGGCGCGGAAGGAATCATCGAGTATCCGCTCAACAAAATCGTGCTCTGACCGGGCGCGAAACGGACCAAGAGCGTTGGAGAAATTGACCGTATGGGATCGCTGAAAAAACGTCGGAAGGCGAAAATCAACAAGCACAAGCGCCGCAAGAAGCTGCGCGCCAATCGCCACAAGAAGCGCACCTGGCAGAAGTAGCCGGGAGTTGCGTCGCGTGGTCCCTACGGGACTTTTCCAAGCCGTACGGAACCCACGCCGCCACTCCGCGATCCCTTCTTCCGGTTTTCTTCCTCCGGCGCGTGTTCCCGTTTCGGGCACGCGCCGGAGGGAGGGCTCGTTGCCGTGGCCATTCTTCCTTTTGCACCTGCCTCATCCCCGGCCAGCCGCCGGGGATTCGGCAGCTTTTTCGTCTCGCCACTACTCGCCGTCGTCCTCGCCCTCGCGCCCGGCCTCGGCTGTCGTACCGCGTCTTCATCTTCCACACCCCCCGGCACCCCACGACCCCAGGTCCTGCGCCCCGGCCAGTCTCTCGACCCTTCCCGCCTCGAATTGAACGCGGACGAGGAGCGTCAGGCCGAAGCTCATGCCCGCTTCGCGGCCGGTTTGGTGGAGGAACTCGCGTCCGACCCGGAAGCCGCCCTCGCCCACTACCGCGTCGCCATCGAGAACGATCCGGCCAACGAGGAACTCCTCCTCGACGTCATCTCCAAGCTGGTCGAGCTCAAGCGGTTCTCCGAAGCCAAGCCGCTCCTCGAGAAGGCCGCCGCCCGCCCCGCCGCGTCCGGCCTCGTCTGGGCCTGGCTGGGCACCGTGCATCGGCTCTCCGGCAACCCCACCGCGGCCATCGCCGCCAACCAGGAAGCCATCCGTCGCACGCCCAGGAATCTCGGCGGCTACCAAAACCTCGCACAGATCTACCTCGAAGGCGGCCAGATCGTCGATGCCGTCGCCGTCCTCGAGGAAGCCTCCAGGCAGCCCGAAGTCGACAGCGGGTTCCTGCTCGTGCTGGCCACCGCCCTGGGCACGCTGCACCAACTCAAGGACCCCGCCATCGGCGACCTCCGTCCCCGCGTGCTCGGATTGCTGGACCGTACGGCCGCGCGGAACCCGGACCGCCCAGCCGATCTCCTGCGCCTCGCCGATCTTTACCAACTCTTCGGCGAGGGCGCCAAATCCCTCCCGTTCTACCAGAAACTGCTCGAAACGCACCCGGACATGCCCGGTCTGCGGGAACGGCTGGCGGAAATCTACCTGCGCACCGACGACAAGGCGCAGGCCGCCGAACAGTTCCGCGCGCTGTCGCTCCGCCAGCCCTCCAACCCGCTGCCCCACTACTACCTCGGCGTGCTCGCACTCGAGGCCAAGCATTACGAGGAAGCCGTCGCCGCCTTCAACCGCGTCCTCGTCCTCCGCCCCGACAACGAAGCCATCCACCTCGATCTCGCCCTCGCCCACCTGAGCTACCGCCGGCCCCAGGACGCCCTGGGCGTGCTGGATCGCGCCCGCGCCAAATTCCGGAGCTCCTTTCACCTCGAATACTATTCCGCCGCCGCCCTCACCGACCTGAAACGCCCCGAGGACGCGATCAAGCACTTCACCGCCGCCGAGGTGATCGCCGGCGCGACCGACCCGGAGCAGTTGACCGCCGGTTTCTATTTCCAGTCCGGCATCGCCTACGAACGGGCCAAACGCTTTGACGACGCCTCGGTGCAGTTCGAAAAGTCCATCGAGCTCAAACCCGACTTCGCCGAGGCCCTAAACTACCTCGGCTACATGTGGGCCGAACAGGAACTCAACCTCCCCCGCGCCCACGAACTCATCCGCAAGGCCGTCGAACTCGAACCCGACAACGAGGCTTTCCTCGACAGCCTCGCCTGGGTCCTCCACCAGATGAACCGGACCGAGGAAGCCCTCCCCTACCAGATCCGCGCCGTCGAGCTCGCCAAGGAACCCGACGTCACCCTGTACGATCACCTCGGCGACATCTATCTGCGCCTCGGCAAATCCGACGAGGCCCGCGCCGCTTGGAAGAAGGCCCTGGAAATCGAGCCCAAACCCGAAATCACCCGGAAGCTCGAGGCCCTGCCCAAGCCCTGATCGCCCGCCCCCCCGCCGCTCGCTCCTCCCGTCCGTCTTTTCCTTCCCCGCCTCGACGCAAGGCAGCTTGGCACCGCCTTCCCGGAAACCCCTCCGATTCATGATCAGCTCTTTTCCCCCGAATCCGCCTACGGTCCCGCCCCCCCCAGCCGGGACCTCCCTTGGCTCAGTCCTCGCGACCCTCGTCGCGATCATGACACTCCCGAGTCTCCCCTCGCCGGGCGCTGCCCCGCCCTCCCCCATCCCCTGCGCCGAAGCCGATGTCGTCGGCTACAGGGCACTCCGGACCGCCACCCCGCCCGTCATCGACGGACGCCTCGACGACGCCGTCTGGCAGCTGGCCCCCGTCTCCGCCCGTTACGTGGATCTCGTGTCCGGTGCACCGACAATCCACGACACCCGCGCGATCATCGTCTGGGACGAGAAGTGCCTCTACCTCGGCATCCGCGTCGAGGAACCGTTCGTCCGCGCGAAGTTCACGGAGGTCAATTCCCCGATTTACGAGGACAACGACGTGGAGGTGTTCATCGCGGGGGCGGATGCCTACTACGAATTCGAGGTCAACGCGTTCAACACCCCGTACGAGGTCTTCTTCGTCTGGGAGGAGGCCTGGCAACGTGCCGGGTTCGCCGAACAGCCCGATTTCCGGCGCGAGCGCCTCCGCCCCTTCAACGGCGTGGGCTTCACGACCCATCCCCGCGGGGGGCGGCTGGGGAATTTCGACTGGCATTTCCCGGGCAAGCGGACCGCCGTGTTTGTCGACGGCACAATCAACGACGACCGGGACCGGGATCGCGGATGGACCGTCGAACTCGCGTTTCCCTGGGCCGGCATGAAGCCCCTGGCCACCGATGGACGCGCCCTGCCCCCCAAACCCGGCGACATCTGGCGAATCGATCTCTCCCGCTTCAATCAGTACAAGGAAGCGCCCCCCGCTCGGGACTCCGGTGGTTGGGCGCTCAGTCCGCATCGGGTCTGGGACTCCCACGTGCCCGAATGCTTCCCTCGGGTCGAATTCTCCGCCGACCTGATCCCCACCGAAGCGCCTTCCCCTGCGTCCGGCGCCCATTCCCCCACGACCACCTCCCCCAAGCTGCCCGACCGCCGCTGACGCGTGGGTACCGGGCTCCGGTTGCGGCTGGGCAGCCAATCCGTCGACGGGGTGGTGGACCGCGGGTTGGATCGTCCCGCCTCGGAGCCGCGCGAACCGATCCACCCCGATCCACGCACAACGCACGCGCTCGACCGACGACGAGGACGCGACTCCTCCGGATGCGCATCGTCGTAACACCTCTCCTCGCGCATTGTATCCGGGAT
Source organism: uncultured Verrucomicrobiota bacterium (assembly GCA_964608505.1). GTDB lineage: Bacteria > Verrucomicrobiota > Verrucomicrobiia > Limisphaerales > CAIMTB01 > CAIMTB01. Next base: position 12,368 of record CAZSOV010000238.1, read on the forward strand.
TTTTGTAACTCAATGGCTGCCGGGTCGTGTGTTATGACTTATGACTTACCGGGATTTTTTAATTGAAGAGACGGCGGTGGTTTGCCAACCTCGGGGCATGCCGACCGGTCGCTTGCTCGCGCCACCCGATCATCCCGCCGCCGTCTATCACTGCGTGTCCCGCGTGGTGGATCGCCGCTTCATCTTCGGCGCCGTGGAGAAGGAGCATTTCGTCCAACTCCTCCGCGAGGCCGAGGAGTTCTGCGAGGTTCGCATCCTTACCTTCTGCCTCA
>CAZSOV010000239.1:0-12614 GCA_964608505.1 uncultured Verrucomicrobiota bacterium
GCGCAATGGGGGCGGATGGGGAGAGTTGTGTCGATGAGCACGCCCTCGGTTGCATCGGAGGCGACGCGCGCACGGCACGCCGGGCGCGGGGCATTCGTCACGACCCAATGGAGCGTGGTCCTGGCCGCGGCGGGGGAGGGTTCGACGGCGGGCGCGGCGGCGCTGGAGACCTTGTGCCGGCGTTATTGGTACCCGGTCTACGCCTGGATCCGGCGTCGGGGTTGCGGCGCCGACGAGGCCCAGGACCTTGCCCAGGGCTTTTTCGCGCGGCTGCTCGAGCGGGAGGCATTGACGTCGTTCGAAGCGCCGCGGGGCCGGTTCCGGTGGTTCCTGTTGGCGGCGTTGCGGCATTTCCTGGCGGACGAGCGGGATCGGGCCCGCGCGTTGAAGCGGGGCGGAGGCCGGTTGCCCGTGTCCCTGGACGAGCAGGACGCGGAGGGGAGGTACCTGAGGGAACCGGCGGACACGGAAAGCCCGGACCGCCTGTTCGAGCGGCGTTGGGCTTGGACCGTGTTGGAGGAGGGGTTGGAGCGGTTGCGCGAGGAGTTCGCGCTGGCGGGGCGGGCGGGTTGGTTCGAGCGGTTGCAGGCGTGCGTGGCGGGGGAGGACCGGGAGGAGTGCTACGCGGTCATCGCCCGGGACCTGGGGGCCACCGAAGGTGCGGTGAAGATGGCGGTGCAACGCGCCCGTCGCCGGTTGCGGGAGATCCTGCGGTCCGTGGTGTCGTCGACGGTGGCGGACGAGCGGGATGGCGAGGCGGAACTAAGGGAGTTGGCGGAGGCGTTGCGGCGGTGACGCGGGTGGCGCGCGGTTCCGGGTTACCTTGGCTGCCGGATTCCGTTTGAGGTGGGTGGAGCAAGCATGACGACACCATCCAGAATCTGTTCCAAGTGCGGCGCGCGGATCGTCGATGACGCCCCATCGGGCGCGTGCCCGGCCTGTTTGTTGAGCGTGGGCCTGTCGGCGGGCGGGACCCGGGACGGGGAGGACGGCGGAGCGGGGGGCGGGTCGATGCCGGGGCCGGTGCCGGGGTCGGGGCCCGTGCCGCGGCAGTTCGGGGAATACGAACTTTTGGAGGAGGTGGCGCGGGGCGGGATGGGGGTGGTGTACCGGGCGCGACAGCCGAACCTGCGCCGGGTCGTGGCGTTGAAGATGATCGGGGCAGGCGCGTTCGCATCCCGCGAGGCGGTGAGCCGGTTCCACGTCGAGGCCGCGGCGGTGGCGCGGTTGGAGCATGCCCACATCGTTCCGGTGCACGAGTTCGGCGAGCACGCGGGCCGGCATTATCTGTGCCTGAAGTGGGTGGCGGGGGGGAGTCTGGCGGACCGGTTGCGTGCGGGGCGTTTCGCGGGGCGGCAGGCCGCGGCGTTGATGGCCAAGGTGGCGAGGGCGGTGGCGCACGCCCACGAACGCGGGGTGCTTCATCGGGACCTGAAACCGGGCAACATTCTGTGCGACGAGGGCGGGGAGCCGCACGTCACGGACTTCGGGTTGGCGCGGTTGGCGGGCGAGCCGGCGGGAATGACGGGGACTCAGGCGGTGCTCGGCAGTCCCGCGTACATGTCACCCGAACAGGCCGCGGGCCGCCCGGGCGAAGTGACCACCGTCTCGGACGTCTACGGACTGGGGGCGGTGTTGTACGAGGTGCTGACAGGCCATCCGCCCTTCGCGGGGGCCACGCCGGTGGAGGTGCTGCGACAGGTGATCCACGAGGAACCCGTGCGACCCCGAACGCGCGCCGGGGACGTGGACCGGGACCTGGAGGTGATCGCGCTGAAGTGTCTCGAGAAGGAACCGGCGCGGCGCTATCGGTCGGCGCTGGAGGTGGCCGAGGATCTGGAACGATGGCTGGCGGGCAGTCCGATCCTCGCGCGCCGGGCGGGCGGATTGGAACGGGCCATCAAGTGGAGCCGACGCCGTCCGGCGGTGGCGGCGCTGGGGCTGGCCTTGATCCTGTCGATGGCGGTGGGTTTCGGCGGCATTCTCTGGCAATGGCGGTCGGCACGGGCGGCGGCGGCGCGGGCGGAGGAAAGCGCCCGCGAGGCACGGAGCGCGGCGGCGCCCGTGCTGAGTTCGTCGAAGGTCCTCGAGCTCGGTTTTCCCGGACGACTGGCTCTGCTCGCGACCGGACCGGGGCTGGTGATCGAGGCGCGGCAGGCGGGTGAGTCCGGTGGTCTGGCCGCCTGGTCGATCGACACCGGGCGGCAGGTTCACGATTTCGAGGGACTGGAGGGAGCCGTGGCCCGCGCGGCGTTGTCCGGGAACGGCGAGCGCCTGGCGACCTGGACCGCTCCCTCCTGGCCGTTCTGGCGTTCGGTGGAACGGACGGGTCCCGCGTGGCACGAGGTTCACCAGGGACACGTGTTTGCCATGGGCCTGGCGCAGGGGAACGGGGGGGTGGGGGTGGGCGCGGAGGTGGTGCTGTGGGAGACCCGGACCGGACGGCGGGTGGGGGCGTTCCGGACCCGCCCGGGCGACGCGCCGATTCTCGTCATGGCCTTGAACACCGAAGGGACCCTGCTGGCGACCGGGCATCGGGATGGCGCGGTCCACCTCTGGGACGCGACGCGGGGGGTGCATCGGCGGGCCTTGCCGGGTCATGCCACGGCCGTGCAGTGGGTCGAGTTCAGCGGGGACGGAAGCCGGGTGCTGAGTTGTCCCGCCGGGTGGGTGGAGGGCACGGTGGGCACGACGCCGCGGCACGATCCGTTGCTGGCGCGGGTGTGCCGGGTGGCGGACGGCGGGGAGGTGGGCCGGTTGCGGAACCGGGCCAGTCGGTGGCGAAGCTGGGGGGCCGGGGCGCGGGCGGAGCGCGTGCGGGCCACGTTTCATCCGGACGGCACCCGGTTGGCGGTGTGGTCCGAACGCCGCGTCAACGCGGGACTCTGGGACATCACCTCCGGAAAACGTCTCGGGGGGGGCGCCGAGGACGGGGTGGAGGTGTTGACGGCGGCGTTCAGCCGGGACGGACGCTGGATGGCGATGGCCCGTGCCGACGGGGAATTGGAGGTTCTGGAGGCCACGACGGGTGCGTTGCATCGCCGGTTGCGCGGGCACCGGCGGGCGGCCCGGTTGTTGGTGTTCAGCCCGGATTCGCGGCGCCTGTTGAGCGGGGCCGATGACCTGGATTTGCGGCTCTGGGATGTGGAGTCGGGGATCGGGCTGACGCTGCTCAAAGGGCATGCGCGCCGGGATCTCAACGCGGCGTTCACCGGGCCGACGACGGTGGTTTCGACCGCGGCGGATGGCTCGGTGCGCCATTGGGCGGCCCTGACCGAGGAACAGGCGGCGCCGCGTTTGACGGGGCATCGAGGCCGGATCACGGGGCTGGAGTTCACTCCCGACGCGCGGACCCTGATCTCGGCTTCCGAGGACGGCTCGGCACGGGTGTGGCAGGTGGAGACCGGCAGCTTGCGCCACGAGGTGCGTGCAAGCGCCGAATCCAGGGTGCCGGGCGTCACCGGTGCTTTCCGCGCCTTTCGGGACCTGGCGATCGGCGGCGAAGGACGGTGGTTTATGGCGATCTGCGAGGATTACGAGGTCCGCCGGCGGTCGGGATGGCTGCCCTTCGGCCCCTACCGGAGCCTGGCCTTTCGACCGGTGGGTTTTTGGGACGTGGCGGCGGGGGAATCCCGGCTGGCATTGGACGCCGGACCCAGGGGAGCACGGTTGTTGGTGCCGAGCCCGGACGGAGCCCGGGTGGCGGTGCTGGAAAGCGATTTCGAGCCGGTGGTGCGGGTGGGTGGATGGCTGTCCCGCCCCCGCCGGGAGCTGAAGCCGCCCAGCACCACGGGCGGACCCTGGTTACGCATCCATGACACGACCACGGGCGCCCTGCAGGGCCGGGTTCCCGGGTCATCCCTGCTTTACCAGCAACGGGCCGCGTTCAGTCCGGATGGCACCTGGTTCGTCGTGGCTTTTCCGGACGAACTCGGGATCTACGACCTGGCGGGCATCCCCGGAAACGCGAGGGAGGATGACCCGGGCTGGGAACCCGAGAAGATCCTGCCCAAGGACCACCATGGCGAGTTCTCGGGGATCCGGTTCTGGACGCGCGGAACGGCCCCCGCGGCGGCTCCCGGATCCGTGCGGTCCCGTCGGGAAAGCCTGCTGGCGGTCCGGCGGGGTCACTCGGTCGTGGAGGTCTGGGATCCCGATGGCTGGCGACGGGTCGGTCGCGTCGATCATGGCCCGGAACGCGTGGCGGAGTGCTGGCTGCGCGGCAACGGGGGCGAGGAACTCCTGGTCTGGCTCGAGTCCGGCACGCTGCTCCGGTACGACTGGGTTCGGAACGCGGAATTGGCGCGGCGGGGCGGTTTTCGAAGGGAATTCTGGAATCTGCGCCTCAGCGCCGACGGCGAGGTGTTCGTGGCCGGACAGGGCGAGCGCCAGATCATGGCCACCGAGGTGGAGTCGGGCCGCGCCCTTGGAACGTACGATGGGCACCTGTCGCGGGTCACCGCGGTCGCCGTGAGCCGGGACGGGGCGTGGCTGGCCAGCGGGGACGAGGAAGGGTTGGTGCGGATCTGGCGGGGGCGCGGGGCCGGGACGACGTCCGGCACCGGGACCCCATAGCCAACCACAGCCAACCGGGCCTTCAGCGGGCGTTGTCGGCGGGGTGGAGTTCGACGCCCAGGATGCCCTCGATGCGGTTGAGTTCGCGGACGAGTTGAGGGGAGGTGGACCCGGGTCGCAGGGCGATGCGCCAACTCACTTCGATGGCAGCGCCCTGTTTGGCCGTGGACGCGCCGGCGTCCTCGTGTGCCGCGACGTGGCGTTGGAAGACCGGTTGCACGAGGGGTTCGAGGTCCTGGGCGAGGCCGGTCCGGATGGTGAGGATGAGCTCGGGGTGTTCCTCGCCTCCGAGCCCGGAGGGACGCATGAGCCAGGCGGCGAAACCGGTGATGAGAAATGCGAGGCAGGCGACCAAGAGGTGGCCGGAGCCAATGGCCATCCCGACGACGACGACGAAGATGACGAAGGCAGTGTCACGGGTGTCCCGGACGACGGTGCGAAACCGGACGATGCTGAGGGCTCCGACGAGGCTGAAGGCGCGGGCCACGTTGTCGCCGATCACCTGGGTGACGGACGCGATGAGGACGGCCAGCAGGACGAGGGTGGCCGGAAGGCTGACGGCACCCGCCCCATCGCGGGTATGACGATACAGCCACGCGGCGCCCAGGCCGGCCACCAGGGCGAGGAGCAGGCGGAGGCCCAGGATCGGGAGAGGAACCTCAGGCCCCGACGAGAGGCCTTCGAGCAATTCCTGCAATGGGTTCGGGTTCATCTTCCTCTTCGGTGACGGGCGCGTCGGCGGGTACCCAGCCGGCGGCCCGGACCCCGGTGCGATACTTGGAAAATCCCGCGACCGCGAGCCTGGTCTTCTCGATAAAACGGCGGGCGGTCGCCGGGAGGTCCTGGTCGAACTTGACTTCCAGGAGGGCGTTGCCGGCGAGCAGGTCGTCCCCCGGCAGAGGGTGGGGCACCGAGAAGCCGGTCGCCCGCGTGGCCCGGAGTTGGCGATCCAGCGTCACGCGGAACGGTCCGGAGGCGTCCGCGCCCAGCCGGGCGACGCGCAGGTAGTTCATCTCGACGACCGGCGCGAGCTGGCGCAGGGCCAGGCGGTGATGGAACCAGGCGCCCGGCCAGACCTGCCCGTTGGCCCGGGAGGCAAGGTGGTCGAGTTGGGTGGGTTCGACCGCGAGCCGGCGCTTCCGGACGATGCCCGCCCGTTTGAGCTTCCGTTCCAGGAACACGAACGGCGCCTCGCCATAACGCCGGATGCGGAACTTCGCCCGCCCGTAGGAGCCCCGCCGATGGAACACGTCGAAGTCCGGCGTATCCAGATAGAGGCTCTGGACCAGGTAGGTGTCCGCGGCCTCCCCGCCCCCATGAGGATCCGCACGGAGTTCGGACCGCATCCAGTCGAGGGTGGGTTCGATGAGTGGGGCGGGGACGGGAAATTTGAGTTCATGGACGCCGTCCCGGCGTTCCGGTCGAGGGGTGGGTAGGCCCGACATGGTGGCTGGATCACCCGGGAAGGAGGCGGTGAGGTGCAAATCCTTTTGGGTGGGATGGGTTGGTTGCCGGATTGGACTCTCTGCACCGCAAAATGATCATTCTTTGTTGCGCGCGGATCGTGATCGGGAGCCGGGCGGCGTGGGTTGGGATTGGCTCTTGACCTGAGAGGCTACCCGGACGCCGGGCGGTCCCGACAGCGCGCTGTGATGAACGGTCTCCGAAACGGGATGGAGCGCGGCCCGTGATGCCCGGGATGGTGGTCGAAACCCGGGACCCGGAGTCCCGGCTTTCCCCGGGGTCCGCAAGGGGGTTCAATCGGTCCTCCATGAACCGCCCCCGACATCCGCGCCGCCCGGTGAGGGCACCGGGCCTACAGGCTGTAGGCCGCGTGCCCCCACGCGGCGACGTGCGGTCCGCGGTCCATGGTCTGAACTCGCGTCCAGGTTTTGGAGGTCCTCCCTTCCCATGAAACGCATCCCGTTCCTGCTCTTGTTGGCGGCGACCGTACTCCTCCGCGCCGCGGGCGGTCAGCCGTTGGCGTTGGTGGGTGGAGTCCCGGGCGCCTCCTACGTGGAGCCCTGGCGTCCCCGGTTCCATTTCACGCCCGCGCGGAACTGGATGAACGACCCGAACGGGATGGTGTACTACGACGGCGAGTATCATCTGTTCTACCAGTACAATCCGCACGGGGACCGGTGGGGGCACATGAGCTGGGGGCACGCGGTGAGTCGCGATCTCGTGCACTGGCAGCACCTGCCGCTGGCGTTGGCCGAGGAGGACGGGGTGATGATCTTCTCCGGCAGCGCGGTCGTCGACTGGTCGAACACGAGCGGATTCGGGGACGGTCGCCGGCCTCCCCTGGTCGCCATCTATACGGGGCATCACACGGGAAAACCGCTGCAGAACCAGTACGTCGCCTATAGCAACGACCGCGGACGCACCTGGACCAAGCACGCCGGCAACCCGGTGCTGGACATCGGCGCCAAGGATTTTCGAGATCCCAAAGTCTTCTGGCACGAGGGCACCGGCCAGTGGGTGATGGTGATCGCCTGGCCGGTGGAGCGGAAGGTGCGGTTCTACGGCTCGCCGGATCTCAAGGCCTGGACCCACCTCGACGACTTCGGCCCGGCCGGTTCGACCCAGGGCATCTGGGAATGCCCGGATCTGCTCCCGATCCCGGTCGAAGGCCGCCGCGGGACCACGGTCGGGCGCAAGTGGCTGTTGATCGTGAACGTCGGCTCGGGCACGCCGGCGGGAGGCTCCGGATGCCAGTATTTCGTGGGCGATTTCGACGGGAAACGCTTCGTTCCCGAGCCGGGACCGGCGAACGGGGTGCCCGGTGCCGGGCGGTGGGCCGATCACGGCCCCGATTTCTACGCCGCGGTGTCGTGGTCGGGCATTCCGCGCGGCGACGGACGCCGGCTGTGGCTGGGTTGGATGAGCAACTGGGAATACGCGCAGGAAGTGCCCACCTCGCCGTGGCGCAGCGCGATGACGGTGCCGCGGGAACTGCGCCTGCGGTCGGACGGGGCGCTTCATCGACTGGTCCAGCTCCCCGTGGACGAATTGAAGAAGCTGCGGGGCAAACGCCTGCAAATGATCGGCCAATCCGCCCCCGACGCGTCCAGTTGGCTGCGGCGCCGGGCTCCGGACCAGGAATGCCAGGAGCTGGAGGTCGACTTCGATGCGGCCCTGCTCGGCGGCGAATTCGGGCTGCGTTTGCGCCTCTCCGAAGGGCAGGAGATCACCTTCCTGGGCGATCTCGGGCGGGGCACCGTCCGCGTGGATCGGACACGGTCGGGCCGGGTCGATTTTCACCCGCGCTTCCCCGGGACCTACGAGGCTCCCCTCCGGGTGCGCGACGGGGCGGTGCGCTGGCGCATCCTGGTCGACACCTCCTCCGTGGAGTTGTTCGCGAACGACGGCGAATCCGTGGTCAGTTGCCTGGTCTTTCCCGATCCGGGCCCGCGCCGGTGGGAGGTGGTTCACGCCGGATCGGCGACCGCGAAGGTGTGCCGGGAACTGACGGTGTGGGGCCTGAAATCGGCGTGGAAATGACGGTCGTCCGTCCCGTCCGCGGGCTCTCCTCCCTCCGCGCTCGGAACCCGCCCCGCCGGGTTCAGGCGGAGGCCGGGCAACCGGCGAAGAAGGTCAGGTAGGGGTTGCCCCGGGCCTGGCGCAGGACGAGCAGCGCCAGTTCACGCAGATGGTAGTCACCCCACATGGAGCTCTCCCCATTGGGCACCTTCTGGCCCCGCGCCACATGGTCCCAGCCATTGGGACGATGGTAGACGGAATGCAGGAGCAGCCCCTGGTGCCGGCGGTCGGTCGATAGATAGGGCGCGTCGAGCAGCGTCCGCAGAACCGTGAGACCGGCCTGCCGGTAGCGGGTCGCGTCGGGTGATTTTCGCCCGGCGGCCAGGTGGTTGCCGAGGCGGATCAATCCCTGGGCGGCAATCGCGGCCGCCGAGCTGTCCACCGGCTCCCAGGCGTTGTACGGATCGGACACCCGGTCGAGGTGGTCCGGCAGGCGATGAAGCCCGGGCGCGCCGGTGTCCCACATGGGGATGCCGTCGAGACAGGTGTGCGCGAGGTAGAAGTCCGCCGTCGCGGTGGCGGCGGCGAGAAACTCCTGGCGCAGCGCCGCGGCGCCCCCCCAGGGAGCCAGTTCCGCCGAGTCCAGTTCGCCGAGGAACTCGAGCTGCTCCGCATACCCCAGCAGCGCCCAGGCGAGGCCGCGGGTCCAGGTGGAGAACGGCGAGTAACCCTGCTGCGAATTGGGACAACGAAAGACGCCGCTGGCCACGTTGAACACCGCCTCGTGCGCGGTCCGACCGCGGACGTCATACGCGTCGCGCCCGCGTCCGAAGTACAGATTGTAACGGGCCGTGTTCCGGGCGTGCTCCACGAGGCGTTGCAGCAGCGAAATCCGGGCGTCCTGCTCCCCCATGAGTACGTGGCCGAGCCGGTGCGCGACGGCGAGCACGCGCAGCGAACGGAGGGTGTCGACGAACAGGGAATGGGGCCCGTTGAAGCTGTGGATGAACCCCGTGCCGTCGGCGAGGCGCGTCCAGCGTGAGGCCTGCACCGCTCCGCTCACCTTCAACGCCAGCACCAGGAATTCGCGCTCGGCGGGATCGGCAGGCATGCGGCCCTCGACCTGGAACCGCAGCAGATTGCCGTACGTCGACACGTTGTTGAAGCCATGGTCATGGACGCCGACGTGCGACACGTGGCTGGCCATCCGCTCGATGGTTCCCCGGCGACCCAGCACGAGAAAGGCCGGGTCGTCCGTGGCGTCGAACTGGAGAAGGGCCGAGCCGAACTGGAAACCCTGCGTCCATTCGGTCCAACCCCGACTGGTGTAGCGTCCGCGCACCGTGAAGACGGGCGTGCCATCCGACGGGCGCCAGGATTTCTCGAGACTGGCGATCTTGGCGGCCGAAGCCTCGAACAGCCGTTCGATGGCGGGTTGGAGTCGGGCGGGGGTGAGTTGGGAATCGATGCGCAACGCCATGGGGAAACCTTGGCCAATCGGGCCGCGACGCGTCGAGCCCGTCTCCCATCCGACTTCGACCAATGGCCATTCTGGGGGCGCGGGGGACGTCGACGAGCTCGGCCCTGCCCAGGGCCTTCGGCTCAGTCGTGGATCGTCCCATGTCATGGTGCCCCAGGCGCGTCGGGTCGGGCGTCGCTCCGCGACGCGGGAGGAGAGGTGGGGCCGGACCGGGGCCTGAAGGCCCCGGCAACCTTCGGGCGTCGCTCCGCGACGTCCTGCGGCCTTCCGGGGGAAGCTCCCGAGAAGTTCGGGAAGGAACTCCGGAACGAACTCCGGGCGACCCCCCGGACAGGGCCGTTGACAAAGTCCTGCGTGAAACTGCGATGTGGGGCCGGCGACTGGCTCCCCGCCATACCGTCTGTGCGACGGCGGGCCGAGTCGCGGGCCCCCATCGACTTTGTCAATCGCCCTGACCCCCGGGGAAGCTATGGGCGAATCTCGTGGACGGGTTGGACGAGGGCGGGGGAGGTTGGCTTGCATGCGTAGCCTGGTGCGTAGCGTAGCGGTGGCGATGGCGATGGTTTGGGTCGGGGTTGGGACGTTCGGCGGGGCGGAGGATCCGCAGGCGCCGGCGGAGGGACGGGCGCGGGTGAACGGGAGGGTGTCCGGGGCGTCGTCCGGATGGGTTGCACCGGCACCGGGTTACGGGACGAACCGGGTGGAGGGTTGGACGGTCCTGGTGGACGGACGACTGACGAATGCGCAACCAGCGGAAACGGCGCGGGCACTGGAACTCCTGCGGGGGCAGTTGCAGGAGATCGTGCGCGTGGTGCCGGAGCCGGCGCTGGGCCGGTTGCGGGAGGTCATCCTGTGGTTTTCGCCGGCGTATCCGGGGTTCGGGGCGCGGGCGGAGTACCATCCAGGCGCGGGCTGGCTCCGGGAGCACGGACGGAATCCGGCGATGGTGAAGGGGGTGGAATTCACGAACATTCCGGAGTTCGAACGCGAGACGCGGCGGATGCCGAACTTCGCGCTGCACGAGCTGGCGCATGCCTATCACGACCGGGTACTGGAGGGTGGCTTCGGAAACGCGGAGGTGCGGGCGGGCCATGAACGGGCCGTGGCCTCGGGCCGGTATGAGAAGGTCCGGGTCCGGGACGGGAAGGGCGGGGAGCGGGAGGAGCGGGCGTACGCGCTGACGAATCCGATGGAGTATTTCGCGGAGACGACGGAGGCGTTCTTCTCGCGGAACGACGTCTATCCGTTCGTGCGCGCGGAGTTGAAAGGTCACGACCCGGAGATGGCCGCGCTGCTGGAACGGTTGTGGGGCGTGCGCGAAAACGGGACGCCGGAAAAGTTGTAGATCGGCGGGAGCGAGGACGACAACGCGGTCACGGCGTTGTCCCTGCAAGCCCGGTTGGGCGGACTCATGGCCGAGTGGGCCTGGGCCGAACGCTCACCCCGCCCAGGCGCGGGCGTTGTGGAACATCTGCATCCAGGGGCTGGGGGCCGAACGATCCCCGCGGGTCCAACTCATCAGGATGTTCCTGAACACGCGCTCGGGATGGGGCATGAGGACGGTGAAGCGTCCGTCGGGCGTGGTGACGGAAGTGAGGCCGTCGGGGCTGCCATTGGGGTTGTATGGGTAGACCTGGGTGGGGCGTCCGTGGTGATCGAGGAAGCGGAGCGCGCGCCGGACCCGGGTGGAGTCACCGCGCTGGGAGAAGTCGGCGTACCCTTCGCCGTGCGAGACGGCGATGGGGATGCGGCTGCCTGCCATGCCCCGGAAGAACAGCGACGGGCTGTCGAGCACCTCGACGAGGCTGAGCCGGGCCTCGAACTGCTCGCTGCGGTTGCGCGTGAATCGGGGCCAGGCCTCGGCTCCGGGGATGATCGGGGCCAGCGCGGCCATCATCTGGCAGCCGTTGCAGACGCCGAGCGCGAAGGTGTCGGGCCGGGCGAAGAACGCCTGGAACTGGTCCAGGAGGGCCGGGTTGAACAGGATCGACCGGGCCCAACCCTCGCCGGCGCCGAGGGTGTCGCCGTAGGTGAATCCGCCGCAGGCGACGAAGCCCCGGAAGTCCGCGAGGTTCCGGCGTCCGGACTGGAGGTCGGTCATGTGGACGTCGTAGGCGTCGAAGCCGGCGCGAGCCATGGCGTAGCTCATCTCGAGGTGGCTGTTGACGCCTTGCTCGCGAAGGATGGCGATGCGCGGGCGGGGTCCGGGGATCACCGGGGTGACGGCGATCGGGGCTGGGAACGCGAGGTGGACATGGAGTCCGGGATCGTCGGGGTCGCCCTGGATGCGGTGCTCGGAATCGGCGTCCTCCGGATTGTCGCGGAGCCGGGCGATGCGCCAGCTGACGTCGTCCCACGCCTGGTGGAGGTCGCGGAGATCGGCGCGCAGGACGGGCGTGCCGGCGACGCGGACCTCGACGGCGCGGGTGTCCGTGGGGCGGGCGACGGGATGCACATGCCCGACGAAACCGGCGCGGTGGAGGCATTCGAGGACCCGGGGGACATCCTCGGCGGCGACCTGGATCACGGCGCCGAGTTCCTCGGCGAAGAGGGCAGCCAGGGCCAGGTGCGCGTCGGGTGCCGGGGAGGCGTCCGTCGGTGATCCAATGGCGCGCGCGTGGGCACGGACGAGGGAATCGAGGTCGATGGCGAGGCCACGGTGGGAGGCGAAGGCCATTTCGCAGAGGCAACTCCAGAGTCCGCCGTCGCTGCGGTCGTGGTAGGCGAGGAGCAGTCCCTCGCGACGGAGCTCGGAAACGGCGGCTACCAGGGCCTTGAGCCGGGCGGGATCGTCGAGGTCGGGGACCTCGCTGCCGAACTGGCCGGTGACCTGGGAGAGGATGGAGCCTCCGAGCCGATGCCTGCCGAAACCGAGATCGACGAGCAGCAGGAGGGAGTCGCCGGGCTGGAGTTCCGGGGTGAGGGCGGGGCGGACGTCGTCGAGGGTGGCGAAGGCGCTGACGATGAGGCTGACGGGGGCGGTGACCTGGTGGGATTGGCCCTGGTCGGTCCAGCGGGTCCGCATGGAGAGGCTGTCCTTGCCGACGGGCACGCTGATGCCGAGGGCGGGGCAGAG
>CAZSOV010000240.1:0-12592 GCA_964608505.1 uncultured Verrucomicrobiota bacterium
GTTGACCCACCGGTTCCAGGGCCGCGACTTCCGGCTCACCGACATCCACGGCGAGCTGGTGAAGGGCATCCTCGCCTGACCCGGCTCACAGTCCCGCGCGTTCCATCCCCCGCCGCAGGTCCCGATCCCGGCCCATCTCCTCCCACACCCTCCCGGTCCGCGCGTTCTCCGCCATCAGCAACGTGATCCCCGCGTCGATCCCGATGACGTCGGGATTGGTCCATTCCCCGTGCGGCTGGAAGGCGTCGACGAACCCGTACCGCTTCCACACGCGCGCCCCGTAGTGCTCCCGCTGGTACCGCAGGGTCCGCAGGCATTCCCGCGGCAGGAAGGGCAGCGACCCCGCCGCGGCGCACGGAACGACGGTCCCGTCCAACGGCCCCGAATCCGGCGGGCCACCCCAGCCCACGTACCCGGCCTCGGAATCGCTCGAGGTCACGCCCCACAGATCCTCCGACCACCGCGGGAACCGCGTCTGTCGCTCCAGGCTCCACTCGAGATGAGCCCGCGTCGCCGCCACTGAGTTCTCGAACCAGTCCACCCCCGCGTCGGGTCTCCCCCGGAAATCGAACCACGCATGCGCGAACTGGTGCACGAAGAGCGGCGCGGGCGACCACACGTAGCGTTGACCGTAATACTCCCGCACCGGTCGCGACCACGCCCGCCAGGCGTTTGCCGAAATGGGATGGGTGGGGGACCCCAGCGCCAGCAGGTAGAGCATCATCAGCTCGCAGTAGTGATCCCAGCGCGCCCCGAGGAACCCCTTTTCCGGCAGCCACCCCATCGAAAACGTCCGCCCGCCGTTCAGCATCCACGGCCAGTCGACCCGCTCGTACAATTCCGTCGCCCAACCCCGGATCTCCGGGTCCGCGAAATGCGCCCGGCAATGGAGGACCCCGCACAGCAGAATCGTTGTGTCGATGGACGACAACTCGCACTTCCAGACCCGTTCCCCGTTGGACGCGTCCACGAAGTGATAGAGGAACCCGTGCTCGTGCGGCATCCCGTGCCGCAGGTGTCGCAGCGTGCGCCGCACCCGGTCCCGCACCTCGGCGGAGGACATCCATCCGCGCCGCTCCGCGAGACACAGGGCCGACAACCCGAAGCCCGTCGCCGCGATGCTCGCCACGCCCCGGCTGTCGGTCTCCCCGTCCGCCCGTTTCCGGTCGAGCACCAGCCCGGTGACGGGATGCGCCGCCTCGGCGAAGAACCGGAAGGTCGTGCGCTCCAGCTCCTCGAGAAACGCCTCGTCGTCCGTGGTGAAGGCCTGGCGCGCCGGTGCCGCGACCCATCCCCGGCAGCCCACCGCCAGCGCCCCGCCAGCCGCCAGCCACCCGAGGAACTCCCGACGCCCCAGCCGCCGAGGTCCGGCCTCCCGCCGGTCGGCGTCGTCGCCGGTCCTCGTCCGGGCCCGGTTCACGTGACGGGCCGGACGGATCGCGCCGCCGCCTTGAACGCCGCCGCGCGCCGGGTCAGCTCCGGCCAATCCTGGTTCTTGAGGATGTCCGCGCTCACCAGCGAGGAACCGACGCCGAGGGCGGCGCAGCCGGCCTGGAGGAAATCGGCCGCGTTGGACAGCTCCACGCCGCCGGTGGGGACGAGGCGGAGGTGGGGCAGCGGCGCGCGAAGGGCCTTTACGAACTGCGGTCCGAGACCGTCGGCCGGGAAGAGCTTGATGAAATCACTGCCGGCCTCGTAGGCCAGCTGCGCCTCGGTGGGGGTGTAGCAGCCCAGCATCACCGGCACATCCGCCGCGTGGCAGGCCGGCACCATGGAGGTGCGCAGGATCGGACTGACCACGAACTCGGCCCCGGCATCCAGGGCGCCGCGGCAGGTGATGTTTTCCAGCACGGTGCCCACTCCGATCATGGCCCGGTCGCCGCAGGCGTTCCGGGCGTCCCGGATGGCGTTCAGCGCGTCCGGCGTCGTGGTGGTGATCTCGATGAGGTTCACCCCGCCGGCGATCAGCGCCTCCGACAGGGGCACCACCAGATCGCGCCGGGGCGCCCGCACCACGGCGATGATCGCCGACCCCATCAACCGCTGCACTCGTTCCTGTCGCTTGTTCATCGTCCGTTCTCCGCCGGCGCCCCGGAACGCCGATACGCTTCCGCCAGCAGCGTGATCGGATGCGCCACGCGCACCTCGTGTCCCGCCGCCCGGCAACCGTTGATCACCTGCAACAGACAACCCGGGTTTGCCGTTGCCACCACCGTCGCCCCCGACGCGCGGATGTGCCGCACCTTCCGCTCCAGGAGCTGGCCCGCCATCTCCGGCTGCGTCAGGTTGTAGATGCCCGCGCTCCCGCAGCACCAGCTCGCCTCCGTCAACTCCACCAGCTCCAGCCCCGGAATCGCCTTCAGCAGCTGCCGCGGCTGGTTCACCACCTTCTGGCCATGGCTCAGGTGACACGACTCGTGGTAGGTCACGCGCACCCGCGGCGCCCCGGCGGACGGCGGTGCCGGCGCCCGCAATCCCGCCGTCGCCAGAAACTCGTGGATGTCCTTCAGCTTCGCGTCCCAGACCCGCGCGCGGGCCGCGTAGGCCGGATCGCCCTCCAGCAGGTGGGCGTAGTGCTTCAGATGGGAACCGCACCCGCCCGCGTTGGTGATGATCGCGTCGTACTGCTCCGGCGGCAGCAGGTCGATCATCCGCCGCGCCAACTGCTGCGCCAGCGCCCATTCGCCGTTGTGCGCGTGCAGCGAACCGCAGCACGGCTGGTCCGGCGGCACGTGCACCTCGCACCCGTTCCGCGCCAGGACCTCCACCGTGTCCCGGTTCACGTCGCTGAAGATCAGGTCCTGCGCGCATCCGGTCAGCACCGCGACCCGGTACCGGCGTTCCCCCGCGGGCGGTGTCACGCCCCCGATCAGCTCGTTCGAGAAGGCCGGCTGGATGCGCGGGGTCATCGCCTCCAGTTCCTGCAATCGCCGCGGCATCAGCTTCAGCACGCCACTCCTCCGCACCAGACCCTGGATCCCCAGGTCCTGGTACAGGCGCATCGCCCGCCCCACCGCCGTCAACCGCCGGTGGTCCATGAACAGCCACTTGACCGTGAACCCCCGGATCAACCCGCGCTTCGCCCCCGGCAACAATTCCTTCGCCTCCACCTCCGCCCGCGCCGCCTCGAACAACTCCGCGTAGTTCACGCCCGCCGGACACGCCGTCATGCACGCCAGGCAGCCCAGGCAGTAGTACATCTCCTCCGCGAACGTCCGCGAGGCCTCCAGCCGGTCATCCGCAATCGCCCGCATCAGCGCGATTCGCCCCCGCGGACTGTGCCGCTCGAGCTTCGTCGCGTCGTACGTCGGACAGGTCGGCAGGCACATCCCGCAATGCATGCATTGCTGCACCACGGAATAATCCAGCCCCTTCAGGAACGACGTCGCGGACGGAACCGACGCCCGGCCCGTCTCCGCCGCGGGGGCGGACGTCGACAACGGAACGGCGGGGCTGGTGGCGGTACTCATGGGGTCGTTTCCATCGACGCGGCAGGCAACGGATCGAACCCGTCCGCGTCCGCGCGGAGATAACACAAACCGCGCTGGCGGAACAGGATTACCCTTCCCGACCCGGGGTTCACGATTCCTCCCGCGGATCGTCCGGGCGCCCGAACACGCCCGCCAGCAGCCGGATCAGTCCCGCGACGACTCCGATCACGAGGATCGCGAGGACTCCGCCGGCGATCATGTCCCGACGGTGGCTGTCGGGAAGGTTGCGCGTGGCCAGCGCGAAGCCCGCGAGGACGGCGAGCGCGAGGAAGGCCAGTCCCAGCACCACCTGGCGTCGCCACCGGGCGCTGGGGGCCTCCGGGCCGCCCCGGGACAACTGCCAAAATCCGCGCGCCACCCGCCACCCCACCGCCGCCGCGACGGCGCCCACCATGAGGGCCAGGAAATCGACGCGGAACTGCAGTTCGGGGTTGATTCGACGGAGGGCCCCCAACGCGCCGCCCAGGACACCCAGGCTCAGGGCCGAGCAGAGGGGAGCCACCACCGACCAGAGGTCGGGCATCGTCGGAGGTCGCTCGGGCATCCCGGTCAGTCGAACATCTTGCCCGGGTTGAGAATGCCCTTCGGATCCAGAGCCCGGCGCAGCTCGCGCATCACCCGCATCTGGGCGTCCCCGGCGAACTTCGGGAGGAACTCCTTCTTCGCCACCCCGATCCCGTGCTCGCCGGTGATGGTGCCGCCCAACCGGATCGCCTCGTCGAAGATCTCCCGGAACGCGAGGTGCACCCGCTCCATCTCGGCGTGGTTCCGTTCGTCCGTCAGGAAGGTCGGATGCAGGTTCCCGTCGCCCATGTGCCCGAAGGTCCCCACGCGCAACTGGTGCTTCCTCGCCACCTGCTCCACGAACCGGATCATTTTCGCCAACTCGCTGCGCGGAACCGTCGCGTCCTCCAGGATGGTGGTGGGGGCCACCCGGGCCAGCGCCGAAAACGCGGAGCGCCGCGCCGCCGCCAGCCGGTTGGCCTCCGCGTCGTCCTTCGCGACCCGCACCTCGAGCGCCCCGGCCTTCCGTGCGATCTCCTCCATCTGCCGTGCCTCCTCCGCCACCGCCGCCGGGTGGCCGTCCGTCTCCATCAGCAGCAACGCCTCGCAGTCCAGGGGCAGGCCCACCTTCGCGAAGTCCTCCACGCACCGGATCGTCGTCCGGTCCAGGAACTCGAGGGTGCACGGGATGATCCGCGCCGCGATGATGTCCGAGACCGCCTGCGCCGCCTTGTCCATCTGGTCGAACGTCGCCACCAGGGTCTGCTTGGCCGCCGGCTTCGGCAGCAGCTTCAGCAATACCCGCGTGATCACGCCGAGCGTGCCCTCCGAGCCCACGAACAGGTCCCGCAACGAATACCCCGCCACGTCCTTCACGCACTTGTTCCCCGTCCACAACACCTCCCCGTCCGGCAGCACCACCTCCAGTCCCATCACGTAATTCCGCGTGATCCCGTACTTCAACCCCCGCAGCCCCCCGGAATTCTCCGCCACGTTCCCGCCAATCGTCGAAATCTTCATCGAGCCCGGGTCCGGCGGATAGAACAGCCCCGCTGCCGCCGCCGCGTCCGCGATGTTCACCGTCGTCGCCCCGCACTCCGCCATCAGGGTCAGGTTCGCCGCGTCCACCTCCAGCACCCGGTCCATTTTCGCGAGGCACAGGACCAGGCAATCCCGCGACGGCAGGCTCCCCCCGCTCAGGCCGGTCCCCGACCCCCGGGTCACGACCGGCGTCCCGGTCTCGTTCGCCAGCTTCAACACCGCCACGACGTCCGCGGTCGTCCGCGCGAATGCCACCGCCCCGGGCATCTGGCTCAGCGCCGCCGTCCCGTCGAACGAGTACGGAATGAGATCTTCCCTCGAGGTCAGCACCTCCCCGGCGCCGACGATCTCGCGCAAGCGCGACAAAACTCTGGCTTCGATGGACATGTCAGAAATGCAGCGCAGCATGGGAACCACCTTCCCGCCCGGTCAAGCACCCCGGGGCTGCCGATCCGGCCCGACCCGGTTCGCGGACCGCATTCGCCCCGCCGCCTCACGACGGCAGAACCGCGGCGTAACCACCGATAGGGGAGGTGACGAGGCGGACCCTTTTTCGTTCACCCCACACGCTCCGCCTCCTCATGTCGGCGGCTACGAACCACCACTTCGCGCACCCGCGCCTCGTGGCCACCGAGGTCACGAGGTGGAGCTTGGGCGGTGCACCGGAAAGTCCGCCTTGCCCTGGCTCGCGCGGGCACCGGCATTCCACCGTCGACAGGACCGGGTCGCGGATCCGGTTCGCCCCGCTTCCGCACGACGGCAGCCACGAGGGCAGCCGATGCGGGGTCACTCCGGTCCGACCATTCCGGGCGCGCCGCCGGACGCCTTTCCGGCGGCCTCGAGAGTTCGCGCGGCGGCCGAGAGCAGGTCCAGGAAAGCCTGCCCCACCACCGTCGGGCGATGGTTCCAGAGCACCCCGATGGGCAGGCGCGGGAAATCGTCGAGGGGCAGGAATCGCACTCCCGGGGGGATTTTCGCCCCGGGAATCGCGACGGAGAGCCCGATCCCGAAGCCTTCCGCGGCATAGGTGACTGCCAGCTCGATGGTGGCGACCTCGATGGTCGCCGGCCAGGCGAGCCCGCGCTTGACGAGCTCCTGCTGGAACAGGCGCGGCAGGGCCTCGTCCGGGCGCATGCAAATCAGCGGCTCGCCGATGCGGTCCGCGCCGAGGATGTCCGCGGCGGATTTCGCGCGACTGGACTTCGGCACGACGAGGGCCAGGGGGAGCTCGAGCAGGATCTGGGACTTCAACCCGGCGGCGACGGTCCGGTCGATGACCGTGACCGCGATGTCGATGTCGTCGGCGATCAGGAGCCGTTCGAGTTCGAGCTGATAGCCGCCGCGCAGGACGAGCTGAAGGCCGGGAAAGCGCGCGCGCAGGTCGCGGAGGATGCCCGGCAGATGCTCGCGCAACACGGTCTGGGAGGCGCCGACGCGCAGCCGTTCCGAGGCCCCCCCCCGGAGGCGCTGCTCGATCCCGTCCAACTGGCCGAAGAACGGTTCGATGGCACCGAACAGTTCGCGCCCGGTCTGGGTAAGTTCGAACGGGCGCCGCCGGAACAGGGTGGTCCCCAGATGATCCTCGAGCGCGATGATCTGCGCGCTGATGGCGGGCTGTTGGATGCCATAGGGCATGTTCCGCACCGCCTGGGCGATGCCGCCGTGGCGCGCGACGTAGTAGAACAGCTCGAGATGATGGATGTTCAGCATGTCCGCCTCAGCGACGGAACGACTTCTCGAAATCCGAGGTTCCCGCGGCCTCCACCTTCTTCTCGAAACGCGAAGCCGCGATCAGCTCGTTCAGCTTCGTCTCGTAGGCCGCGCCGTCCAGCGGCAGCTCGATGGTCTGGTTCACGAGGGACGAGTAGAGCATCACGTTGGCCAGCTCGATGGAGGCCAGTCCCTCCTCGCCCCCCACGATGGGCGGGCGCTGCTCGAGGATCGCGTCCACCCAGCCCTGGATCAGCTGCGCGTGCGGCAGCGTCGCGTTCCCGAACGGGATCTCGATCCGCCACGTCTCCGGCTTCGCGAACCCGCTCTTGGAGGTCCGGTTGAACTCGAGCGCGTCGGTCTCGTTCCGGTCGAACACCAGCCGGTCGTGCTCGAGCACGATCCGGCCCCGGGAGCCGACGATCTCGAGGCGGTTGGTTCCGGGCGCCTCGGCAGTGGTCGAGATGAAGGTGCCGGTCGCGCCGTCGGCCCATTCGAGGTAGGCGGTCACCGTGTCCTCGACCTCGATGTTCCGGTAACGCCCGAGATGGCAGAACGAACGCACCCGGGCCGGCATGCCGAGCAGCCATTGGAGGGCGTCGAGATTGTGGAGGCACTGGTTGATCAGGACGCCGCCGCCCTCGCCCTTCCAGGTGGCCCGCCAGGCGCTGCTCGCGTAGTAGGCATCGGTCCGGAACCAGTCGGTGTTGATCCAGTTGAACCGCTGGACCCGGCCCAGCTCGCCGCCTTGCAGCAGCTGGCGGAGCTTCTGGTAGCGCGGCTCGAGGCGCATCTGGAACATTCCCGCGAACACCTGGGCCGGACGCCGCCGCGCCGCCGCGATCAGTCGTTCGCCGTCCGCCTTATGGGCCGCGATCGGCTTTTCCACCATGATGTGCAGCCCCGCCTCCAGCGCCGCGATCCCGATCGTGACGTGCTGAAAGTGCGGCGTCGCGATTACCACCGCGTCCACCTCCCCCGACCGCAGCATCTCGTCCGCGTCCGTGTACAGTTTCGGCCCGCGGTTCCGGTAGGGCTCCAGTTCCGCCGGAATCACCGAGCACAACGCCGTCAGGCGCCCCCGCCGGACCTTGCCATCCAGCAGATAATTCGCGTGGTGCCGACCGATGTTCCCGACGCCGATGATGCCAAGACGAACCTCGTTCATAGTGCTGCGTGCTCGCGTGAAGGTGGCACCAGACTGGCACCGGCCCGGGCCCCGGCGCAAGCCGACCGATCCAGCGCTCCCGCTCACTCCAGTTTCCGGCGCAGCCGAAACCAACGCGATCCCCAGCCGTCGTTCAACACCTCGAGCCGCGTCGGATCCGTTCCCGTCCGAACCTCCCCGATTTCCCGCCACGACCCTCCGTCCGACGTCGATTCCACGGCCAGGACCTGGCCGGGCGCGACGCGAGTCTCCCAGACGATCCGTCCCCCGCTCTGCCAGCCCCCCAGAATCCGCGCGGGATCGGGGTTGTCCGGCAGCAACGCCGCGATCCCGCCCCGGGCCACGCCGTTCACCTCGGTGAACATCCCGCCCGCCACGACGCCGCCGCCCTCGGTCGGCGTCAGGGCCAGCACGGCATCGTTGGCTCCGAGGCCGGGATCCCACTCCGCGTCCAGCGAACCATCCGCGAGCAATCGGGCGATCCGGTTTCGCCGCCGGCCCTGCACCTCGGTGAATCGTCCCGCGATCCAGACGCGTCCATCCCCCGCCGGCGCGAACGCCAGCACGTCGTCGTTCACCCCCGTTCCCGACACGAACTCGGCGTCCCGGCGCCCGTCCAAACTCAGGCGGGCCAGTCCGGAGGCGGCCACGCCCAGGAACCGGCGAAAGCCGCCGCCCACCCAGAGCCGTCCCTGCTCGTCCAGCCACAGCGCCTGCACCGGGCCGTCCGCCACCCCGTCGGGTGCATAGGCCGGATCCGGACTGCCCTCCGGGCTCAGCCGCCCGACCCCCGGCCGCGCCCGTCCGCCGATCGTGCCAAAACGTCCGCCAAGATAGATCCGACCGACCGAGTCCCGGGCCAGGGCCAGAACGTCGCCGTCGGGCCCCGTTCGCGAGCCGTAGGTGGCATCCACCGCGCCCGTGGGCAGCAACCGCGCGGTGCGCAACGCGAGGGATCCCTGGACGCTGGTGAACCGTCCCGCGATCACCAGACGTCCATCGGGGAGTCCAAGCAGCGCGTGCACCGGCCAGTCGGTGCCCGTGTCGAACTCGAACCGCGCGTCCGGGGTCCCGTCGGGTCCCAGCACGGCCACGTGATTGAGCCGGATTCCGTTCACCGTGTTGAATTCGCCCCCGATGGCGAGGCGCCCTTCGGGCAGCAACGCCAGCGCCCCGACCTGATACTTCACCTCCGGGGCGTAGGCTTCGTCGACCCGCCCGTCCGGCAGCAGGCGGGCCAACCGCGCCCGGGCCCGGTCCCCGACCGAACCGAACGCACCCCCGAGGTAGACACGCCCCTCCCCGTCCCGGACCAGCGCGAGAACGCCGTGATCGGCGCCGGGCACGGTTCGCAACCTCGCGTCCAGCGGCGCGCTTCCGTCGAGCTCGTCGTCGGCGATGGTCACCCGCAACTCCGTGATCGGCCCCAGCGCGCTGCCCACCCCCGGGCTTTCCAGCTGGAGCGTCCAGTGTCGAGAACCCTCGGGTCGGGAGTTGTCCAGAATCTCCAGCTCGATCTCCGCCTGCGTCCCGTCCCCGACGAACCGGACCTCGCCGCCTTCCCCCAGGAAATCCGTGCCCCACGTCGCGGTCCCGTCCAGGGACCTCCACCGGCAGGTGGCCGGACCCGCCGCGCCCTCCCGCAGGACGGCGACGCGGATGCGCCCGGCCCGTTCCGACACCGTCTCGTCGGCGCGGGCAAACCCGACCCGCAACCTCGGGGTTCGCACCGCCGCCAGCAGGGGCGCCACCCGGCGGATGGTCCGGGCGTTGTCCGCCGCCCCGACCCCCTCGGCCACGCCCGTCGGGACGCCGCGAAACAGGACGTGCGGATTGGAGAAGTGGGGGCACTGGCGACCGGGCCGGTAGGCCATCACGGTCCGGTATTGAAGGCCGTCCACCATCAGGCGGGTGCCGTACGACCAGGGTTCCAGCCCGGTGCCGCCCGCGTTCTCCCGGTCGTGCGCGCATCCGAGCAGGTGCCCCACCTCGTGCGCCACGGTGTAGTTCCCGACGAGGTAGGGCCGCAGGCACGCCGTGAATCCCTGCGCCAGCGAATGCGCGTCCAGCCCGCCAAGACCGTTGGCCATGCCCGCGTAGCGGTTGCTCGCCTCTGATTCCACGATCAGACACGCCACGTCCGCCGCCACCTCGTCCCGCACCCGATGGACCTCGTCCAGCACCCCGTCGCCGTTCCGGGTGAATCGCCCGAGATCTCCCGCCAGATCCCCCGACTCGACGTACGCCACCCGCCGGCAGGCCACCCGGCGGAGCCGCAGGCCCGTCGCGCTGCGTTCATAGGCATCGTTGGACTCCCACATCGTCATCTCGACCAACGCCTCGATGCCCCGGAGCCCACCCGCCCCCGCCTCCGCCGCCGGCGTGAAGAAAAACGCGATGTCCAACTCGTTCGTCGTCCCCGGCTCCCCCGCCGGCGCGGATCCGTTCGACAGGAGCCGGCGCGCCCACGCCTCGCGGGCCCCGGGGGCGGCCCCGCCGACCGGGGCACCCTCCGCCCCGTTCCCGCATGCGGGCCCCGTCTCCGGCGGCGCATCCGTCCACCGGTGCCGACGTCCCCCCGCCGGGAGGATGCGACTCAACTCGCCCCGCGCCGTCCGCCATGTCGCCACCGCCGTCTCTCCGTCCAGCACCAGCCGGATCTCGGCACCCGGTTCGCCTTCGGGATGAGCGCGCACGCGGACCCAACCCGAACCCGCGCCGTCCCCGCCCCGCACCTCGCGGACGTCGTCGATCACCAGGGTCCGGGCGGCGGCGTTCCCGGGCACGGTCCAGCGATCGCCCGCGCGCCAGGCGGCGGGCGTCAGCCCCGGCGCCAGATGCCAGACATCCGCGCCCGGCTCCCGTCCCGCGAGCGCCTGCGGCGGCGTCTCGAACAACGCGGGAGCAGCCGCACCGGCGGAAACCGCGCCGAGCACGACGGCCAGCACGACCCCGAGGCCCGCCCTGCCCCGGGCCCCCGGAACGCTCGGCGCCCCGCCCCCGATCCGGCGGCTCACGCCGGCTCCCCCGCGGATGCGGCGAGGGCCTCCAAAGCCAGACGGGCTGTGTCGAACTCCGACGTGACCCGCCGCTCCAGCGCGGGCCAGGCCGGGAGGTCGCCCGCGCGTCCCGCGGACTCCAGGGCCGCGCACGCCGCGACCAACCGGCGTGCTCCCATGTAGCTCGAGTTGCCCTTCAGCACGTGCGCCTCCGCCTTGACCCGCTCGCCTTCCCCCGCCGCCATCGCGGCGCGAATCCGGTCGAGTCGCCCGGGCGCCTCCCGCAGGTACTGCGCGATGAACTCGCCCACCACCGTCGGATCGTCCGGCGACGCCAGCGCCTGGAGCGGAGTCGGATCCAACACCGGCTCCTCCTCCGGCGCCGCGCTCTCCGTGACGGTCCCCGACTCCGTCCTCACCGTGCCCGCCGTGCCCGCCGTGCTCGCCGTCGTGGTCGTGGTGGTCGTCGTGGTGATCGTCGTGGTCGTCGTCGCCTTCGCCGGCTCCGATGTCGGCAGCCGCGACGACGGCACGGAGCCGGGCGCGGAAGCCGCGTCCGCCGCCGCCGCCGCGTCGCGCGCGATCGGTTCCCGGAGGGCCTGCAGGACCCGCACGAGTTCCCCCTGGTTCAAGGGCTTGGTGAGGTAATCGTCCATTCCGGCCGTCAATCCCCGTTCCCGATCATCCGAAAACGCGTTGGCCGACAACGCCACGATCGGGATCCGTCCCGGCGCCTCCCCGGTCGCCGACCGGGCGGCGGCCGCCTCCAACTGCCGGATGCGCGCCGTCGTCTCGTAGCCGTCCATGCCCGGCATCTGGCAATCCATGAGGATCAGATCGTACGCGTGCTCCTGGAAGGCGCGGATGGCCTGGTGTCCGTCGCCGACCGTATCCACGGCCGCTTCCAACCGCTCGAGCAACTGCACCGCGACCCGTTGGTTCAGGGGATTGTCGTCCACGAGGAGGATGCGGCAGCCGCGTCCGGGCGCGGCGGGCGTCGACAGCGCCTGGGCCGGTACGGCGTCGGGCACCGACGCGGAGAACCGGCGCCCCGTGAGGAGCGCCTCGACCTCCCAGGCGAGCCGGGAACGGCGCAGGGGTTTGACGAGGGTTCCGATGATCCCCAGGGCCTCGAGACTCTTGTCGTGTCCGCCGACGCCGCGCGGCACGACCGCGATCAACCGCCCCGCGCCGGCCACGCCGCGCAGGTCCCGCGTCAACTGTTTCACGCCTTTGTTGGCCACGGTCGGATCAAAGAAGATCAGCTCCATCGGCTGCCGCCCCACCGCCGCGGCCCGCAACTGCTCGAGAGCGGAGGCAAGATCCCCCGCCGTCCGGACCTCCGCGGCGCCCAGTCCGGCCAGGGCCTCGGCCAGGACCCGCAGCTGGGTGGGATTGTCGTCGAGCACCAGGATCCGCTGGCCGGCGAGGGACAGGAACGGCGCCGTGGCACCCGCGGGCACCGCCGTCGCCGCGCCCACGCGGATGAAGAACCGGAAGGTCGTGCCGACCCCGACCTCGCTCTCGAAATCGATGGCGCCGCCCATCAGCTCGACATACCGCCGCGTGATCGCCAGGCCCAGCCCGGTGCCGCCGTACCGGCGGCTCATCGAGCCGTCCGCCTGAGCAAAGGCCTGGAACACCCGCGACCGAGCCTCCGCGGGGATGCCGATGCCGGT
>CAZSOV010000241.1:0-12450 GCA_964608505.1 uncultured Verrucomicrobiota bacterium
GGACGCCCTCCGGGCGTCCACCCCCTCGGTGTCATTTAATTTGAGTCAACGCGCCTCCCCCCCGACGGCGAGAATCCACTTCCCCGACCGTGGAGAATGGACACATGCTGGGGGGTCATCATTCCCCGTTGGATCCGACGCGACACGCGCCGCCGCACGTGCCGGTCCTGTGCGTGCCCGTGCCCGTGAGCATGCGATCCGGCGTCGGGGAATCGATCCCGCCACCACCATGGAACACCACAACGAGGAGGACCTTCCACCGGCGAATCCGGCACCGCGAGCCCGCGCCCGACGCCTGCCGGCACTCCTGTTCCTCCTGGCGGGCATCACGTCCGGTGCCGCCCACCCCGCCGGGTCCGCCGGGTCCGTCGGGTCCGCGCGGGTCGACTTCAACCGCGACGTTCGCCCGGTCCTTTCGGAGTACTGCCTGGCCTGCCACGGGCCGGACAAAGCCAAGCGCAAGGCGGGTCTGCGACTGGACCAGCGGGAGTCCGCGACGTCCCGCCTGGAGTCCGGCGCCCGGGCGGTCGTGCCGGGCGACGCGGAAGGCAGCGCGATCCTGCGGGTGGTGGCCAGCGTCGACGACGCGGAACGCATGCCGCCCAGGAAAACCGGCAAGCGCCTCGCGCCGGAACAGGTGGCCCTCCTGCGGGACTGGATCTCGCAGGGAGCCGAGTTCCAGGAGCACTGGGCCTACCTCACGCCGCAGCGTCCCCCCCTGCCCGCCGTCACGAACACGGCGTGGGCCCGCAATGGGATCGATCATTTCGTTCAGGCCCGGCTCGAAAAGGAAGGGCTGCACCCGTCGCCCGAAGCGGGGAAGTCCACCCTGATCCGGCGGGTGACGCTCGATCTCACGGGATTGCCCCCGACGGTCGAGGAGGTGGATGCCTTCCTCGCGGACCCCGGTCCGGACGGCTACGAGAAGGTGGTCGACCGGTTGCTCGCGACGCCGGCCTACGGCGAGAAGATGGCAATCCAATGGCTCGATCTGGCGCGCTACGCGGATTCCGACGGCTACCACGCCGACACGGCACGGTCGATGTGGCAATACCGCGACTACGTGATCCGCGCGTTCAACGCCAACCGCCGGTTCGACGACTTCACGGTGGAACAACTGGCGGGCGATCTGCTGCCCAACCCGACGCTCGACCAGCGCATCGCGACGGCCTTCAACCGGAACGGCATGAGCAGCACCGAGGGCGGGGCGGACCCGGACGAGTACATGAACAAGTACGTCACCGACCGGGTGAACACGTTCGGCACGGTGTTTCTCGGTTCCAGCACGGCCTGCACGGAGTGCCACGACCACAAGTACGACCCGTTCACCCAGCGCGAGTACTACCAGCTCTACGACTTCTTCAACCGGATTCCCGAACGCGGTCTGGATGCCGACCCGGCGCCGCCGTTCATCAAGGTGCCGGACCCGGACCAGGCCGCGACCTGGAATCGGCTGACGAACGAGGTGGCCACCCTGGAGGCACGCCGGCTCCCCCTTCTCGCCGCGGTGGACGAACGCCTGGATCGGGACCAGGCCGACTGGGAAGCCCGCCGGCAGCGGCCCGTGCACGCGGGCTGGCAGGTCCTCGAACCCCTGCGTTCGACCGCCGCCGGCGGCGCCTCCCTGCGGGTCCTGGGCGATCTCTCGCTGCTGGCCCACGGTTCCCTCCCGCCCCGCGAAACCTACGAGGTCACGTCCGTCACCGACCTGCGTCATGTCTCCGCGCTGCGCCTGGAAACCCTGCCCCACGACAGCCTTCCCGGGCACGGCCCGGGCCGGGGCACGAACGGAGCCTTCGTTCTCACTGGATTCGAAGCCGAGGCGGAGAGCGCGGACCCGGCGGCGGAACCGCCGGTCTCGGAGATTGAACTGGGCGCCTGGTCCCTGCTCGGTCCCTTCAAGGCCGGCTCGGCCAAGGAGGCGCTCGAAAAACCGTTCCTCGACGAAAGCGCCGTGGATCTCGCCGGGACCTACGAAACCCTCCGTTGGAGATCGAAACCGGATTGGAAGGAAGGGACGCCCCTCCCGTTGTCCGGCGAAAACGAGGTGACCTACCTCCACCGGACGTTGACGACGCGGACCGAACGCCATGTCCGCCTGCGACTGGGCGGCGATGGCGGACAGCGGGCCTGGTTGAATGGCGCCCGGGTCCAGGAAGGCGCCGTGTTCCGCCGCGTCGCCCCGGCCCCCGACGAGGTCCTCGTCCTCCTTCGTCCCGGTACCAATCACCTCCTGCTCAAGGTGCATCACGGAAGCGGAACCTATGGATTCCAGTTCGGCCTGGATCCCCGTCCGGTGACCACCCACCCCGTCGAGTTCGTTCGCGCGCTGGCGGACGAGAACCGGAAGGACCATCCCGCCGGCGCGACGCTCGACGATCGGACGGACACGGGTTGGGCCGTCGACGCCCGGGACGGCCCGGCGTCCGCACCCCGGCATGCCCTCTTCGTGACCAAACGTCCCATCGTCTTCGCGGCGGGGGCCCGCCTCAAAGTGCGGTTGAAATTCGAATCCCCGAACCCCGGACAGGTCCTGGGCCGGTTCCGGCTGGCGGCCAGCGGGACCGACGGACTCGAGGAGTTCGCCGCCCTGCCCGCGCCGGTTCAGGCCGCCTTGTTCGCCCCGCCGGGACAGCTTTCGGAGGACCGGAAGCGCGTGCTCAAGGAGTTCTTTCGCGACGGGCACCATCCCGAGCTCGAGCCTCTCAACCGGAAGCTCGCTGAGACGCGCAAGGCGGTGGCGGACCTGGATCGCGCGATCCCGACCCTGCGCGTGATGCAGGACCTGCCCGAGGGCCGATCCACCCAGGTGCGCGTCCGGGGCGATTACCGGGCCAAGGGCGAGACCGTGGTGGCCGGTGTTCCGGCGATTCTGCCGCCCCTGCCGGCGGCGGAACGCACGAACCGCCTGACGCTCGCGCGCTGGCTGGTCGACCCGCGCCACCCGCTGCTCGGCCGGGTGACGGTCAACCGGTTTTGGGCGACCTACTTCGGCACCGGATTGGTAAAGACCGGGAACGAGTTCGGAACCCAGGGCGAGCTGCCTTCGCACCCGGAGCTGCTGGACTGGCTGGCCCGGGAGTTCGTGGACGGCGGCTGGAACGTGAAGGAATTCCAGAAGCGGATCGTGATGTCCGCGACCTATCGGCAGTCCTCCGCGGTCCCGCCCGAACTGGCGGAGCGGGACCCGAACAACCGGTTGCTGGCACGGGGACCGCGGCTCCGGCTGACGGCCGAGGTCATCCGGGATTGCGCGCTCGACTACGCGGGTTTGCTCGACCGCCGCCGGGCGCCCGGTGGCCCCAGCGTGAAGCCCTACCAGCCGGCGGGCCTGTGGGAGGAAAAGATGTTCGGCGGCAACCGCTACGAGGAAAGCAAGGGCGCCGATCTCTACCGCCGCAGCCTCTACACCCTGTGGAAGCGGACGGTGCTCAATCCGACCCTGATGACCTTCGACGCCCCGGACCGCGCGATCTGCACGGAACAACGCAGCCTCACCTGCACCCCGTTGCAGGCGTTCGTCACCCTGAACGAAAAGGGCTTCGTCGAGGCCGCCCGCGTCCTCGCCCACCGCATCCTCCGCGAAGGGGGCGCCGACCTCGCCCCGCGCATCGCCTACGCCTATCGACTCCTCCTCGCCCGCCTTCCGTCGGCCCGCGAAATCGACATCCTCGCCGGAGTCCACGCCGATCTGTTCCGTTCCTACCAGGACGACCTCCAGGCCGCCCTCGACCTCGTGGCCACCGGCGAGGCCCCAAAGGCGGACAACGTCAACCAGCTCGAACTCGCGGCCTGGACGGGACTGGCCAACGTGCTTCTCAACCTGGACGAAACGATCACCAAGGAATGACGACGACCATGACCCTGCATGCCCTCCATCAGGCCCGCCTCGAGGCCCTGTCCCGCCGCCATTTCTTCGGACGTTCGGCCCGCGGCCTCGGCCGGCTGGCGCTCGCCTCCCTCCTGAGCCGGGATCTGCTCGCCGCGGACGCCCGGCCCCACGCGGCGACCGGCGCCCTTGGCCTCCGGCACTTCGCCCCCCGGGCCAAACGCGTGATCTATCTCTTCCAGTCCGGGGCGCCCTCCCAACTGGACCTGTACGACTACAAGCCCAGGCTCATCGAGCTGAACGGCAAACCCATGCCGGAGAGCTACACCAAGGGCCAGCGCATCGCCCAGCTGGCCGGCCAGAAACTCACCTGCGTCGGCACCCGGTTCCGGTTCGCGCGCCACGGGAAGTCCGGCACCGAGATCTCCGAACTGCTCCCGCACATCTCGGGCATCGCCGACGAGATCGCCCTCGTGCGCTCGCTGCACACCGAGGCCATTAACCACGATCCCGGCGTCACCATGATGCAGACCGGCACCAGCCAGGCCGGCCGACCCGCCATCGGTTCGTGGCTGTCCTACGGCTTGGGCAGCGAGAACGAACAACTGCCGGCCTTCGTGGTGCTCACCTCCGGCTTCGGACAGGATCAACCCCTGCTCTCCCGCTACTGGGGCAACGGCTTCCTGCCCGGCAACCATCAGGGCGTCGAGTTCCGTTCCCAGGGCGAACCCATCCTCTTCGTCTCCAACCCCAGGGGCATGAACGACAAGGTGCGCCGGCGCCTGCTCGACGGGATGCGGGACCTCAACCAACTCAAGCTCGAGGCCGTCGGTGATCCCGAGATCCACACCCGCATCCAGTCCTACGAGATGGCGTATCGCATGCAGTCCAGCGTGCCCGAACTCATGGATCTCCGGAAGGAATCCAAGGCCATGCTCGACGACTACGGCGCGGAACCGGGCCAATCGTCGTTCGCCAATAACTGCCTCCTCGCCCGGCGACTGGTCGAACGCGGCGTCCGGTTCGTCCAACTCTACCACCGTGGCTGGGATCATCACGGAAACCTGCCCGCCGACATCGCACGCACGTGTCGCAACGTGGATCGCCCCTCCGCCGCGCTCGTCCGCGACCTGAAACAACGCGGGTTGCTCGAGGACACCCTCGTGATCTGGGGCGGCGAGTTCGGGCGCACCCCGATGAACCAGGGCGAGATGGGCAATGGCAACTACGGACGCGACCATCACATGAAGGCCTTCAGCCTCTGGATGGCCGGCGGCGGCATCCGCCCCGGCATCACCCTCGGCGCGACCGACGAACTCGGCTACGGCGTCGCCGAGGACCCCGTCTCCGTGAACGATTTCCAGGCCACCCTCCTCCATTGCCTCGGCATCGATCACGAACGCCTCACCTACCGCTTCCAGGGTCGCGATTTCCGCCTCACCGACGTCGCCGGCGAGGTCGTGACCAAGCTCCTCGCCTGACCACGCCGCCGCCCCTCCCCGCCGCGGGGATCATCGACTCCCCCTCCCGTCCGACCTGTCCTGCCGGAGACG
Source organism: uncultured Verrucomicrobiota bacterium (assembly GCA_964608505.1). Classification (GTDB taxonomy): domain Bacteria; phylum Verrucomicrobiota; class Verrucomicrobiia; order Limisphaerales; family CAIMTB01; genus CAIMTB01. The sequence continues at coordinate 5,383 of CAZSOV010000241.1, forward strand.
GGTGAAGGCGGATGGGAGAGAGCCGGGGTGAGGGTCGTAGTCCCGCCGGTTCATGGTCCCAATACGTGTCCAAATCCTGGAAGACCCGGCTCTACATGAGCCACCCCCTGCAACCGCGCCGCCCGGTGAGGGCACCGGACCTACACGGTGTTGGCCGCGTGCCCCCACGCGGCGTCGTGCCGTCCGCGGTTCCGTTCCCCGAAGCGGGCGATGCGCCTTGCCAGCCGGATGCCTCGCCATCCCCCGCGGGCCGTGCCTGTCCGGCCCGGGCAGCGATGTCGCGGAGCGACGACCGAAGGTTGCCGGGGCCTTCAGGCCCCGGTCTCGCCCCCTTTCCCTTCCCCGTCGCGGAGCGACGTTCGACTCGGGGCGCCCGGGTGGGGCGTGGACGTCGGAGGCTTCGGACGTCGCTCCGCGACGAGGGTTCTTTCGGAGCGCACTGTTTCCGGGGGTTGAAACCCCCGGCTACCTTCGCAGGGTCGCTCTGCGACCAGGACGGCACCGTCGGACACCTCGTCGCGACTACCCATGAACCGAGCCCTGATTCCCATCCCGGATCCTCCTACTCCTACTCCTACTCCTACTCCTACTCCTAATCTTAATCTTAATAATACTCCTAATCTTACTCATACTCCTACTCCTAATCTTACTCCTAATCCTCCTCCTCCCTCCATCGTTCGGGTTCATGGTCCCAATGCGTGTCCAAATCTGGAAAACCCAGCTTTCCATGAACCGCCTTGCACCCCACCGAGGACACAGAGAGCACAGAGATTCGCGGTTTCTCGGCCCTCTGTGACCTCTGTGGTGACGATTCGGGGTTCATAGCCCGTGAGCGGTTTCAATCGAAACACGGGGCTTCCCCCGCCCCCCGCTTCGATTCCCGGTGCGCCTGCACGAACGCGGCGCATTCGGCGGCATGCGTGATCGAAATCAGGTGCCCACCCCGAACCAGAAGGTGGTCAACCTGGGACGATCGACACCTTGGCCTGGAGTCGACGCACGAACTTCGCCTCTTCCGTGCCCTCCTTCGCCCGTTGCCAGAAGCGGCGTGCCCCCTGCGCCGCGGCCGCATACTTCAACGTTCCCACCTCGCGCACCGCCTCCGCCACGCTCCATCCCAGATGCCGGGCCGCCACCGCGATCGTGCCGTCCCGACCCCAGTCCCCGTAACCCTGTTCCATCTCCGCCCACTTCCGCCCCAGAATCGACTCCGCCCCGCGAACGATCTCCCCCCACGCCGGACGCGTCCACGCCGCCGGGCGGCGCCCCTCCTCCGCCCGGGGCCCCGGGTGGCTCCCCTCCCCGCGCAGCAGCGCCGCTGCCTCCGCCGCGTCCCCGAGCACCACCCCGGCCACCAACCCCTTCCACGGACTCTCCAGTCGCCCCTGCCGGATCGGACCCTCGGTGTACTCCGTCAAGGCCGCCCGCTGTTCCTCGAGCCGCCTCCCCCCGCAGCCGCCCTGGATGCGGTCCCGCGTCAACCACCCCGGCGCGGCCTCCAACCCGGCATACACCCGCCAGGAACTCCATCGGTGCTCCCGCAGCAGAGTCACGCGCCGCGCCACCAACTCCGCCCCGGGATCGGCGAAACCCGGCCCCTTCGCCCGCCGCTGATCCTGCTTCGAGAGGCCCAGTCCGCCGATGCGCACCGGATTCAGATGCAGATAGCGCGCCACCCCGTCCAGGGCCGTTTCGTCGCGGATAAGCACTGCCTTGAACCGCCCCTGGAACACGTGTCCCCGCCGTCGGTACGCCCAGTTGAACCGGATCGCGTAGGCGGTCTGAAGCCAGCGCAACGTCTCGCTCAGGCTGGCCCGCCGGCACCGCACCAGCAGGTGATAATGATTGTCCAGCAACACGAACGCATGGACCTCCGTCCCGAACCGCTCGGGCAACTCGGCCACCAGCCCCAGGAACCGCCTTCGGTCCACGTCCGTGCGGAAGATTGCCTCCCCGCCGTTGCCCCGGCTCATCACATGATACCAACCATCCGGAACATTCACCCTCGTGCGACGCGCCATGTCCCCAGCGTCCCTCCCCCCATCGCAAATGTCGAATGTCGATGTCTGACCCCATTGCCCGTCGCTCAGGCAATGGGGTCAGACATCGACATTCGACATTTCGCGCGCCGGTCCCGGCTATTCCAGGGTGATCGCCACCACGAAGGGCACCGCGGTGCTGTCCCCGCCGATCAGGTCGATCTGCCGGATGATCCGGTCAGGATGGGGGTTCTCGTACGCCCGATGATACAGGCGCGGCCTGCCCCAGCGTGGCGTCCGTTCCCCGAACGTCCCCTCCCAGGCCACCCGGGCCGGGTGGTCGGGGGCAAACGAGGCGGACCAGGTCCAGAAGGCGATGTCGTACCAGGCACGAACCTCAAGCTCGGCGGTCGTCCCGTCCCCGTAATGCAGGCGATACCGGCCCCAGAGGGCGTCGGGTGCATGGTACCAGGCAGCATGGAGCACGTGCAGAACCCGCGCCCGGCGGTGGACGGGAATCCCTTCCACCGTGGGCCCCGCGGGCCAATGCCGCCAGGTTCCCCACGTCTCGCGCCGACCGGTGGTGACGAGCCCGCGGATGTCCCAGGAAATCCCGTCGAGCTCCACGACCCCGGTCGGCAGGTTCGCGAAGCTCATGTGCTCGAGCGACCACGCGTCGTTCGCAAAGGCGCACAGATCCAGGCGGCCATTGTAGTGCGACGTGAGATCCACGCAGGCCGGCGGGGTATCCGGGGCCCGCTCCGGCCACGCCGACCGCGGCGGCACCCAGGGCTCCACCGGCGGCAGCGGCGTGCCGCGGATGGGTTCGTCGCGCTGCCCCGACCGTCGCCGGCGCGCCCAGGATCCGATCCGGTCCCCGAGGGTTTCTCCGGCCTCCCCGGCGTAGGCCGCCTCCCACCAGGGGAACACCTCCAGGCTCTCGATGCCGACGGGTTGAATCCCGTCGTCCACGACCGTGCGAACCAGGCGCAGATCGTTCGTCGTCGCGTCGAGGCTCTGGCACAGCCCGTCCGTCGCGGCCAGACGCGCCAGGAACCGCCCGGAATGCGCGTCGTGCAGGTCGATGGCCGTGATGTCCCCCGGCGTGCCCCGCGCGGATTCGGACCCGAGCAGAAGCCGGTCGCCGCCGGGCGCGAACCGCAGCAGCGACGCGCGGACCGCGCCGGTGCTCCGTCCCAGCGGTTGCCAGGTGCCCGAGGCGAGCAGTTGAAGCACCCCGGCCCGCGAGGAGACCGCGAGCCGCCCTCCGTCCGGGGAAAACGCGCAGACCTCCGGAACGTCGTCGGACCCCGCCGTTCCCGGCGGAACGAATGCGTGCACTCTTCTTCCGGTCCGGACCTCCCAGACGCCACCCCGGGACCCGCCGTCCGCGGCCGCCAGCCAGCGGCCATCGGGACTGAAGCTCAGCGCCCCCGCCGGGACCGGCGGCTCGAAGTACCGGGCGTCCCGGACCCGTCCGGTGTCCGCGTCGAGGAACACCGCCGTGTCCGAATCGGCACACGCCGCCACCCACCCGGCGGGACCGCTCGCCGCAACGGCCCGTACCGGCGACCCGACGGACGTCGACCACACCTCCTCGCCGGTCCGTGGGTTCCAGGCCCGCACCGTATGGTCCGCGGAGCCGGAGAAGAGCCGCCCGCCGTCGGAAGACCAGACGACGTCTCCCACCCATCGGAGATGTCCGCGCAGGACCCTGGACCGCTCGCCGGTTCGAGCGTCCCAAACCGAAATCTGGCCATCGAGATGCGCCGAGGCGATCCGCGTCCCGTCGGGGGAGACGGCGGAACGCCAGATGCCTTCGTGGGGGGAACGACGGAAATCCCGCCCGGAAAGTGGCCAGGACTGGGCTCGGAAGCTGCCGTCCACCTGCCATCCGACGGCCACGGCGGTCCGGGAACCCGCATCCACGGCGAGCTGCCCGCCGAACGGGACGCGGTCGAGCGGGAGGGTCCGAACAACGAGACCGGTCCGCATGTCCCAGACGCGCGCGTTTCCGCTCTCCCCCACCGTCACCAGCGGTCCACCCGCCTGACGTTGCCAGCCTCGCACCGGCACGGTGGATTGCTGCACCAGCTTGCCGGTCCCCGTGTCCCAAAACCGAACCGAGCCCACCTCGCGCACCGTCACCAGGCGCCCATGTTCCGGAACAGGCAGGGCCGCCAGAATACCGCGCTCGTCCACCGTCGGCGGATCGGGCGGAGTCCGGAAGTAGGGCGCGTCCTCCCCGACCCGCCACAACGCGGCCACGCCCGCGGTGTCGACGGTGGCGTAATGGGTGGCCTCGGGGTTCAGATGGACCGCCTTCGCCGGCGTGCCGGGCGGCGGACAAAGCCCCAGCAGCTTTCCGGACTCCGTCTCCCACACGGCGGTCCATCGCTCCCCCGACCGGGTGACCCGGGACCCGTCGGCGTTCAGCCGGGCGGGATGGAACCACGCCGGCACCGGCTCCGGCAGCTCGTACTCGCGTTCCAAGGCGCCGGTGTCCAGACGACGCAATTGGATTCCGGGCCCGCGGTCGCACGCGAGAAAGCGCCGGCCATCGGGATGCGCGAGAACCCGGGCCGGCCCGGGCTCGAATCCTGGCGACGTCGGCGGGAGGGTCTGCGGCAGGGCCCGCACCTCCCTCGCCCCCGGCATCGACCAGAGCCGCACGAACGGTCCCGGGCCCGCCGTGATCAGGCCCCGGCCATCGGTGGTGAAGCACGCGTCCGCGACGGGCTCATTCGTGGCGCCGAGCGTGGCCAGCAGGTCGCCGACGAGCGCGGACCGGACCTCGACGACTCCGCCGTGGAGGACCGCGAACGCGTCGCCGTCCGGGGCGATTCGCACCTCCCAGGGCAGCGGCAGGCGAGCCAGCCGCATCGGCACCGACATCAGTTGATCGTGCGCCAGGGCCATGAGTCTCCCCCATTCCCAGCCGCGATGGACCTCGGGCTGGGCAAGGAGCAGATCGCGCGCGAGCGAGATGGCGCCCTGCCGCAGGTGCTGCTCGGCCCGTTGCAGGGAGGCGACGTAGGTTTGCAGCGCCGCCTCCCGGCGTTCGGCGACGGCCCGACGCCACTGCCACGCCGTGGACGCGACCCCGGCCAGGACGGCGAAGGCGACCGTGGCGCTCAGGGCCGCGACGACGGGACGGCGTCGGCACCACGCCAGACTCCGTTCCGCGACCGTGGCAGGCCGGGCGAGGATGGGTTCGTGACGGCGCCAGCGCGCGAGTTCGTCCGCGACCTCGAGGGCGCTGCCGTAGCGGCGCGACGGTTCCCGCTCGAGGCATTTGAGCGTGATGGTCTCCAGATCCCGGGGCAGCGCGGGGCGCAGCCGTGCCGGCGCCACCGGTTCGCAGGCGATGACGGATCGGAGAGTCTCCGACAGCGATTCACCCACCGAAGGAGGACGGCCCGTCACCAGGTCGTACAGGATGGCACCGAGGCCGAACACGTCCGTGGCAATGCCCGTGGACCCCAGCCTCGAATCGGCCTGCTCGGGAGCCATGAAGTTCGGCGACCCGGCGCTTTCCACCGACTGCGTGGGGTCGACCAGGGACTTGGTGAGTCCGAAGTCGGTGAGTTTGGGCTGGTCGTCGGGGCCGATCAGGACGTTGGCGGACTTCAGATCGCGATGAACGACCCCGTGCTGGTGGGCGAAATGCACGGCCCGGGCAATCTGTTCGACGTAGCGCGCGGCGGTGGTCAGCGGCAGAAGTCCCGCCCGGCAGAACTGCGCCAGGTTGGGTCCGGGCACGTGTTCCATCGCGAAGTAGGGCCGGCCCTCGTGCTCGCCCACCTCGTGGATGGTCACGATGCCGGGGTGCGTGAGGCGGGCGGCAAGGCGGGCCTCGCGCAGCAGACGCTCGCGGGTCCTGGCGTCCGCAAACTCCCCGGCCAGGAGCATCTTGACGGCGACGATTCGGTCGAGCCCGGGTTGCCGGGCCCTGAAGATCACGCCCATGCCGCCGCGCCCGATTTCCTCCAGGAGTTCGTAGGGACCGAACCGCTGCACCAGGCCATCCCCCGGTTCCAGGGCAGGGAAAGGCGTGCCTGAGGCAAGTCCTTCGGCGGTGGGAAGAACGTCCTCCATCAGGCACGCGAGGCATGCCGCCCCGCCCAGGTCCCGTCCCAGAGGAGCCCCGCAGCGGGCACAGAGGCGTTCTTCATGGGGTTGGCCGGATCCGTTCATTCAGGGGGAGTCCACCGGTTTTCGCGGCGAAGGATTTGCGGCGCCGGAGGGAAGCGTCCTATTCCCTCCGCAGGCTCCGCAGCAGTTCCCGCAGTTCTTCCGCCACCTCCCCGGCCTCGCCCACCGTCTGTCCAACCTCCTCCACGAGCAGCTCCCGGTAACGCTGGCGGAATCGATGCAGCAGGGACTTGAACGCGGGCAGGCTCAGACCGAGCCGGGCCGCCGCCTCCGCCAGCGAGGGCGGGTCCTCCTCCACCGCCAGAAAGGGCCTCAGGACGCCAAATCGCACGTCCGCCCGCTGCCGGCATTCGGCCTCCAACCGTTCGAGCACCCGCTCCATGAGGGTCGCGGCCCAGGCCCGGTCGAAAAGCCGCTCCGGCGACTCCGCGTGCAGCATGTCCCCCAGATAGTCCGACTCCCCGCACTCCGCGATCCGTTGTTCCAGGGACTCGATCAAGGCACCCGAACCGCGCTTGTGTCGCCGGCCTTTCTCCCATTCGTTGATCAGGAAGCGGTTCAGCGCGGTGAGCAGATAGGCGCGGAACCTCCCGCCCTCGGGGAGCAACCCCCGGGCGAACTCGTTCGCCAGCAGCTTGGCCACGAACGCCTGGGTCAGATCCGAGGCGTCCTCCGGCGAATGCCCCTTGCGCCGCACGTAGGCGTACAGCGGATACCAGTAATCGCGGCAGAGCTCCTCCAGGGCAGCCTGGACCTCCTCCGGATTCCCGCCCCCCGCCCGCAGCACGAGGCTCCATCGGGTGGTGGCAAACCGGCTTCTCGCCGTGGGGACAAACCGTGCTTCAGCCATGGCCGACCCCATGACAGCGAGGCTCGATCCCTGATTCAACCCCCTTTCCACGGCGCACCCGCGACCGGGAACAGGTCGACGCCC
>CAZSOV010000242.1:0-12321 GCA_964608505.1 uncultured Verrucomicrobiota bacterium
GATCTGGATGCCGTTGGTGAAGGCGACCGAGGCCGGGCCGTCCCAGGGCTCCATGAGGCAGGAGTGATATTCGTAGAACGCCTTCCGCTCGTCGCTCATGCTCTCGTGCCCGGCCCAGGGCTCGGGAATCATCATCATCATGGCGTGCGGCAGGGACCGCCCGCTGAGGACGAGGAGCTCGAGACAGTTGTCGAACATCGCGGAATCCGACCCGTTCGGATTGATGATCGGGAGGATCTTCTTGATCTCGTTGGCGTCGCCGAGCAGTTCGCTGGCGAACATCGCCTGGCGCGCGTGCATCCAGTTGATGTTGCCGCGGAGCGTGTTGATCTCGCCGTTGTGGGCGAGGTACCGGTACGGATGCGCGCGCTCCCAGCTCGGAAAGGTGTTCGTGGAAAACCGGGAATGGACCAGCGCCAGCGCCGTCTCCATGTCCGGATCCCGGAGGTCCGGGAAATACTGGTCGACCTGGCCGGGCATGAGCATGCCTTTGTAGGCCACGGTGCGGCAGGACATGCTGGCCACGTACCAGAAGTGGCTGCCGGGTTCGCCGGCATTCCGGATTTCCTGGTAGGCCCGCTTGCGGATGATGAACAGCCGGCGCTCGAACGACGGCTCGTCGGCCAGCCGGCGGTTGCGCCCGATGAAACATTGCCGGAACGCGGGTTCGGTCGCCCGCGCGGTGGCGCCGATCATCGAGTTGTCGGTCGGCACCGTGCGCCAGCCGAGCACCTTCTGTCCCTCCTCGCGGACGATGCGTTCGAACGCCCGCTCGCACGCGCGGCGCTGCTTGTTGTCGCGCGGCAGGAAGACCATGGCCACCCCGTACAGCCCGGGCTCGGGCAGTTCGAAGCCGCAGGCGACGGCCGCCTTCGCGAAAAACCGGTGCGGGATCTGCATCAGAATCCCCGCGCCATCGCCGGTGTTCGGCTCGCAGCCGCAGGCGCCGCGATGGTCCAGATTCACCAGGACCTGGATGCCTTGCTTCACCAGGTCATGGGATTTCTGGCCCTTGATGTTCACCACGAATCCGACGCCGCAGGCGTCGTGCTCATGGCGCGGATCATAGAGGCCCTGTTGGGGTGGCAAGCCGTGCCAGCGGGCCGTAAACGGCACGGATGGAATTGTCTGGTTCGTCATCGGACCTACATCTGTCGCACTTCGACGCCATGACGGCGTCAAATTCGCCAAGCTTTTACGGCGGGCACGGGAAGATGCAACCACCGACCCTGAATTTTTTCGACTCCGCTGCACATCCACGCCCACCCCATTCCCGACCTGTTCCCTTTTGCCCGGGACGCGCATAATTCACCGGCCACCGCCCGCCGGCGTCGCCCGGACGAACCGGGACCGGGACCGATTCCCGCTTCGCGCGATCCGCCAGCAGGACCGATGCCGGATCGACCCTCCCCAGCCGCCGGCGACCACCCCTCACCGCTCACCCCTCGCCTCCCGCGCCGCCCGTCCGGATCCAGCGGCGCGCCTTCATTTCGAACCGGGGCAGACTTCCCGCCTCCACGACCCGCACCGGCACCCGCAGGGAGAGCCGCTCCCGGAAGGCCTCCGCGAGGGCCTGCCCCATCCGCGCACCGTCGGTTGCCGCCGTCGCCGGTTCCACGTCCACCTGCAACTCGAGCAGGGCCCCGGTCGTGCGAATCTCGACGCGGTACTCGCCCGTGCCCGGCACCTCCCGCACCACCTCCTCCACCGCGCCGGGAAACACGTTCACCCCACGGATCACCACCATGTCGTCGGTCCGCCCGAGGATGCCGCCCTCCAGACCGAGATCCCACGTCCCGCACGCGCAGCGCCGTCCGCCCGTGACCGGTCGGACCAGGTCGCCCGTTCGGTAGCGAAGCAACGGTGAGCCCACGCGCCCCAGCGTGGTCAGCACCAATTCCCCCGTTTCGCCGGCGCCGATTTCCGCGCCGGTCCGGGGATCGACGACCTCGGCCAGATACGCGGACTCGATGACGTGCAGAAGACCGGGAGAGCCGGGGCACTCGTAGCTCACGGGCCCCACCTCGGTCATGCCATGGTGATCGGTGACCCGGGCACCGGGCCATTGGGATTCGATGCTCCGGCGCAGGGCGGGGATGCTGCCCCCGGGCTCGCCGGCCACGATGATGGAGCGGACGGCCCCTCTGCCGAGGTCGAGGCCCTCCGCCGCGGCGGTCCGCGCCAGATGCAACGCGTAGGTCGGCGTGCAGCAGAGCACCGTCGCGCGTTGTTCCAGGATCGAGCGCAACCGGGCGACGGTGGCCAGACCGCCGCCGGGCAGGCAGAGGCAGCCCAGCGATTCCGCGGCCTCGAAGGCGGTCCAGAAACCGAGGAACGGCCCGAAGGAGAACGCGAAGAACACGCGATCCCCTGGGCCAACCCCCGCGGCGGCATAAACCCGGCGCCAGTTGCCCAGCATCCACTGCCAGCTCTCGGGCGTGTCCAGCCAGCGCAGGGGCTGGCCGGTGCTGCCGCTGGTCCCGTGACAGCGCGTGTAGCGCTCCACCGGAAACGTCAGGTTCGTCCCGTACGGCGGATGGCGCGACTGATCCGCCACGAGGTCATGCTTCCGGGTGAACGGAAACGAACCGCGGAAGTCCTCCGGGGTCGCGCACGACGGACGTGGCCCGAGCGCCTGCCAGTGCCGGCGGTAGAAGGCGTTCGTGTCCGCGACGGCGTCCACGAGGGCCCGCAACGCCTGCCGCTGGAAGGCCTCCAACTCCGCCCGCGTGCCGAATTCCCCTTCCCTCACGGACGGGTGGCCCCGCCGGGGGGCCGGACCTGGGCGGCGAGGCCGGCCCCGGGCTTCGCGGGCGTCGGCGCGGGCTTGTAGAAGGTCACGAGGCAACCGCCGACCGCCGCGAGCAGGATGCCGAGGTAGAACTGGGGCTTGATCGAACCCCAGCCGCCCGCGGGCGGATGCATGAGGAGGCCGACCAGAGCGTTCACGACCGGGGCGCCGGCGAACACGATGGACATCACCACGGCCGGCGAGCCCTTCGCGCCGAACGCCAGCAACACCCCGAAGGCGCCGATGGCCCCGACGATCCCCGCCAGCAACGACCACCACGCGCCCTTCGCGGGAAACGCCCAGGTCGCCTTCTGGTAGAACAGCATCAGGGCCGGCGCGATCACCGCGGTCAGAAAGTACGCCAGCCCGACGAACAGGAACGCCTTGTAGCGTCCGTTCACCGGATCGGCCATGCCGACCTGGCCCGTGTGCAGGAAAATGCCGTAAACGCCCCAGGACGCGACCGTGAGCAACGCGAAGGCCAGCCAAGTCAGGCTGGCATGTGTCTGTTCGGCCATAACGAGCCGTCAGCTTACCGGGGACACGACCGAGTGCAATCACCGGCTCCGCAACGCGACGCAAACCTCCAGGGCGATGGAAAAAGTCCGGTGCCGAACTTGCGTTGTGGGGCCGGCGACCGCCGAGTCGCCGGTTTCCCCTCCGGTTTCGCCTGCTTCGATCGCCCCGCGACCCGGCCCGCCCACGCGCGGACGCTAGGGCGGGGAGCCGGTCGCGGGCCCCAATCGACTTTGTTCATCGCCCTGCGCGAATCTCCCGGTCGCCCCGGCGGGGCACGCCGGCGAACCCGGCCTCACGCGGGATCGGCGGCCAGCGGCAGGGTGAACCAGAACGTGCTCCCCTGCCCAGGCTCGCTGATCAGCCCGATCCGACCCTCGTGCGCCTCCACGGCCAGCTTGCAGAAAGCCAATCCCAGTCCGGTGCCGAGTCGCCGATTCCGGTTTCGGCTCCGGACCTGCCCGAACTTCTCGAAGATCGTCGCCTGCTGGTCGGCCGGGATGCCGGGGCCGGGGTCGATGACGGACACGCGGGCCTGTCCCTCGCCGCATTCGATGACGAGCCGGACCTCGGACCGCTCGGGGGTGAATCGGAACGCATTGCCGAGCAGGTTCTCGAACACGCGTCCGACGAGGTCGTGATCGAACCGGGCCGGAACCTCGCCCGGAGCGACGACCACGACCGTGCGCCCGCCGGCGACCAATCCAACCGCGGCGACGACGCTCCTGGCCACCGCGGCGAGGTCGCCCCGGACCAACTGCAACGGCATCCGGCCCGCCTCCATGCGCCCGATGTCGAGGAGCAGGGAGATCATCTTGGAAATCTGGTCGGTGCCCCGCAGGGCCGCGGCCATCAGTTCGGTCAAGCCGGCGTCGGAGGCGGGGACGACGTCCTTGACCATCTCGAGGCAGAGGCCCACGACGCTCAGGGGCGAGCGCAGGTCGTGGACGAGCATGTGGACGAGACTGTCCTTGAGTCGTTCGAGTTCCTGGACCTTGCGGAGCTGGGCCTGGAGTTCCTGCCGCTGTCGGATCAACTCGAGATGGGTGCGCACGCGCGCCTCGACCTCCTCGGGTTGAAACGGCTTGGTGACGTAATCGACACCGCCGGCCTGGAAGGCGCGCACCTTGTCGAGGGGCTCGCTCAGCGCGCTGAGGAAGATGACCGGGATGTCCGCGAGCTCGGGATCGGCCTTCAGCCTCAGGCAGACCTCGTAGCCATCCATGCCCGGCATGAGGATATCGAGCAGGATCACCTCGGGGCGCTCGCGGGCGGCGGCCTTCAGCGCCATCTCGCCGTTCGGCAGGGCGTAGACCCGATGCCCCTGGTTGCGCAGGAGCGCCTCCAGGAATTGCAGGTTCTGGGCCGTGTCGTCGACGATCATGATCCGACCGGTCACGGGAATGTCATTCATGGTGTGCACGTCAAGGCGGGTCGCCCGACAGCGCCCGGCGCAGGCTCGCATAGTCGAATCGCTGGGCCAGTTCGAGCAGGGCCTCGCCCAGTTCCGGCTTCCCGACCATGACCTGCCCGAGGATGAGCTCGCGCAACCGCTCGATGTCACCGGTCTCGGTGGCCTCGAGCATCTCGGCGCGGAGCTCGTCCGGCAACGCCTCCCGGGCGGTCGGCAGCGCCACCTTCCGGACCGCGGGGCGCGCGTCCGGAGACTCCTCCAAACCGAGTCCGAGCAGGCGGGCGATGCATTCAAGCAGTTCGTCGTCCCGGAAGGGTTTGCCGAGAAAGGCGTCGGCTCCGGCGGCGCGCCATTCGTCCTCCCGCGCCTCGAGCACTCCGGCACTCAGGATCACCACCGGCGTCGAGGCGCCCACCGCACTCCCCCGGATGGCCCGCGTCGCCTCCAGCCCGTCCATGCCCGGCATGCGGCGGTCCATCAGGATCAGGGCCGGGCATTCCTCGAGGCACCGGGAGATGGCCTCCGCTCCCGACCCCGCCTCCCCGACCTGGAATCCCGCCTCCTCGAGAACGGCGCGCAGCAGGTCGCGATTCGACGCGATGTCGTCGACGATCAGGATCAGCGGGACCGGGGTGCCGCGCACGAGCCGGAGGCAACGGCGCAGGGGGGCCGCGGGGCCGGACTGACCCGCGGGACCGGAGACCTCGTCGGCCACGAATTCGAAACGGAACCGGCTGCCCTGTCCGAGGGCGCTGGTGACGGTGACATCCCCGCCCAGCATGCGGGCGATCTGCCGGCTGATGGGCATGCCCAGCCCCGTGCCGCCCAGCCGACGTCCCGTCCTCGTCTGCTCGAAGGCCTCGAAGACGCGCTCCAGCTCCTCGGCGGCGATGCCATCGCCCGTGTCGCTCACCTCGACCCGCAGCCGGGCCACGGGGGACACGCCTTCCGGCGCCGCGCGGGAAACGACCGAGATGCGCACCTGGATCGCGCCCGAGGCGGTGAACTTGATCGCGTTGCTGAGCAGGTTGAGGAAGACCTGCCGGACCTTGCTCGCGTCGGTGCGCAGCAGCGCGGGCACGTCCGGGGCGCATTCCCACGAAAAGTCGAGGCCCCGTTCCTCGGCCCGCTGGCGATACAGCTGCTCCATCTCGGCGGTCATGGCCCGGAAATTGCCCGGCGCGAGGGTCAATTGCATCCGTCCGGCCTCGATCTTGGACATGTCCAGGATGTCGTTGATGAGCTGGAGGAGGTGCTCGCCGCTCTGGTTGATCACGGTCAGCTGGTGATGCTGCCGGGACGTGAGCGTGGGGTCCCGCTGCAGGAGGCGGGCGAAGCCGAGGATGGCATTCATCGGCGTCCGGATCTCGTGCGACATGTTGGCCAGGAACCGGCTCTTGGCCTCGTTCGCGGCGTCGGCGGCCTCCTTCGCCTGCCTCAGTTCCGCCTCCGCCGCCCGCCGCGCCGTGTTGTCCTCCTTCACGGCGACGTAGTGCCGGATGACCCCCAGCTCGTCGCGCACGGGCGCGATGGCACACGATTCCCAGTACAGCTCGCCGTCCTTCCGCCGGTTGCAGAACTCGCCGCGCCACACCCGGCCCGCCGTGATCTCCCCCCACAGGGCCTCGTAGAATTGCCGGGAATGGACCCCCGACTTCAACGCCCGCGGCTTCTGTCCCCGCACCTCCTCCAGGGAGAATCCCGTCACCTGTTCCCAGGCCGGGTTTGCGTATTCGACCTGCCCCTGGTCGTCGGTGATGAGGATCATCGACGGGCTGTACTGCACGGCCTGCGACAGCGTGCGGAGGTTCTCCGTCGCCTCGTGCAGCCGCGTCACGTCCAGGAAGGCCGCCAGAAACTCCTCGCCCAGCATCACCCCGGTCACCACCACGTCGCGCGTCGAACCGTCCTTGCAGGTCACCCGGAACCACTGCGTGCCCAGGTCCACCTCCCCGCCGGACGATTGCTCCATGGCGGCGAGCCATCGGTCCTGGACCAACTGGCGGTACTCGGCGTCCGGATAGGCCTTGGTCCACCATGCGTCCAGGGTGGGAACGTCCTGCTGGGTGTAGCCAAACGTCCGGGTGTGCCGGGCGTTGAGATAGGTGATGTCCCCCTCCCGGTTGGACAATCCGAGGGGCAACGGCGCCATCTCCAGCAGTCGGCGAAACCGCGCCTCGCTCGCCCGCAGGCCGTTCTCCGCCGCCTTCCGCTCCGAGATGTCCCGGATCACCCCCTGCATGACCGGGCGTCCGTCGATCCACGCGACGCTCATCGAGACCTCGGTCGGAAACGTCGTGCCGTCCACCCGCCGGTGCTCCCACTCGAAGAAGAGCCGGCCCTCGGCCATGACCCGCCCGAGGTGCGCGCTCAACAGCGAGTGCGAATCACCGCCCCCGGGCTGGGTCCGGGGCGAGAGGGCCTCGAGCTGGATCGCCCGCATGGCCTCCTTGTCGTGAAAGCCGAACATGCTCACGGCCGACACGCTGCAATCGACCACCCGCCCGGTTTCGTCCGAGGCGATGATCGCGTCCTGGAGCGCTTCGAACAGCATCCGGTGGCGCCCCTCGCTTCGCCCCAGTTCACGCGTCCGCTCCTCGACCCGGCGTTCGAGCTCCGCATGCGCCTCGCGGAGGTCCTCCTGCGCCCGGAACCGCTGCAACATCCCCCCGATCAACCCCGCGACCGTCTCCAGCGAATCCCGGATCCCCAGGGGCACCGTCGGAACCGCATGCGACGCCACGTTCATGATTGCCAGCAGCCGGCCCTCGTGCCGGATGGGCAACAGTGAGATGGCCCGCAGCCCCTCGATCGCCTCGGGCGCGGACGCCAGCACCTTCAAGTCCTGCACGCTGCCATAATAGAAGTGGCCCTCGCGCGCCCAGCGCGCCTGGCGCGAGTCCGCCGGCACCCGCGCGACGGCCCGGACAAAGGCGGGACCGAGACCGCGATGGTGCGCGAGCCGAAGATCCCCCCGCTCTCCGTCCACCAGATAGATTCCACCCGCTTCCAGCCCGGACACCTCGCAGGCCGTCTGGAGGCAGAGCCGCAGGGCCTCCGGCATGCTGGATTCGGCGGCCACCTGCATCCCCAAATCCCGCAGCAGCCGCGCCCGCTGCTCGGCCCCCACCCGCTCCGTCACGTCGGTGTGGGTCCCCTGCATCAACAGGGGTCTCCCATCGTCCGTGCGGCGGGTCACCTTCCCCCGGTCCAGCACCCAGATCCAGCCGCCGTCCTTGTGCCGCATCCGCACCTCGCACTCGTAGTACGGCAGTTCGCCACGGAAATGCCGCTCGAGCCGTTCCTGGCTGATCCGCAGATCCTCCGGGTGCGCCAGTCGCGACCACACCGCGACCGTCGGCGGTCCCAACTCCTCCAGCGTGTACCCGACCATCGCCGCCCAGCGCTCGTTGAAGACCACCGCCCCGGTCGGGATCGTCCACTCCCACGTTCCGACGTGCGTGCCCTCGAGGATGCCCGACAGGCGCTCCCGCTCGTCCCGCAGCGTCGACTCCATCTCCTTCCGTGCCGTGATGTCAATGCCGATGCCGATCAGGTGCGGCACCCCGTCGAACACCACCCGGCGCCCGGTGAACAGGTACCAACGGATCTCGGGTCCGCCCCGCACCACGATCCGGGCCTCGGCCGATTCCTCGATCCCGTCCCGCAGCACCGCCACGATCCGCTTCCGCAGGTCCTCCCGGTCGTCCGGATGAATCGGGTCGAGCGCCGGAAAACCAGGCATCTGCTCCTCGGTCCGTCCGATGAGGTCCTCGCGGAGATGACGGTTCCAACGCACGTAAGCACCGCCGGCGTCCAGCATGTAGAAGGCCCCCGGAACGCTCTCGATGAGCTCCCGGTTGATCAACTGCGCCCGTCGCTCCGCGTCCTCCGCCCGCCGGCGCTCCGACAAATCCACCGACGCGCCGACCACCCGGACCGGGCGCCCATCCGGCCCCGGGATGCACTTCCCCTTGCCCACCATCCAACGCATCGAGCCATCCGGCAGGCGTACCCGGTAGTCGCAATCGAAGTTCTCGCCGGTCTCCAGCGTCCGCCCCATCGCGGCCTCGGTCCGTTCCCGGTCATCGGGGTGAAGCTGCTCCAGGAAGGTCCCCAGCGACAGGTAGGGTACCACCTCCGGGCTGCCTGCCAGGGAAGTCAGGTTCGGGGAATACGCCAGCACCCCGGTCGCGACGTCCAGTTCCCACGTCAGCATCTCCGCCGCGTCGAGCGCCACCCGCAGGCGCGCCTCCTGCAACCGCGCCTCCGCCTCCGCCCGCTTCCGCTGCGTGATGTCCTGCACGAAGGCATAGATGCCGCCCACCCCCTTCGGGGCGAGCGCCGCGGACACGGCCAGATCCAGCACCCCGCCGTCCTTCCGCCGCCAGCGCGACTCGAAGCGGACAAAACCGTCCCGGCGCAACTGCGGCAGGCGCAGGCTCCATTCGTCGTCCTGGGGGTCGGCCCGCAATCCCGCCACGTTCATCGACAGCAACTTCGCCCGCGCATGGCCCGTCATCCGCACCAGTGCCCCGTTCACCTCCCGCAGGCGTCCGGTCTCGTCGAACAGGGCAAAGCCGTCGATCGACGTGCGCAACGCCCCCTCCAGCATCTCCCGGAACCAGCCCCGCGCCCGCTGGTAGTGAATCAACGACCCCATCACCACCGTGCCCACCCACTGCGTCAGGAACTCCGCCCAGGCCAGTTCCCGGAAGACTCGAAGACCCGTGTCCAGGGGCTCGATGAGGAGAAAGGCCGCCGTTTCCGTGGTCCCCACCGCCAGCCCGCAACTGGCCAGCAACCACAATTCCTCGGCCCACGCCCCCTGCCGCCGTCGCCAAATCCACACCAACCCGGCGCACAACAGGTATCCAACCCCCAACCCGATCAGGTCCGGCCCCGTACCCAGCCCGCCCACCCCATACCGGCAGGCCATGCCGACCAGCGTCGTCGTGGCCCCCACCGCGTACCCGCCGATGATCGTCGACACGGCCACCACCACGCCGCGGGCGTCGAGCAGCACGCCCTCCACGCCCTCGCCGGCCATGTCCTGGTGACCGAAAACGATGACGCCGGTGATCATCAGGGAGAACGCCGTGCCGTAAAACGACCACGGACGCGCTCCCTCGACCGGGCTGAACCGGGCGCGCAGTTGGTCGGCGATCTGATACAGCGCGAACGCGATGGCGGCGACGCCGCAAAGATGGATCAGGTGGGAAATCACGCAGGTCCTTGCCTCGCTCTTCCATCGCCGGATGGCTCCCCCCTCCGGCATCCGCCTCCTGCCCCGGGTCGGCGGGTTGGTGGTAGGCACATGGGACCTGGACCTCGCATCCGGCCCCCACTTAGCCCTGATCCTCCCCTCGGCCGTCAAGACCCCGGGGACCGTCCCGGAAGGGCAGCGGCACCGCCATTCACGCCGTCCGGTGCACGACGCCGACGCGGGACCCGCGACGGCCGCGCCGCCAGGATCCCCTCTGGTTTCGACTCCTTGGATCGCCCCCCGACCCGGCCCGCCGTCGCGCGACCGCTCTGGCGGGGAGCCGGTCGCGGGCCCCAATCGCTTGGCCCATCGCCCTGGCCCCTCGGCCCGGGCAATTGACAAAGTCCGGTACGCAACCGTGTTGTGGGGCCGGCGACTGCCGAGTCGCCGGTTGCCCCTCTGGTTTCGCCTCCTTTGATCGCCCCGCGACCCGGCTCACCGTCGCGCGGACGCTGGAGCGGGGAGCCGGTCGCGGGCCCCTATCGACTTTGTCAGTCGCCCTGGCCCCCCGGCCCGCCTCCCCCCAAAATTTTCTCCCGCCGGTAGCGACTTTCTCCTAGCCTTCCCCTTCACGTTTATGCCAACGCCAGCCGCGCCAACGACCTACAAGTACTGCTTCGGACCCTGGAACATCAGCGAAGGACAGGACCCCTACGGCCCCCCGGTGCGCCCCCCGCAGACGTTCGGGTGGAAGTTGCAGCAGCTCAAGGCCGCCGGCTTCGACGCCATGATGTTCCATGACGACGACGTCGTGCCCGACATCGACACCAAGTCCCAGATCCAGGTCATCAAGGAGGCCCGCGAGACCTCGACCCGCCTCAAGGACGCCGGGATCCAGGCCGAAATGGTCGCCCCCCGCCTGTGGTTCAGCCCCCTGACCATCGACGGCGCCTACACCAGCAACGACAAGAAGTGCCGGCAGTACGCCCTCGACCGGACCCGCCGGTGCATCGACATCGGCAAGGCCATGGGCACCAACCTCCTGGTCCTCTGGCTCGCACGCGAGGGTTCCTACATCCGCGAATCCAAGAACGCCCGGCAATGCGTCGATTACCTCGTCGAGGCCCTCGACGTCATGCTGGCCCACGACAAGAAGGTCCGGATCGCCATCGAGCCCAAGCCCAACGAGCCGATGGACCACGCCTACCTGCCCACCATCGGACACGCCCTCGCCATCGCCCAGCTGACCGCCGATCCCAAACGCGTCGGCTGCCTCATCGAATCCGCGCACGCCATCCTGGCCGGGCTGGATCCCTCCGACGAAATCGATTTCGCCTGCGCCTTCGGCAAGCTTTGGTCCCTGCATCTCAACGACCAGAACGGGCTCAAGTTCGACCAGGACAAACCCTTCGGCAGCGCCAATCTCCGCGTCGCCTTCAACCAGGTCCGCGCCCTCGAACGCAACGGCTACGGGCGCAAAGGCGAACTCGTCTGCTTCGATGTCCACCCTTTCCGCTCCACCAAGACCGAGCACTGGATGCGCCATCTCATCAACAGCAAGCGCACCTTCGAGATCCTCGTCGACAAGGCGCGTTCCTTCAACGAATCCGCCGCCCAGGCCCTCGTGGCCGACCGCAACTACCAGGACCTCGATCAGATGGTCCTCCAGCACCTCATGGGCGTGAAGTAACCCGCCGAGGCCGTCCCGTCCGTCCCCCTCGCCGAAGGCCGCCGCGAACCAGCACTCGCGGCGGCCTTTTTTTCACGAACCAGCCTCGGCCACCGCACCGCCCGGTGCGGACACCGGGCCTGCACGGTGTAAGCCGCGTGCCCCCACGCGGCGACGTGCGGTCCGCGGATTCGTTCCCCGAAACCCGCGACGCGCCTTGCCAACCGGATGCCTCGCCATCCTCCACGGGCCGGGCCGGTCCGGCCCCGGCAGCGATGTCGCGGAGCGACGACCGAAGGTTGCCGGGGCCTTCAGGCCCCGGTCTCGCCTTCTCTCCCTTCCCCGTCGCGGAGCGACGTTCGACTCGGGGCGCCCGAGTGGGGCGTGGACGTCGGAGGCTTCGGACGTCACTCCGCGACGAGGGTTCTTTCACCCCTTCCTTCCGGGGGTTGAAACCCCCGGCTACCCTCGAAAGGTCGCTCCGCGACCAGGAAGCCACGGTCGGACACCCCGTTACGACCACCCATGAACCGGCCTCACCGGGCCTCGTTTCCCGGACAGAATCATGCCGGGACACAATCATGCCTCCCCCACCCCGCCTCCATGATTCTGTCCTCCGCAACCGCGCCGCCCGGCGAGGGCACCGGGCCTACAGGGCGGAAACCGAGTGCCCCAGGGCCGTTGACAAAGTCCTGCGTGGAACCGCGATGTGGGGCCGGCGACTG
>CAZSOV010000243.1:0-12249 GCA_964608505.1 uncultured Verrucomicrobiota bacterium
ACCGCGCCGCGTCCCCCGTCACCGTCTGGTTCCTGAACTCGGCCTCCGCGACGCCGCGCGTCTCGGTGGGTCGCAATCCGAACGCCTGATTCACCGCCACCTCAGCCGCGCTCAACGCCGCCGGCGCCACCAGCGGCGCCGTCGCCTGGATCTCCACCCGGTAACCCGAGGCCCCCGTCGCGTATCCCTTCGGGGCCACCGCGACCACATACTCCTGCTCGCTCAGCGTCGCGCCCGACGGCGCCCGCAACGTCACCTCCGCCCCCGTGGTGCCCACCGACGAGGACGCGCCCACCAGCGTGTACACCGGAATGCCGTCGCCACCGGCCAGTTGCTGTGCCGCCGGCACCTTCCGGTAGACCGCCATCGTCACGTCCCGCCCCGCGATCTCGGGCAGCAACTTCACCTTCGCCTCCGCCCCGGCATTCAACAAACCCAGCGGATGCCATCGCACGTCGCTCGGCGATTGAAACACCTCGCCCAAATCCAGGAATGACACCCCGGCCACCCCCGTCCGCGCGTCCATCCCGACCGTCGCCCCGGTCACGGCGCCCCGCGCCGCCAACTCCAGACGCGCCGCATCCGCCGGCAGCGCCCGGTTCACGAACACGCCCACCAGATACCTCCGCCCCTTCTCGAGCGTGATCCGCCCCGAGTCCTCCGTCAGCAAGGTCACCGCCCCGCCCGCATCCGCCACCCCGAGCCGGTTCCCGCTCTCGTCATACCACGCCAACGCCCCGTCCGTCGGCACCCCGACGATCCCCCGCAGCCCGAACTCGACCTCCGCCGTGTTCCCCGCCCCGCCGGCGTCCGGCAACACGAACGTCCACAGCCCGGCCCGACCCGCCGCCGCCGCCGTCAGGTCCAGCCTCACCCGGCCCGGAGCCAGCAACAACGGCAACGCCTCCGCCGGATTCACGAGGTCCGGAATGCCCGCGACGGCATGCAATCCCAGCCGCGCGGACGGCCCGGACGTCCCCTCCACGGGCTCCGGATCCAAGCCCGCCCACGGATCCGCCAAGGCACCGGCGGAGCCGACTTCGCCGCCCGTCCATCCCCCCGTGACCGGGAAGACCTCCGCCGAACCTGCGTCCGGGTCGGAAGGCCGAGGCAGGTCCTCCCGGGGCACGGCATCCGCCGCCAGCAACTGCCGCGTCTCCAGCGGTTCCAACGTGAACATCCATGGATCCGGCCGTTGGGGTACTACTTCTCCCGGCATGGGGCGGGACACTGCGTGGATCGCATGCCCGCGTCCAACAGAAATGCCGACGCATGGAATAAGGCCGACTGCAGCCCGTCCCGGCAGTCCGCGCCCCGCGGGGACCGCAGGGCCGTTGACCAAGTCCTGCGTGGAACTGTGAGGCGGGGCCGGGGACTGGCTCCCATCGACTTTGTCCATCGCCCTGGCGGGGATCCGGGTGGACTTCCGCGGGTTGACCGTGCGGCTCGCTTCCGGGACGCTCGTCAACGTCCCACCCGTGTCCTGCCCATGAACTCCCGTTCCCATCCGGAGCGCCTGCCCCGCCCGTGTCCCGGCGGCCCCAACCCCTGCCCCGGCACGCCGCGGGTGCCCCGCCGCGGCATCCGGCTCGCGTTCACCTTGATCGAACTCCTGGTGGTCATCGCGATCATCGCCATCCTCGCGAGCCTGCTGCTTCCGGCGCTCGCCTCGGCGAAGGAAAAGGCGAGCCGCACGGCGTGCATCAACCACAACAAACAGCTCGGCCTCGCCATGGCGATGTACGTGGACGACAACGCCGACACGATGCCCTGGCCCAACTGGGCCAACGAGTACGGCCCGGGCTGGCTCTATCAGCCCGTCGGCGGGCGCGCGCCCAACCCGGAGCGCACCAACGAATGGCCGCAGATCGCCGCCGGACTCTACTGGCCCTATCTCCGCGAGCGCTCGGTCTACATCTGTCCGCTGGATCGCACCAACCATGTCTCCTGGATCAAGCGTCAGCCGAGACTCTCCAGCTACATCATGAACGGCGCCGTCTGCGCCTTCGGACGCAACCCGCCCGGACGCACCTACAAACTCGGTCAGTTCAACCCCGCGGCCTATGTCATGTGGGAACCCGAGATCCGCAACTACGGCACCGCCTGGGGATCCAACCCGGGCTTCGATGCCAGTCAGTACCCCAGCGAGGAGGAAGGCATCGGACGCCGCCACAAGAAGGGCGCCGTCATCACGGGCTTCAGCGGACACGTGCATTTCATCAAATACGAGGCCTTCCTCCGGGAACAGCGGTCCAACAAGCCGGGATTGCTCTGGTGCGTCCCGGATTCCCGCACCGGCGAGTGATTCCCCAATTCCCGCTTGTGCCGGGCGCCCGCCTCCGTTCCCCTTCGCATCATGTTCCGGCCGGGATACCTGGTCCTCGTGCTCTCCGTCGCGGCGGCCACCGCCGCCGAACCGCCGACCACGCCCGCTCCGACACCGGCACCCGACCCCGCGGCGCGCTGGACCGTCGACGACATCGTCCAGGCCGAACGGATCGAGGACTTCGAAATCTCCCCCGACGGCACCCGTGCCGTCTGGGTCCGGACCGGTCCTCACCCCGACAAGGACGAGTCCCTGTCCCACCTCTACCTCACCCGACTCGCCACCGGCGAAGAGATCCAACTGACCCGCGGCCGGGTCGGCGCCTCGAACCCCCGCTGGTCCCCCGACGGCCTCCGGATCGCCTTCGCGACGGCACGCCCGGACCCGGACGGAAAGGGCACGCCCCCCGGCGACGGGGACGACGAACCGAAGCCCCAGATCTGGATCCTGAATCTCGCCGGCGGCGAACCCTACCCCGTGAGCCGGAGCCCCCGTGGCGTCCGCCAGTTTGAATGGCGCGGGACGAACTCGCTCGTGTTTTCCGCCCAGGAGGATCCGTCCCAACTCGAGGCGGAGCGGAAGGAGAAGAAGGACCGCACCGTCGTCACCGAGGACGATCCCAACGAACCGCCGGTTCGCCTGTTCGAGGTCGGCCTCGACCGAAAACCCTCCCGCCGACTCACCCGCAACCTGGATCGCATCGCGAAATTCTCGGTCTCGCCCGAGGGCACCCGCGTTCTCGCCCTGCATGATCGCAGCCTCCGGTTCGAGTACGACCAGCGCATCCGCCCCGCGCTCTGGCTGCATTCCCTCGAGGATGCCCGCGCGACACCCTTGCTCGGCGACGCGCCGCCGCTGATCTCGGGTTTCGCCTGGGCCCGCGATGGTCGCCACGCCTACCTCGTCGTCGCCCGCGCCTCCCATCCCGTCTACCGACACGCGTCCGTCCTCGAACCGTACCTGCTCGACACCTCCCACGGACTTCTCTCCTCCCTGCCCCTCGCCTGGGATCGCGGCCTGACCGACAGCGTCGCCATGAATTCCTCGGGCCGGACAGGGCTCGCGCCCACCCCGGACGGGTTCGTTGCCCTGGCCGCCGACGGCACCAAGGTTCGGCTCGTGCGCATGACGCGGGACGGGGCCGTGTGGCGTTCGATCCGCGTCGGCGGCGAGCATGCCGAGCATCTGGCCGGCCTCAGCGTCGCCACGAACGGGACCACCGCGATCTACCTGCATTCGCGGGCCAACCGGTTGCCCCAGCTCCAGGTCGCCCGCCTCGGACGCGACGTCCTCGAGAGTCCCCGCGCCGTCACCCGCCTCAACGAAACGCTCGCGGCCAAACCCGTCGGCGACGTCGAAATCGTCCGGTGGCCCGGAGCCCGGCGGGCGGAGATCGAGGGAATCCTGTTCAAGCCCCCGGGATTCCGGCCCGACCGCGCCCATCCCCTGGTGCTGATGATCCACGGGGGACCGCACTCGGTGGACCTCGACCGTTGGGACCACTCGTGGGCCTACGCCCCGGCCCTGTTCACGCAGCGCGGCGCCCTGGTCCTTCAACCCAATTACCAGGGAAGTTCTTCCTACGGCCTTCCCTTCTCCGAGGCCATCGCCGACGGCAAATACTACGACCTCCCCGTCGAGGACATCCTCAAGGGCATCGACCACCTCGTCGCCCGGGGAAACGTGGACACCAACCGCCTCGGGACGCTCGGCTGGTCCAACGGAGCCATCCTCACCATGGCCCTCGTCACGCGCGATCCCCGGTTCAAGGCCGCCTCCGCCGGCGCCGGCGGCGTCGAATGGACCGCCGACACCGCTGCCTGCGTCTTCGGACTGTCCTTCAACGACTATTACTTCGGCGCGACGCCCTGGGCCGACCCCGAGCGTTATCGCCAGCTGAGCCCGTACTGGCGCATGCACCAGGTCACGACTCCCGTTCTGCTCTTCCAGGGCACCGCCGACGACATCGTCCCGCCGCATCATGCCTGGATGCAGTTCCGGCTCCTCCAGGAGTACCGCAAGGCCCCCGTTCGCTTCGTTCAACTCCCCGAGGAACCTCACTCTCTCGGACGCCCCTCCAGCCAGCGGCGCAAACTGGAGGAGGAACTCGCCTGGTTCGATCGCCACCTCTTTGCCGCCGTCCCCGCAATCGACCCGGCCCCGGCCCTCAAGCAGAACTCCCGGCTGGCGCTCGCCCTGCAACGCGCCAGCGCCCGGCGCGTCGGCAACCGCTTCGGGGAACACTTCCAAGGCAGACTCATCCCCGAGACCGTCCCCCTCGAGGGGCTCCTCGTCGGTCGTTTCGAGGTCACCCGCGCCCAGTTCGCGGAATTCGCCCCCGCCCAACCGCCCGAGCCGGGACGGGAAAACCACCCCGCTGCCGGCGTTTCCTTCGCCACCGCCCAGGCCTACTGCCAGTGGCTCTCCCAACTCACCGGTCAGTCGTGGCGCCTCCCGAACGCCGCCGAAGCCAGGTCACTCTACCCCCCGCCCGACGCGGATGCGCCCGAGTCCGGGAACACCCTGGATCATTGGGCCGGCTATCCGCCCAATCCCGAGGACGCCGACCGATTGCTCCGCGAAAGCGAGAAACTGGGCGGCCCCGGCGCGCTCCTGCTCGAAGTCGGCTCCTTCCCGGGACGTGGCGACCCCGACACCCCTCCCGTCTTCGACCTCGACGGCAATGTTGCCGAATGGACCCTCGACGATGCCGGCCAAGCCTCCTCGCGTGGCGGCAGTGCCGACACCCCGGCGCGGCCCGGGACCGACGTCCTCCGCGCCTCCCCCGCCTGCCAGGGCTTCCGCGTCATCCGCTCCCCCGCCACCCCCGCGGGCCCCGTCCCTCCGTCCCGGTAGCCGACCGCCGCTCAGCCCGCTGGCTTCCGGACGACCGAGACCCGGAGCGTGGGGCCGGATTGCCCGAAGAGGTTACGGCTCCGAACCTCGAGGGTGTTGACACCTTCCTATGCCGCGACCTCCGTCGACCCGCACGGCCTCGTGGAGTTCCAGCTCGCTTTGGGGAACCCCGTCCCTTTCGAAGTGCACGTCGTACTTGGCGTCGAACAGGACCCACTTCGCGTGATCGCTGGACCAGACCTCGTTCACGCCGTGGTGAAGACTTCGACCGAGATCCTCGATACGAAGCGGGCGCGAGCCGGTTGGCGCGGCCGCCACGGAAGCGTCCGGGTCGCCGGCCAGACCAAATCCGATAATTACCAGGAGGACGGCGTGAATCCTGGAACGGCAGATGCGAACGGCGGCAGGCATGGGTTCTGATCCGGGGTCATGGATCCGTGGGGACGCGCGGGCGTGGTGGCCCATCCGGGTCCCGATTCCCAGCGGATGGATCGTGGAATCCGGCGTCCCGACTGCAAACCGCGTTCCGGGTTCCAACCCGGGTTTGTTCCCCGCGCGCCGCGTCAGCGGCCCCGCTCGAAAACGTAGGCCCGCGCATGGCGCGCATACGGAACCCGCGGCCCGATGAATCCGCGACGACGCAGTTCCCGGCTCAGATACGCCATCATCCCGGCGTGCGATACCACCAGCGTGTCCCGCTCCAACGCGCTCAATCGGTCCGCCACCTCGCGAACCCGCGCCCGGAACTCGTCCCGATGTCGACGTTGCGAGGGATGACCCGTCAGCCAGGACAGCTGGTACACCCACTTCCAGACCTGGACGGGCAGCCGCAGTCCGCCCGTGCGGAACTCGGCAAACTCGACCTCCCGCAGCATCGCCCAATGCTCCACCGTTCCGCCGAACACCACGCTCGCCGTGACGCGCGCACGGGGAAGATCGCTGGCCAGGCAGTCCTGCCACTCGATGCCCCCCGCGTCGAAATCCCCCACCACCACCTCCGTCCGCTCGTAGCTCTCCCGCCACTGCTGCAATTCGGACACCGTCCGCCAGCCGACGGGAAACGCCCGGGCAACCGGGAAATGGCGAAGTAGACCGATGCGCATGTTGCGGCGGAATCCGAATCCACGCTTCGGCCCCCGGCCATCATCCCGGCACCCACCCGCAGGGCGTCAACGCTTCATCTCCCCTACCCGACCGCTTTCCGGAGCGATCTCCAAAGTCACTAGGGGCCCGCCCCAGCCGGGTCGCTGGCCGGCCAACGCCAAGGCCAGCGAAAGGAGAGGAGAGGAGAAGCCATCGAGCCGGGTGGTTCCCCGCCTGGCGCGGGCGCAATAAAGGCCTTTACCCAAAACACCACATAACAGCCCAGGCTCTTTATCACAAAACAACCAAGCCTATCCCCCGGCTTTTTATCGGTGATCGCACCTTTCCAGGTATCCTCTCGAAACCCACGCCCACGGATTCAGCTCCAGGTGCTTTAAGGGGAACCGCATCCACAGATACCCCGCCATCCTCACCCGCTTTCGGTCACGAACCTCCCGGACCCTCGAAATCGGATTGAAATGGACCTGGGATCATCCGCCCGTCTTCCGCCTCGCCGACCCGAGCTGGGGGCGCATGCTCCGCACGTGAGACGCCCACGCCTACTTCCCGCCGACGCCGTCCTCGTCGTCCTCCTCCTTTGTCTGCCGGGCCTGCCGGCTCCGACCGCCCACGCCGCCTCGACCGAGCTGAAGTTCGCCCACCATTTCGTGGATCGCGATCTGCCCGTGCGCAACGCCACGGTGGGCGACTACGGCCTGACCGCACTCGCCGATCTGGACCGCGATGGCGACCTCGACTTCGTCCTCGGGGGACGCGGGGTGCCGCCCAGCACGCTCTATTGGTTCGAGTTCCAGGCGCCCGGTGCCTGGCGTCGTCACCGGGTGGGCACGAACTACCTGTCCGATGTCGGGCTCGCGGCCTGGGACGTGGATCGCGATGGCTGGACCGACCTGGTGTGCAGCGGCGTGTGGTTCCGCAACACGGGACGCCCCCGCGACGAGGCGTTCACCCGGCTCGAGTTCGATCCCAAGGCCGCCGGTGCCCACGACGTGCTCGTCGCGGATCTCGATGGGGACCGCCGCTCCGACGTGATCCTGATGGGCGACGAACGCACGGCGCTTCGGGCGCTCTGCTGGTATTCGATCCCCGAGGACCCGCGCCAACCCTGGACCCGTCACCCCATCGGGCCGCCGGTGCACGGGGCCATCACCCCGGGGGGTGCCACCGATGTGGATGGCGATGGCGACCTCGATCTTCTCCGGGCCGACACCTGGTTCGAGAACGCCGACGCTCGCGGGCTCCGCTGGAATCCGCATGCCAATCTGCCCATGGGCCGCAAGGGACCCTACGGCGTCTGCGTGCGTACCGCCGTGGCGGATCTCAACGGGGACGGGCGGGCCGAGGTCATCATGGCGGACGCCGATATCGTGGATTCCCGTGTGGCGATCCTGGCGAACGTGGACGGACGCGGCGGGGCTTGGCGCCGCACCGACCTTCCTCGCTCGTTCACGTACGGCTCGCTGCATTCCCTCGCCGTCGCGGACCTGAACGGCGATGGCCGTCCGGAGATCATCGTCAACGAACAGGAGGAACTCCTCCCCGAAGGCCGGACCAATCCCAGGTGGGTGGTTTGGGAAAACCAGGGGAACGGGTCCTTCGCGGAGCGCCTCATTCTCGACACCTCCCTCGGCGGCCACGAGTTGCAGGTGGGCGACGTGGACGGCGACGGCGATGTCGATATCTGCTCGAAACCCTGGGGTCCCCAGGCGTGGAACGGCAACGGCGGACGCATGCACGTCGACTGGCTCGAGAACCTCCGCACAAGCCGCGCGCGCTGACCCCGCCAAAACAGGCCGCCCGCCCCGGGCGATAGGGGTTCCCGAACCCGGACCAACCCCGGACGGCGCGCCGGTCGTGGAGCCTCACGACCCGCGCGTCAGTGCTTCATCCCCTGCCGCATCCCGTCCACGAACGCCCGTCCGCGCTCGCCAAGGACCGTGACCGCGACGGCTTCGAACTCCCGGGCCACGCGTTCCTCGAAGGCGCGACGGTCCGTTTCGGAACCGCCGGTCGGAGGCGGGCCCCACTCCGCCTCGAGTTCGGTGGATCGCTTCTCCAGCGCCGCGGCAAGACGGCGCGCCTCCCCCTCGTCCATGGACACGCCCCCCGCACGGGCAAACCCAAGCAACTGCTCCACGCCGCTCCGCTCCTCCCGTTCCCGCTCCTCCCGGGCCAACCGCTCCCGTTCCACGGCCTGTCCCGCCTCGAACGCGGCGACCTCCTCCGTCGTGCTCGCCTCCCGAAACCGTTCCAGCACCCGTTCGCGCGGGTCCGGCGCCGCCTCGGGCAGTGCCTCCGCCGGGATTCCGGCGCGTGCGCCAGACAGACGGGCGTCCAGGGGTTCGATTCCCGACTCAAGCGCGGCCCGGACCATCCGGCGAAACTCCGCCTCGTCCCGGGCTTCGGGAAGATAATGCCGGACGAAGGTGGCTTCCGGCGATTCCCGCATCTGGTACTCGGCGAAACTCCCGGGCCCGAGCAACACCCGCACCTCCTCGGCCTGCCGCTCGCGCAACGAGCGCAATTCGAACCGGAGTTCCTCCGTCAGGAGGGGGCCGAAGACCCCCGGCATTCCGCGTCCGGTCACCGCGTCGATTTCCGACGCGTGCCGCGAGCGCAGGGCGGCGAGGCGGGTTTGTCGGTCCGCATCGAGCCAGGACGCCGAGGTGGAGGCTTCACCGGTCAACTCGGCGCGCAGTCCCGCCGCGGTCTCGCCGATCAATTCGACCAACCGATCATCCAGCTCCTGCCGCGCCCGACGGTGGGCCCCATGCAGGTCACGAGCGGCCCGCTGCGCCGAAGCCCGCCACCAGCGCGAGGTCCCCACCTCGTCCCGGAGCGGCTGCTCGAGCCGTTGCTGGATCCCCCGCCCGACCGCCGCCACCGCGAACAGCCGGATCGAGCGCTCCGGACAACCCGACGCGCGCAACAACCGGATGAACGCCGGGAGGTTGTCGGCACGATATGCCTCCCACGGCGTGCGAAAGGAGGAGACCTCCGGATTTGCATCCGGCACCGCGCGAGTCGGAAACCGGGAGGACGACGTCCGCGGAGCGACCTCGCGGGGGTCACGCACCGGGGCCTCGACGACCACGGGTGCCGGACCCGGACCATGCCGTCGCCACAGCAACACCGTGGCGCAGGTCCCGAGAATCAAGGCGAGAAACAGGGTCTTCATGCGTGCCAATTAATGGACCTCGGTCAGCGTGTCTTCCGGTTCGACGGAACCGCGCCCGGATTCCGGAGGTTGGACCAGAAAGGCCAGTCGGCCTGGAGGGCCTTGAAACCCTCGTCGCCGACCAGGCCCTTCATGTCGCGGGCGGCGCGTTCGACGATCTCCTGGCGTTGGCGGGTTTGTTCGGCCCCGACCACCCCCCGCCGGGAAGCGAGCGCTTCGGCGTCGGCCATGGCCTGCCGTTTGATTTCCCAGATGCGCCCGGCCACGTCGTCGGACTGCCCGAGACTCTCGGCGACCCGACGCGCGTAGATGTAGGTGAAATCCAGGCCCCGCACGAACTCGCGCGATTTCTCGACGCCCAGGATCGGGGTCACCTCCTGCTCCAAAGCCCGCTGGTCCGCCAGCGTCACCGCAGGACGATGAAACAACGACTCGCGCATCCCGGCCAGACGCCGGAACTCGTCGGGCGTCAACTCGCAGTACTGCACCCGCGCCCGCACGTCCTCGTACGACCGATCCTCCCGCAGCCGGAACTCCTCCAGTTGCTCCGGAGTCAGCACCTCCCGCAGGGCCGCCACGCGCGACTCCAGGCGACGGCGTTCGACCTCCGGTTCCAACACCCGCACGCCGGGGCGGCTGTTCTCCTCGGTTTCCTCGTCCAGGCTCGGTTGCAGGATGGCCAGCGCCCGATCCCGCACCTCCACCGGCAACCACGCGAAGCGCACCGCGTCGTGGTCCGGCGCCACGTTCGCCACGCTCCACGCGTCCCGCGGACGCACCCCGGGACCCAGCAGGCTCTGCAACACCGCCACGCGTTCGCGGTCGAGCTCCTTCCGGCGTCCCAACGCCTCGGCATCCGGCGCCGGCGCGGTCGGCTTTCTCCAGTAGGGAGTCGGCGCCCCGCCCAGACCCGATTCCTTCGCCCGCCGCGCGTAGTGAAGCTCCAGGTCCAGGGCGACGAAATCGCGGATCAGACCCTCCGGCGCCCCGCTCGCACGGAGGTTCGCG
The DNA here is from genome assembly GCA_964608505.1 of uncultured Verrucomicrobiota bacterium. GTDB lineage: Bacteria > Verrucomicrobiota > Verrucomicrobiia > Limisphaerales > CAIMTB01 > CAIMTB01. The sequence continues at coordinate 10,473 of CAZSOV010000243.1, forward strand.
ATCAGGTCCCGATAATCGCTCGCCTCCACCGAGGCCCAGTCCCACCCGGCTTCCGGAGGCCCGTCCGGGGCCGGGCCGGCCTCGGGAACCGGCGCGGTCCGCGGCGCGAACGTCACCTGGACCCGGGACGCCTTCGATCCCAATTCGGAGGGAAAACCCGGAGCCAGCGCCACGACCAGGGCCCCGACGGACCCCGTCAGGAGCCACTTCTTGGCGAACAGCAGGGAATCCAGGACGCGTGCCCACCCGCCCGAGGCCGGCAGCAGCCCGGGAAGCAGCGTCGCCGCGCCGAGCAGGGCGGGCGTCAACGACGCCGCGAGGCCCGCCGGCGCGGGGACGACCGCATGACTGCCCAGCGTCCCGGCCAGCAGGGCCGCCGTGGACGTGACGCCGCGCCGGGCCAGTTGCCGCCGGAGACGTTCCAGCGCCCGTTCGACCCGCATGCGCGCGCTGTTCTCGGCGATCCCGAACGGACGTCCGACCTCGGCGAACGGCAGGCCGCGGAAGAACCTCAGGACGATCAACTCGCGGTCCAACTCCGGAAGCGCCCGCAGGGCGTCGTCCAGCAGCGGGCGCAACTCGTGCCAGGACGCGTCCTCGCCGGCGGCGGCGGCGGTGGATGGGGGATCGGACATGACAAGGGCCGCTTGTTCGCGTCGAGTCCGTCGCTGTTCGGTGCGGCGCGTCCGGGCGGCGAGGTGGGTTGCGGTCAGGTGCAGCCAGCCACCCAGACTCGGATGCCGTTGCAGGCGGGACGCCTGGCGGAGCAGTTCGCCGAACACGACCTGGGTGACGTCCCGGGCCCGGTGCGTGTCCCCCTCCAATTGCCGCAGCGCCGCCGAGTACACATGGTCGACGTGGCGACGGACCAGTTCGGCGAATGCCGGTTCCGAACCGTCCTGGACGAACTGGCCGAGCAGTTGGGAGTCGGGACTCATGCAGCGAGTGTTCCCTCCTATTCCCCGCCCGGAATCCGAAACGCACGAACTTTCTTCCGCGGCTCGCGGCCCCTGGCCACCCCTTCCCTTCGCGGCCCCGCCTGGCCCCCGCCCCGCTTCCTCCGGCAGCCGTCCGCCTTACCAGCCACAGGCCCGTCCGCGATTCTGCTCCTCGAGCCACTTCTGAAGCGGCTGGAAGTAGGCGAGGATCGCGGACCCGTCCATGGTCCGGCGGCCCGTGAAGGCCTCCAACGCCTCGGGCCATGGCCGCGACGCGCCCATCGCCAGCATCCGGTCCAACCGCTCGCCCACCCCCCGGTCGCCGTGGAACGAACACCGATGCAGCGGCCCCTTCCAGCCGACCTGCTCGGCGGCCGCCTGGTAGAACTGAAACTGCAGGATCGCGGCCAGGAAATACCGCGCGTAGGGCACGTTCGCGGGAATGTGATACTTCGCCCCCGGATCGAAGGCCGTCGCCGGACGTTCCACGGGCGGCACGATCCCCTGGTACCGCAGGCGCAGCGACGTCCAGCTAGACTGGTACGCCTCGGGCCCCGTTTCCCCGCCGAAAACGCCCCAACGCCACCGATCCATCATCAGGGCGAAGGGCAGGAACGCCACCTTGTCCAACGCCTGCCGTAGCAGCAGACCGATGTCCTTGTCGGGACTCGGCACCTTCCCCGGGGCGAGCAACCCGATCCCAACCAGGTATTCCGGCGTGATCGAGAGGGCGATGAAATCGCCGATCGCCTCGTGGAACCCGTCGTGGGCCCCGTTCAGGTACAGGTACGGCTGGCGCAGGTAGGCGCGCTGATAATAGTTGTGCCCCAGCTCGTGGT
>CAZSOV010000244.1:0-12246 GCA_964608505.1 uncultured Verrucomicrobiota bacterium
GGGAGGGGGACGAGCGGCGGGCGGGGATCGGGGAGGATGGGCGGGCGTTGCGGGGATCGTTGTCGCGGGAGGCGGTGATTGGGGTGTTGGAGGGGAATGGGAAGTTGCCGTTGGGCGAGTATCTGAAGTGTCGGGTGCGGTACTTCACGGCGGGGGCGGCGTTCGGGAGTCGGGAATACGTGGAGGGGATCTTCGGAGCGTACCGGGAGCGGTTCGGGAAGAAGCGGAAGAACGGGGCGCGGCGGGTGCGGGGGCTCGAGGGGACGGAGGCCTACGTGTTGCGGGATTTGAAGAAGGCGGTGTTCGGGTAGCTGGACAGGGTCGCGGGCGGCAGGGGTACCGGCGGGGATGCCTGAGTGGCCCTGAAGGTCGGAACGTGAGGCCGGAACGTGAGGCCTTGCGGCCCCCCCCTCCGGTTGGCCACCCTCCCTCCGATGAATCCCAGTCCCAGCCCCAGCTCCGGATGGTCCCGTCGTGATTGGCTCGGCAAGGCCGCGGCCGGGCTCTCCCTCCCCCTCTTCGCGCAAGCCGCCGAACTCTCCACCAAATCGGCCCGGACCCAGCTTGGCATGCCCGGCCTACACCCCGGACGCGTCGTGGAGGTATCGCACCCGGGCTCCATCGTAGGTGGCGAGTTTAAGAAGGAACCCATCCGCCGAATGGTCGACGCCGGCATGACGGAACTGACCGACGCCGACGACGCCACGCAGGCCTGGCGCCAGTTCTTCCAACCCGGCGACGTCGTCGGCATCAAGCTCACCCCGGTCGGGGGCCCTCTCGTCCAGAGCAACGCCGAGACCCTCCAGGCCGTCATCGCCGGCCTCGAGTCCGCCGGGGTCAAGCGTCGGGACATCGTCGTGTACGACCGTTACCGGGACCAATTCCTGCAGGCCGGCTTCGACAAATGGCTGCCCGAGGGGGTGCGCTGGTCCTTCGCCAGCCAGAGCTACAGCGACCTGCAGCAGGACACCGCCGGCTACGATCTCGAACACTACCTCGATCTCGCCGTCGTCCTGCCGGGCCAGAACCCCAACAATCCCGCCGCCCGCCGCTCCTACGTCGCCAAGTTCATCACGCAGGAAGTGAACAAGCTCATCAACCTTCCCGCCCTGAAGGATCACCAGTCCGCCGGCGTCACCCTCGCCCTCAAGAACCTCTCCCACGGCCTCGTCAACAACGTCAGCCGCACCCACTCCTCCAGCACCCTCAACGTTTGCGGCACCTTCATCCCCGCCGTCGTCTCCCTTCCCGTCATCCGCGACAAGTCCGTGCTCCACATCGTCGACGGCATCCGTGCGCAGTACAACGGCGGTCCCTCCTCCCGACCCCAGTTCGTCTGGGAGCACAAAGCCCTCTACTTCGCCACCGATCCCGTGGCGGTCGACCGTGTCGGGTGGAAGGCACTCGACAAGAAGCGGGTCGAGGTCGGCATGAAACCCATCGCCGAGGCCCGGCCCGACGCCTTCTCCAGCTTCCTCAACCGCCAGACCGAACACGTCGAGATCGCGGGCGTCCTCGGACTTGGCGTCTTCGACGACCGCCGTATCGACCACCGCGTCCGGGCGATCCAGGCGTAACCGGGGGCGCGCGCGAACTCGGGATTCGTTGGGTCCGCGACACCCTGGGGAAGCTCCCAGGGCCAAGTTCAAAGCTCCAAGCCCAAGCCCGAAGCCGAACCGGGACGTCGCCCTTGGGTTCTCCCCACGCCTTCATGGATCCGCGCCTGCCCTCGTTGCTCTGGCTGTGTGCCCTGTTGTTCCCGTCCTTCGCGTTCAACGGTTGCACGTCGCTACCCGTACCGCCTCGTCCGTCCGAGGTCCGCTCCCTGGAGTCCGCGCTGGCCGCACTCGGTCCCGAGGTCACGCCCGCCGAGGCCCGGCTCCTCGCGCGGGCCGCCTACCGGCACCCGATCGACCTCGCCGCCCTCTACCGTGTCGTCCGCCCGGCTTCCCTCCACAATTGCTACGTCAACTCCGGCTTCCGTGCCCGGGGGCTCTGCCATCATTGGACCACCGATCTCCGCGCGGAACTCCTGACCCTCGACCTCCCCCACCTCGAACTGCATTGGGCCGAGGCCCGTGCCCACACGCGGCGCGAGCACAACGCCATCGTCGTCACCGCGCGCGGGCGGCCCTTCGATCAGGGCGTCGTCCTCGACGGCTGGCGTCACGGCGGACGCCTGGTCTGGGCCCCGGTGAAGGCCGACCGGTACCCTTGGGTCGAGGTCACGCCGGCTCCCGAGTTCCCCGTGTCCCAACCTCGCCGCTGAGTCACTCCCCCTACTACGGCGTCACGACGATCCGGTAGAATCCCACCGTCCCCGTCGTCCCCAGGGCCACCGTCTTCGCCGTGCCGTCGCCCTGGATCACCTGGACGCCGCTCCAGTTCCCCGCCACGCCGCCCGTCGCGCCCAGCGCCCCGAGGAACTGCACCTCGTACCGTCGTCCCGCCACCGTGGGGATGCTGAATTCGATCCGGCCATCGACGAATCGGGGCGCGTCCAGCCGGACCTGCCCGAACGCCGCACCGCCATTCTGCAGCCGGTGCAGATGCCGTTGCCCGGGCGTGGAAAACCCGATGCCGTCGTCGAACGCGAAGGCCGCGATCAACGCCCGTCCGTCCGGTCCGAAGAACCAGTAAGGATCGAACGCCGGCGCCGTGAGTCCCCCCGGCGTGGCCATGGGTTCCCACGTGGCGTCCCGCGTCCCGTCCACCGCCAGCCGGGCCGAGAACGTCCCCGCCGTCCCGCCGATCACGACCCGTCCGTCGGGCTGCACCCCGGGCGCCCCGGGAATCGTGCCACCCGCCGGATACTCCGGTTGAAACGCGGCCTCCCGTGTGCCATCGGCCAGGAACCGCACCACGCGCAGCAAGCCGCCGTCGGTGCTGCCATCCGGGGCATGGCCGGTCGCCACCACCCGCCCGTCCGGCCCCGCCGCCATCCGCACCAGGTTCTCCGGCACGTTCACCGTCGCCCACGCCGGGTCGGGCACGCCCCGGGGCAGGTAACGCCGGACCGCATTCGCGGTCAGCAACAGGATCCGGTCCTGCGCGTCCACCAGGAGGCGTCGGATCCCGCCGACCGAGGCAATGCCAAAACCCTGCGATCCCGGGAGCGGCACCCCGAACCCCGCGTCGACCTCCCCGTCCGGAAGCAGCCGCGTCACCGCGCCCTGGCGGAGGACCAGGATCCCGCCGTCGCTCTGCCCGGCGATCTGGATGCCGCCCGATCCGTCGAACCCGCGTTCGGTGGTGACAAAGCTCGCGTCCACCGTGCCGTCCGCATGCAACCGCACCCAGCCCGGCCCCCGGTTGGGTCCCGCATCCGGCACCCCCGGAACGCCCCGGAAATCCCCCGCGATCACCAGCTTCCCCGAGGGTTGCCGCACCAACCCGACGGCGGTGCCGAAGGCCGCGGTCACCGGGGCGAAGGTCGGATCCAATCGTCCGTCCGGCAGCAGCCGGGCCAGCACCCGCAGGGGCACGCACCCGACCAAGGGATTCCCGAACGCGCCCGCGACATACACCCGCGCATCCGGCAGGAAATCCACCCCGTTCAACGCCCAGACCTCGCCCAACGCGAGATAGTCCCACCCGAAATCCACCCGCCCCGGACGGGTGTCCTCGTCGACCAACCGCAATCGCATCGCCACCGCCTGGGTCGCGATGTCCACCACGCTGCTTCCAAACTCGCTCCGCACCTCGCAGAAGTAATCCCCGATGTCGCCCTCCCCCGGCACCGCGAGGCGCAGCGTCGACGACGTCGCCCCCGGGACCGCCACGAACGCGGCCAGCGGCGCGACCTGTCCGACCTGCGCGGGGCCGCGCCGCCACTGGTACGTCAACGTCCCGAACCCGTGCGCGTCCACCCCGAATTCCACCGGCAACGGCGTCCCGCGAACGCGATAAATCGACACGGCCGGACCCGGACACAGGATCGCCTCGGGATTGGCCGTCGCCAGCGCCTCGGCACTCGTCAAGGTCGTCACGCCGTCGGACACCACCACGCGGAACCGCCGGCCCGCATCCTCCGTCGTCGGCGGATCCAACCGCAGCGACGCCTCCGTCGCACCCGGGATGTCCACGCCGTCCCGCTGCCATCGGTACGTGAGCGGACGCCCCGCGTCGTTGCGCACCCCGACGGTGAACACCACCGCGCGACCCGGCACGAGGTTCAAGCCAGCCGGCGGATCCGTGATCGCGAACACCGGGTCCACCACGGTAACCAGGGCCTCGCGGCTCTCCACCCGGCCCTGCGCGTTGGTGACGACCAACCGGTATCGCCCGGCATCCGCCGCCGTCAACGGCCCGAGGCACAACGATACCGTCACCGACCCGGGCAGATCCACGCCGTCGCGCTGCCACTGGAAACCCAGCGGCCCGGTCCCCGCCACGCCCGGCTGGAAACAGAAGCGCGTCACCCCCGCGATCGCGACCTGGTCCTCCGGCTGCCGCGTCATCGACGGGGCGACCGGCAGTTCACCCACCTTCACTTCCGCCTCCCGGCTGAGCACGGTCCCCGCCGTGTTGCTCACGGCCACCGTGTAGACGCCCTGCTGGTCGAGGCGCAGGTTCGCCAGAACCAGCGTCGACGAGGTGGCCCCGGGCAGGACCTGCCCCTGGAACAGCCACTGGTACGCCAGAGGTGCGGTCCCCCTCGCCTCCACCGCCAGCGTCACCGTCGCGCCGACCAGCACGTTGGTCCGGAACAGCGGCTGCACCGTGATCTCCGGCGGGAAGTCATTCCCCAGCGTGGCCACCGCGCTCGTCGTGCTCCCGCCTCCGCCCCCGCCCGTGACCACCACGTCGTACGTCCCCAGGCTCGCCTCCGTCAGCGGCGCGATGACCAGCGTGTCCGCCGTCGCCCCCGCCAACGCCACGCCCCCCTTCCGCCATTGGTACGTCAGCGGTCGTACCCCGTCCGCCACCACCCGGAAACTCGCCGCCGTCGCCCCGCTCGCCGCCATGCTCCGCGGTTGCCGCACGATCACCGGCGGCACCGGCGGCACGTAGTCGTCCCCCCGCAACCGCACCGCCCCCGGATGCGCCGCCGTGATCAACCAAGCCCCGCCCCCGTCCGCCGGCAGCACCGCCCGCACCGCGTGCACCAGGGGCGCGTTGGTATAAAACGGATCCTGCGTCCCGCCCGCCAGATGCCGGGCCACCGAGCCCGTGCCCGGAGCCGACGCCGGATCCCCCGCCACCAGGAACGATCCATCCCCGCGCCGCAGCAGCGCTTCCCCGATCCGATTCGGCAACCCGGACTCAAACCCCGCGTCCACCGTCCCGTCCGCTCCCAACCGGAACAGACTCGCCAACACCCGCGGGGCGGTCTGGGCCACGCCCGCCGTCAATCCCACCACGCCCCCGCCCGGCAACGCCTCCAGCCCCACCAACCCGCCGATCGTTTTCAACGGCACGAAATCCACGTCCCGCGTCCCGTCCGGATTCAATCGGATGAGACTGACCACCTCCGTCGCGCCCGGCAGCGAGAACGTCCCGCCCGCGTAGATGTCCCCGTCCGGCGCGAGGGCCAGACCGCTCACCCGCGTGCTCGGAGGCAGCACCGCAAACGCCGTGTCCAACGCGCCGTCCGGTCGCAACCGCGCCAGCCCCGGTCGGGCCACGCCGGCCACCCGCGAAAACCCGCCAGCCAGCAACAACCCCCCATCCCCCTGTCGCACGACGATCCGCGCCGCCGCCTGCACCGTCCCGTCGAACAACCGCCCCGCATCGAAGGCCCCGTCCACCGTCCCGTCCGCGTTCAATCGCACCACGCCGTCCCGCAACGCCCCGTCCCACACATGCACCGCGCCCAAAACCAACCGTCCCTCCGGCTCCAGAACCCCGCCCCCCGCGTCGCGCACGGTGTCGACCGGACGAAATCCCGCGTCCGCGCCCCCCTCCCGATCCAACCGCACCACCCCCGTGTGCAGCGCGCCGTCCGCGTGGCGGAAGTTGAAATTCCCCCACAGATACACCCCGCCCTCCGAGGTCGGCGCCCCGCCCCAGAACAACGGATTCGCGATGCTCGACACGAACCCCGCCACGCCCGCCGCCGGATTCAGCGGCGGCGCCTCGAATGTCACGTCCGGCGATCCGGGCCGGGCCGCGCCGGGATTCACGTGCACCGCTGCCACCGTGCTCCGCACCACCGACACCCGGTTGCTCGCGACCACCTGGTAGGCGCCCGCCCGCGCCGCCTGAAAGCCGTCGACCTCCAACGTCGCGCCGGTCTCTCCCGCCAGCGGCTGTCCGTCGAACCACCATTGCAAAACCGGGGCCGGCTGACCGTTCACCACCACCGTCAGCGTAAACGATCCGCCTGCCGTCACGGCCGTTGCTGCCGCCGGCTGCGTCGCGAAGCTGGGCGCCTCGTCCACCGGCCCCGAATCATCCCCGGCCAGCCGGTACAACGGACGCGACGCCGTCCCCTCCAACGACCCCATGACGTACGTCTGTCCCCGCGCGTCGCACACCAACTCCCGCGCCACCCCCGTGGGTGCCGGATCCGTCCAGCTCGGGTCCAACGCCCCGTTCGCCAGGAACCGCCGGATCCCGCCCCCCGCCTGCCCCACCACCAACCGGCCATCCGCCAACACCGCCAGCGCCCGATGCGCCCCCGTCGAGTCAAACAACACGTCGAACGTCCCCGCATAGTCAAATGTCGCGTCCCGCACCCCGTCCGCCCCCACCCGGATCAACGATTTCGCCGGCGCTCCCCGGAACGAATTGAACGCACCTCCTCCAATCAGGTAATCCCCCGACGGCAGACGCCGCAGCAACTCCACGTTCGCCGCCGTCCATGGCGCGAACCCCGCGTCCAGCGTCCCGTCCGCCAGAAACCGCTGGATCGTCGTGCGCGCCGCCAGAAACGTGCCGTCCGGGGCCACCGCGAAATCCGTGCACGGTCCCGCCCCCACACGGTCTCCGAAAGCCGCGTCGCGGGTCCCGTTCGGCGCGATCCGGACCGGCAGGTTCCGCAGGAACCGTTCGTTCTGCCAATCCAACTGCGTCCCGCCCGCGCCCGCCCCGGCGATCAGCAATCCGCCGTCCGGCGCCACCGCCATGCCCCACGGATCCGTCGTGCGCCAACCGTTCCCTGCGACGAACGTGGCATCCGCCGCCGTCGCCGGCGGTCGAAACCGCCAGGCCCGGTTGTCCCCACCCGCGTACACCTCCCCACCGGCCCCGGCCGCGACCAACTGCAACGGGAACACCTGGGCGTCGCTCCGCCAGGCCACGGTCCCGTCCAACGCCAGAATCGCCACCCCAGACCCCGCCGGCGCGTTCGTAAAGTTGCCCGCCAGCACCACGCGCCCATCCGCCATGTTGCCGAGCGCCGTCGTGCTGCGCAGTCCGGGAACCGAGAAGCCGGGATCGATCTTCCCCGGCTGCGCCAGAGCTCCGGACGCCGCACCCAACCCCCACGCCAGCAGGCCCCTGAGCACGCCCCCGGGCACCCGCGTCCGCACCCCATGCATCAACTTGGAAATCAACATAAGTTCTTCAAATGGAACAACTCCCAGCAACGGGCGCGTTCCTACCGGAGTTCCCCGCCGCCGGCCAAGACCAGAATCTCCGCGCTTCCCCGCTCGCCCAGGGCCGTTGACAAAGTCCTGCGTGGAACTGCGAGGTGGGGCCGGCGACTGCCGAGTCGCAGGCTTCGCCTCTCGATTCGCCTGCTTCGATCGCCCCGCGACCCGGCCCGCCGTCGCGCAGACGCTAGGGCGGGGAGCCGGTCGCGGGCCCCCATCGACTTTGTCAATCGCCCTGCCCGCTCGCCCGCACGCGCCGGCTCGCATCCCTTCGAACACCGCGCCGGATCCTCCCCTCACGAAAGCGACGACCCGGTTGACCCCGCCCCCGGGCCTGCCTACAACTCGCCGCACCGTTGAACGCATCTCCCCCTTCCCCGGTCCGGTCCGAGGTCTGGCTGATTGCCGGCACGACCGGCATCGCCGCCACCACCGCCGAACTCGCCGCCGCCGCCGGGCACGCCCGCGCCTTCTGCCTCGTCGGACGCGACCCCGCCCACGGCCACGCACTCCGGGATCGCCTGCGCTCCCTCGGCGCCGACGCCGAATTCGTCCCCGCCGACCTCTCCACTCCCGACGCCGGCGAGAACATCGTCCGCTCCTGCGTCGATGCCTTCGGCCGCGTCGACGCCGCCTTCAACGTCGCCGGCATCAGCGGACGCCGCTTCGGCGACGGGCCCGCCCACGAATGCACCGCCGCGGGTTGGGACGCCGTCATGGACACCAACGCCCGCGGGCTTTTCCTGCTCTGCGGCGCGTTGCTCCGGCAAATGCTCTCCCAACCCCCGCGCGCGGACGGACTGCGGGGTTCGATTCTCAACATGGCTTCCGTCCTTGGCTGGTCGCCCTCGCCCCATTACTTCGCCACCCACGCCTATGCCGCCAGCAAGGCCGCCATCCTCGGCTTCAGCCGCGCCATGGCCGCCCATTACGCGCCCGAACGCATCCGCATCAACGTCATCGCCCCCGCCCTCGTTCGCACCCCCATGAGCCAGCGCGCCCAGCAGGACCCGCGCATCCTCGACTTCATGAAGTCCAAGCAACCGCTCGTCGGCGACCTCCTCTCCGCCGAACACGTCGCCCGCGCCGCGCTGTTCCTCCTCGGCCCCGACGCCGCCGCGATTACCGGCGATGTCCTGACCGTCGACGGCGGCTGGTGCGTCAGCGAGGGCCAACACCCATGAATCCCGACTTCGTCCTGGGTCTCGATCTCGGTGGCACCAGCGTCAAGGCCGTCGCCGTCACCCTCGACGGTCGCGAACTCGCCCGCCACACCCGGACATTTGACCTGGCCAGGGACCTCGCCTTTGCCGGTGCCGTCACCGAGTGCGTCCAACACCTCGAACGCCACCTCGGTTTCCCCGCCCGCGGCATCGGCCTCTCCGCCCCCGGCCTCGCCGCCCGCGATGCGCGATCCATCGCCTACATGCCCGACCGTTTTCCCGGTCTCGTCGGCCTGGATTGGGCGCGGCACCTCGGTCGGCCGCGGGTCCCCGTCACCAACGACGCCCAGGCCGCCCTGCTCGGTGAAATCTGGGCCGGGGCCGCCCGCGGCGCCCGGAACGTGTTCCTCCTCACCCTCGGCACCGGAGTCGGCGGCGCCATCATGGTCGACGGCCACCTGCTCCGCGGGCATTCCGGCAAGGCCGGGCACCTCGGCCATGTCTCCCTCGACCCCGACGGCCCTCTCGACATCACCCGGATCCCCGGAAGCCTCGAGGACGCCATCGGCAACCACAATATCCGCGCCCGCAGCCAGGGACGCTTCGCTTCCACCCACGATCTGATCCGCGCCCACGAGGCCGGGGAACCGGGGGCCACCGAGGTCTGGGTCGCCTCCGTCCGCGCCCTCGCCGCCGCCATCGCCTCCCTCGCCAACGTGCTGGATCCCGAAATCGTCGTGATCGGGGGCGGCATCGCCAATGCCGGCGACGTGCTGTTCCAACCCCTCCGCGAATGCGTCAGCCATTGGGAATGGAAGGTCTGTGGCCACGAACTGCGCATTGTGCCCGCCCAACTGGGCGAACTGGCCGGCGCCTTCGGCGCTGCTTCCACGGCACTCGACTCCCCCTGATCCCGACTCCGATTTCGTCTCCCGCGAAACACCGCTTCCCAACCCACTCCCAACCCACTCCCGAAAACTCCTCGAAGCGCATAAAAAGACTGTCTCTATTAATACATATTACAATGCAGGCACGCCCTCGGAACGTGGATCCGTGAACACGGCAGCCTATCATAAAACAGACAGTCTTTTTAAGCAGATTTTTTATCTATGCTGCCTATATAGTACCTGTCCCTTAATTCATTGTTCGATCCGCCTGGATTTGGGTTTCGAGATGTGCGGCCACGACCCTCGGCCCCACGTCACGTCGCGTCTCCTCATCGTCCTTGTCCTGCACCTCAAGCCCAAGCCCAAGCCCAAGCCGGGGCCTGGACCGGGACCGCCTTGGGGATTCACCTCGTGACCCACTTCGCCTACGGTGCGCCCCTCGTGACACCGAGTACTGCCTATCTCGCCGCCTGCCGCGACCTGATCGCCGCCGCCGAATCCCAACTGCCCGCCCTCCGCCAGGCCGCGGACTGGTTCTCCGCCACCATCCTCGCCGGACGCATGGTTCACCTCTTCGGGTCCGGTCACAGCCGGATTCTGGTCGAGGAAATGTGGCCCCGATACGGGTCGTTTCCCGGCTTCAACCCCATCGTCGAACTCTCCCTCAGCTTCCACAACCTTGTCGTCGGCGCGAACGGACAGCGTCAGGCCATGTTTCTCGAGAACGTTCCCGGCCTGGCCGCGCGCATCCTGCGCAACTTCGACCTGCGCCCGGAGGACTCCGCCCTCGTCATCTCCTCGAGCGGCTGCAATGTCGTGCCTGTGGAGATCGCGGAAGGGTTCCGCCAGCGCGGCATCAAGGTCGTCGCCCTCGTCTCCCGCCGTCATTCCGACGCCAGCACCAGCCAGCGCGCGGACGGGAAGAAACTCCAGGATTTCGCCGATCTCGTCCTCGACACCGGCGCACCAGTCGGCGACGCCATGGTGAGGATCGAGGGGCTCGACACTCCCGTGGCCCCGGGCTCGACCGTCGGGGGGTGCCTGCTGGTGAACGCGCTCAAGGCCGAAATCGCCGACCGCCTCACCCGCGCCGGACAGCCGCCGAAGGTCCTCACCGCCGGCGCCGTCGTCGGACGCGAACGCGCCACCGCCCTCTTCGAGGCCGCCTACGACGAACACGCCCACCGCCTCGCGCGGCTCTATGCGACGGTCGGCCAGCCCGACGCGGCCCCATGAGGCGGCGTGGCCGTTACCTGGCCGCGCCGACGGTCACGGTGTCCTCCCAGAAACCACGCCTCGCTTCCTTCGCCTCCTTCTCCGCCGCCAGCAACCGGACCTGTTCCGACAGCGGCAGCCATTTCAACGACGCGTCGTGGATGATCACCGCGCCGGTGGCGAGCAGCGGGATCGCGACGTTGGTGGTGCCGCGGTAGACGCCGCCTACGCCGCCGGTCCGGGGCGCATGGAACGTGTAGGCCACGGTCACCTCGTTCGAGAGGACCAACTCCCCCAACGCGTTCCGGCTGCGGCGAAAAGCCACGAGTTGGGGATTCCGCGGATTCTGCGTCCGGGGAGGCAACGGCGCGAGAATGCCGGCGACCCGCACCGTCAGCGCAAGATATCCGCCGTCCGAGACGCCACTGGTCTCCGGATGATCGCCGGCCAGGTGGATCATCTTCGCGAATACCGCGAAGAGAGCGAATCCGGACACGAGGCGGAGCAGGACAAGCATGGTTCCTACCTTCCCGCGTCGGGCCGCAGGATGGCCTGCGGGTTCACGATGCCCCGCAATTGCAGGTCCAGGGAGTGCCGATTCACCGCGTAGCGCCGCGCCGTTTCCTCCGTGATCGCCTCCGCCGCCAACAACTCGACCAGGTACTGGTCGAACGTGTGCATGCCGACATGGACCGAGGCCTCGATGATCCCCGGCAACAGATGCAATTGGTTCTCGAGGATCGCCGCCCTCGCCCCCGCATCCGGACGGAGGATCTCCACGCAGGGCGTCCGCCCCCCGCGCGTGTCCGGCAGCAACCGCTGGTGGATTCCTCCTTCCGCCACCTCGATCACCTCGCGACCCGGCAGTCGCGGGCCCCGCGTCGCCGCGCCTTGCCGTTCCAGTCCGCCTCCCGGGCCACCGCGTGCCGCGCCCTCCCCGCCCGGTCCGCCACCGCCGCCCGCCCCCGGCGGGGCGTGACCCCGCCCGGGGAGCCCTGCTAGCGTTCGGCCATGCGAATTCTGTCCGGCATCCAGCCGTCGGGGGCGCTCCATCTCGGGAATTACTTCGGGATGATGCGACCCGCGGTCGAATTGCAGCACCAGGGCGAGGCGTTCTATTTCATCGCCGACTACCACTCGATGACGTCGCTCTTCGACGCCGACCAACGTCGCCGCAACACGCTCGACGTCGCCCTCGATTTCCTCGCGCTCGGCCTCGATCCGGCGAAGTCGGTGTTCTTCCGCCAGTCGGACGTCCCGGAGCACTGCGAATTGTCGTGGCTCCTCAGCACGCTGACGCCGATGGGCCTGCTCGAGCGGTGTCATTCGTACAAGGACAAGACGAACCGCGGGGTCCCGATCAACCACGGCCTGTTCGCCTACCCGGTGCTCATGGCCGCGGACATCCTGATCTACGACTCGAACGTCGTTCCCGTCGGGCGC
>CAZSOV010000245.1:0-6868 GCA_964608505.1 uncultured Verrucomicrobiota bacterium
CGGGAAAGGCAGTGGTACCACCCGACCGGAGCCTCCGGCGGAAACTTCAGGCGCGAATGCCGCATGACGTCAATTGCCTCACCCCGGCATAGATCTCAAGATAAATAGCCAGAAACATAGTATATAGTTCATTCATATAATATAAGGACTGTCCCTTTATTTATGAATTAAAAAGACTGTCCCTAATAATACTCCTCCGGTGGGGGGGTCACGTTGCCGGACTGGGCTGGATCGTTGCCACTTCCTCGCGCGCGAATCCCCCCCCCTCGGAAGCTACGGAGGCACGGAGAGCGCGGAACGAAAGGCGCGGAAGGAGCAGAGGGGCGGTTGTGGTGAGCCGAAGGGAGGGAGGGGATGGGGTCGCTTTCGGCGCTGGCTTATTAGGTGGTCGAAGGGATGGGGGGCAGGGGTTCGGCGCGACGGGTTTCGACGCTGCGATAGGCGGCCTCGACCAGAGCCATGGTGCGGAGGTTATCGGCTCCGCTGATGGCAGGGGGGTGGCCGGTCTCGAGCGCCACGAGGAGTTGGCCCATGGAGCCGGCAAAGGCGTCGGGGAACCAGGATTCGCTCCAGCGGGGCTCGTGGAAGCCGGCGTCGCCCTTGGCGGCCCAACGGAGGGTGCTGGGCGTGGTGTAAGGGTCCTTGCACCACCCGATGTCGCCGATGGCCAATCCGTCCAACCCCTCGATGCGCCACTGAATCCGAAGGTCGGCAGGGCAGCCTTCCTTCGCAGGGCCGGTCCAGGTGTCGTCGAGTCCGATGCAGCGCAAACCGGTGTCGTATTCGAGGATGTAGGCGGCGATGCCGTCGACGTGGGGAAAAGGAGTGCGGGGGTCGGTGCGGACGCTGCAAAAAATGCGGGCGGGGTCCCCGAACCAATACCGGAAGCAGTCGAGGTGATGGATGGACATGATGCGGAGGGTGACCCAGCCAAGGTCCTTCTGCCACGGCATCCAATGGGGGATGCCACGCATGTCGATGGAGGCGAGGACGGGATCCCCGAGGCGCCCGGCGTCGAGGAGTCGGCGGGCGGCGTGGACGCTGGGGTCGTAGCGCATGTTCTGGTTGACGGCGAGGACGATGCCGGCGGCAGAGCAGAGGCGAACGGCTTCGATGGCTTCGTCGAGGTTCACGCCGAGGGGTTTTTGGGCGAGGATGCCTTTGACGGTGCGGCGCTGGCAGGCGGCACGGAGGAGCGGAAGTTGGGCGGCGGGCGGGACGGCGATATCGAGAACCTCGATGGAGGGATCGTCCAGCAGGTGTTCAGGGGTGGGATGGACGACGGGAATGGCGTGTCGGCGGGCGGTTTGATCGGCCCGCTCCCGGGAACGGGCGGCGATGGCGACGGGGTTGAAGCCCGCCTTGCGATAGGCCACCAGGTGACCGTCGGAGACGATGAAGCCGGCTCCGAGGATGCCGATGCGCCAGTCGAGGCGGGCGGGGAGGGGCGGGTCGTAGGGGAGGAGCATGGCGATGGGAGCGGGGACTACGGCGGAGTGTGCGGGGATGTTGGGGGCAGGGGACGAGCGAGGGCCCGAAAGGAAAACCCGAGGCTTGGGGTGGGTCCAAGACGAAAGCGCCATATCGAGCTCCAATCGGCCAAGCTCAAAGTTCCAAGGGCCGGGGACGGAGCGTGCGAGGGCGGTCGGTGAGCGGGGAAGACCCAAACCGAAGGGTCTTGAACACCGTTTCCAGCGCCGGGGAGGGTGCTGGACGGATTTGTGCGTGGCTTCGGCGTGGGGGATGGGCCTGAATTGCGGGGTGCAGGAACCGGCGGTGTTGCGGCCAGCGGGGATGAACTGGGTGGAGGAACGGGGGCGTCGATGGGCGTACTTCGGGGGATGCGACTACCTGCGATTGGCGTGGCACGGGGCGATTCACGAGGCGGTCCGGACGGCGGTGGGGGAGTTGGGGGTGTCGGCCGGGGCCTCGCGGATGACGACGGGAAACCTGCCGGTGTACTTGGAGTTGGAGCGGGCGCTGGGACGGTTTTTCGGGGTGGCGGGAGCGGTGGTGACGGGGTCGGGGTATGTGGCTCCGACGGTGGCGGTTCAGGCGCTGGCGGAAGAGCACACCCACGTCCTGCTGGACGAGCGGGCGCACGGCTGCCTGCTGGACGCGGCGCTGGTGTCGGGGCTTCCGGTGGGGCGGTACCCGCATCGGAGCGCGACGGGGTTGCGCGAGGCGGCGCGGGCGTGTGGACGCCGGGCGCGGGTGCTGGTGTTGACGGACGGCGTGTGGGCGACGAGCGGCGAGGCAACTCCGGTGGGGGACTACCTGGAGGTGCTGCCGAAGGGCGGGACGGTGGTGGTGGACGATGCGCACGGGGCGGGCGTGTTGGGAAAGCGGGGGCGGGGCACGCCGGAGTGGGCCGGGTTGGGGCCGGGGGAGGTGGTGATGACGATCACCTTGAGCAAGGCGTTCGGGTGCTATGGCGGTGCGGTCCTGGGGAGCGCGGAATTGAAGGAGCGGATACGGCGGACGGGACGGGCGTTCATCGGGAACACGCCGGTTGGGCCGGCATTGGCGGCGGCTGCGGTGAAGGCCGTGGAGATCCTGCGGGCGGAAGGGCGGGAGCGTCGGGCCCGGTTGCGGGCGAAGGTGGAGCAGGTGCGGGCGGGGATTCGGGACGCGGGGGGACGGGCCGGGGAGGGGCCGGGGCCCCTGGTGGTGAGGGTGCCGAGGGGAGTTGCGGACGGGCGGTGGTTGGAAGGACGGTTGCGCGCGGCGGGAATTCATCCGCCCTGGATCCGGTATCCGCAGGGGCCGGCGGAGCGGTTCTTCCGGTTCGCCCTGTCGAGCGAGCACGAGGAGGCGCAGGTGGCGGCGTTGGCGGCGGTGCTGGGTGAACACGAGAGGCGCGGCGCATGAGCGAAGGATTTGGAAACAACGGCGAGATGCGGTCGCCGGGCACCGGTCGTGCGCGCCGGCGCGGGCCGGGGCGTCGGGTGTCCTTGGGCTAGGGGGGGGGGGTCCTGCTGGGGCTGGGGGGAGGGGGGGCGTGGGTGTGGGCGGGGCCCGAGTTGTCGCGCCAGACGCGGGTGATGCGAACCGGGGCCGGGGTGCTGGCGGGGATGGCGCTGGGTTTGATCTGGCTGTTGTTCGTGTCGGGGCTGCGCTGGCGGGCGCGCCTGGGTTGGCTGGCCGCGGGGTTGGTGTTGGCGGGAGCCGGCCTGGGGCTGTTCCGATTTGAAGGCGTGACGGGGGATTTGGTGCCGATTTTCCGGGCGCGCTGGGGGCCGGGGACGGAGTCGTCCGGGGGCGGCAGCGGGAAAGGGAAGGAGGAATCGACGCGGGCCGGGGGCGACTTTCCTCAATTCCTGGGGGCCCAACGGGACGGCGAGGTGCGCGGGGTGAGACTCGGAACGAACTGGGTGGCGCGCGCGCCGGTGCTGCTGTGGCGGCAGGGCGTGGGCGAGGGATGGGGAGGTTTCGCGGTGGTGGGGGAACGGGCGCTGACTCAGGAGCAGGCGGGGGAGGAGGAGGTGGTGGTTTGCTACGAGGCGACGACGGGGCGCCGGATCTGGGAACACCGGGACCAGGGGCGGTACGACAATCCGATTGGCGGAATTGGGCCGCGGGCGACGCCGACGGTGACGGGGGGGCGGGTGTACGCGGTGGGGGCGAAGGGGCAGTTGAACTGCCTGGATCTGGAGACGGGGCGGCGGGTGTGGGGCACCAACGTCGTGACCCTGGCGGGGGCGGGCTTGCCGGAGTGGGGGATCAGCGGATCGCCCCTGGTGATGGGGGGGCGGGTGATCGTGGCGCCGGGCGGCACGGGGCCGGAAGGCGGGACGTTGATGGCGCTGGATGCGGCGACGGGGGCGCGGGTGTGGGTGGGCGGGCGGGCCTCGGTGCATTACAGTTCGCCGCGTTTGGAGACGGTCCTGGGGGTGAGGCAGATCTTCACGTTCACGGGTTCGGGCGCGGCCGGGCACGATGCGGAGAGCGGGGCGCCGTTGTGGGAGCAGCCGTGGCGTGGCGGGCATCCGCACGTGATGGACCCGCGGTTGGTGGGGACCAACCGGGTGCTGATTTCGAGCGGGTACGGAACGGGGAGCCGGTTGATCGAGCTGGAACGGGGCGGGGAGACGGGATGGAAGGTGGGACGGGAAGTGTGGCGATCGATCCGCTTGAAGGCGAAGTTCGCGAACGTGCTGTTGCGGGACGGCTTCGCCTACGGACTCGATGACGGGATGCTGGTGTGCCTGGATCTGGCGGATGGGACGCGGCGCTGGGAAGGGGAGCGGTACGGGCACGGGCAGGCGTTGCTCGTCGGGGATTGGATCCTGGTGACGGCCGAGTCGGGGGAGGTGGTGCTGGTGCGGGCGAGCCCGGGGTCGTTCGAGGTGGCGGCCCGGTTTCGGGCGTTGGACGGGAAGACGTGGAATCCGCCGGCGTTGGCGGGGAATTTACTCGTCGTACGGAATGCACACGAGGCGGCGGCCTACCGGTTGCCGACGGAACCATGAGAGCGGAGATGAACGTGAATCGGGGGAGGAGCGCATCGCACCCGGTGCGGGCACGGTTGGCGGTGCTGGTGATGGTGGTGATTGGGGTCGTGACGGGGTGCGGGCGGGAAGGCGGGGGAGGGGGAAGCGGGGCGGGGAGTTACGGACCCCTCCGGGAGGCGGCGGTGCCGCCGGCGCCGCCGGCGACGATGCGAGGGGAACCGGCACGGGGAGGGGCGAATGCGAGGGCGGGGACGAACGCGCTCCTGACGGTGCTCCAGACGGAATGGTCGCCGGCGACGCTATGGCACAGCCGGGCGGACCGCGTGGCGGTGTTCGCGAATCTCCCGGCCTACGGGCTGGGCGGGCCGACGTTCCTGGCCTACGCGTCGCCCACGGGCATCACGTCGTTGAAGCCGGGCATGGCGGTGGACGGGGCGCAATTGCGCGAGAACTGGCTGATGGCGGGATTTCCGGGGGCGTCGGGTTGGACGAACTGGGACAGTCCGTGGGCCGTGTTCCTGCAACATCGGCCCCGGGAGGTGCGCCTGGAAACCAACGGGGTGGAGCTGCGGTTCGGGGGCGAGGCCGGCTACTTTTCCCTGCTGCCGTTGTACGGAGCCTACAAGCCGCCGCAGCAGGGGCGGGGGGTTTTGAAGGGGCAGGGATTGAAGGAGAAGAACCTGCTGACCTGGGAATGGCCGACCGTGGTCGCGCGCGATCCGCTGACGCGACTGCGGTACTGGGCGGGCGTGACGCGGCGATTCCCGGTGGGATGCCGCGACGAGATCCGGGTGGATCGGGGACGGGACACGGTCACCCTGCGCGAGACGTTCGAATGGCTCGAGGTGCCGGACGACTGGAGGACGGTGCCGATCTCGCTGGCGCCGGTGAGTCCGACGCTGGGATTGGCGATGACGAAGGGGCAGACCTTTCCGGTGCGATTTGCTCGGGTGCCCTTCGACTTCGAGCTGGCGACTCCGTATGGGCCGTACTTCGGCGTGCCGAACGCGGAGGAATGCGAGATGGAGTTTCCCGTGCTGAAGTACGTGCACGAGACCGAGTCGCCCGTGCGGGAAGTGCCGCCGGGCGCGCCGGAGGCGGTGGGGCGGGCCTGGGAGCGTCTGCGTGCGACGGTTCGGGAGGCGCTCGCGGGCGGGGGGCGCCATGGATTCGATTCCGGCGGGGAGGGACAGGTGGACGGGGCGTGGATGGGGGCGCTCTGGTTTGCGAAGGCGCTGCCCTACCTGGAGGCGGACGCGCGTTCGAACGTGGTGGCTCGGCTGGGTCGGTATCTGCGCGACGAGGTCATGACCACGGAACGGTTCGAGGAACGCGAGTCTCCGGCGGGAAGAGGTCGAATGCAGGTCCTCCTCGAGGGGACGGGGCGCGGCGGCGAGCCGGGCGGCGGCGAGGAACGGGAACGGGCCGCGGCGCGTCTGCTGCAATTGATTTGGGCCTACGTGCATTTCTCCGGCGATCACGGCTGGGTGCGGGAACGGTGGGCGTGGATCCGAAAGTTGGGCGGGTTCCCGGCGGGGACGAGTTGGGTCGGGGTGAGCGGGGACGGCGGCGGATCCGTGGGGGACGAGGCGGCGTCGGCGGTCGCGTATGCACGACTGGCGTACCTGGCGGGGGACCGTGCGGCGTACGAGTCGGGCTGCGCGACGGTGGCGCGGGAGTTGGTGCTGGTGTACGCGAGGCAGCGGGGGGGCGCCTGGTTTCGGGAGCAGCAGCCATGGAACAACCTGGAGCCCATCGGCGAGGAGGCGGTGCTCGCCCGTCTCGGAGACGGAGTGGCGGGT
This sequence comes from uncultured Verrucomicrobiota bacterium, assembly GCA_964608505.1. Taxonomy (GTDB): domain Bacteria; phylum Verrucomicrobiota; class Verrucomicrobiia; order Limisphaerales; family CAIMTB01; genus CAIMTB01. The sequence goes on from CAZSOV010000245.1 coordinate 6,257, forward strand.
TGGGAGATCGAGGGTCCCACCCTCGGAAACCGGTGGGATCGGTTTCATGATCCGGACGTCGCGCGGTTCTACCGCGAGGAGTTGGGAGGCGACGCGCGGCGCGAACTGAAGACGCTGCGGGAACGTTGGGAGCCGGGCCGGTGGTCCACGGACGGGGGACCCGTCGGTCCGTCGCTGCTCCGTCTCGAGTCCCTGCTGGCCAACGCGGCACCGACCAATCTGACCCTGCTCGGATCGCCGGAGAAATGGGCGGGGCCGGCCTCGGGAATTCTCGCGAGCTCGCTGGCGATGATCCGGGCCTCGGTGACGCCGCGTTACGAGCGGTTGATCCCGGGCGGCGGCGCCGCGGGCGGGTACGTGCCGGGGCCGGGTCGGGAGGCGACGGGGCCGGGACCGATGCTGCTGCAGGCGGTGGCCATGGGCGGAACGAACGCGGCGGGCTGGCCGCGAATTCTGTGGAGCGGATGGAAGACGCCGACGGGCGAGGCGTGGACCCTGGGGGAGGTTCGGGCGGGCGACCGTCCGGCGCCGGCGGGGGCTGGAACCACGGAGGTGTTGAGCCGGGGGGCGACGCGGATCGAGTGGCGGTGACGGAGGGGGGGGCGACGGGGG
>CAZSOV010000245.1:6878-12246 GCA_964608505.1 uncultured Verrucomicrobiota bacterium
GCCGGGCCCCCGGCCGGGGGGGCGCCGGCGGCCCCCGCGCCTCGCGGGCCGGGGCCCGCGGGGGGGGCCCCGGGGGGCGAGGCCTGGATGAAGTAGGAGAGGTTCTCGAGTTCGATGGCGAGGTTGACGTTGTTGACGATGACGTCCTCGGGGGAGTGGAGGACGAGCGGGGCGAAGTTGAGGATGCCGCTGATGCCGGCCGCGAAGAGTTGGTTGGCGACCTCCTGGGCGACGGCGGCGGGGACGGAGAGAATGGCCATGCGGACGCCGTGTTCCCGGACGAAATCGGGCAGCCGCTCGCTGGACAGGATGGGGACCGTGGCGCGCGGGCGGAGGCGACCCGGGTCGGAATCGAAGGCGGCGACGATCTGGAAGCCTTCCTTGGCAAAGCCGTCGTAGGAGAGGAGGGCGGTGCCGAGGTTGCCGGCGCCGACGAGGATGACGGGTTGGAGCGTCTGATTGCCGAGCACGTCGGAGATCATGCGACTCAGCGCCTCGACGTCGTAGCCGAGGCCGCGGGTGCCGAACTGTCCGAAGTGGGCGAGGTCCTTGCGGAGTTGGGTGGGTTTGACGCCGGCGGCGCGGGCCAGGGCCTCGCTGGAGACGGTCTGGATGGAGTTGTGCCGCAGGCGCTGGAGGCAGCGGAAGTAGATGGACAACCGATAGACGGTTTTCCGGGGGATCTGATTTCGCGACGGTCGGGGGGCCTTCATGGGGCGGCCTCGCGGGAGTCGACGAGGGCGAGCACGAGTTGGTCGAGGGCCTCGCGTCCGGAGGGGGCTCCGGGGGATGGATCGTAGGCGTTGAGCAGGGCGGAGAACACGAGGCGACGTCCGGCGGCGTTGGTGACGAAGCCGGAGAGGGTGCTGACGTGGCGGAGGGAGCCGGTTTTGGCGCGGAGATTGCCCTCGGCGGCGGTGCCGCGCAGGCGGTTGCGGAGGGTGCCTTCGCCGCCGGCCACGGGGAGCGAATTCAGGAAGGCCTCCCGCTGGGGGTGGGTGTCCATGAAGCGCAGGAGGCGGACGACGGCCTCGGCGGACACCAGGCTCGAGCGGGAGAGGCCGGAGCCATCGTCGAGGCGGACCTCGTCGAGGGGGAGGCGGGCTTCGGCGAGGAACGCGCGCAGCGCCCGGAGGCCGGCACCCTCGGGATCGGCGGAGGACGGGGCGGGCGGGGGATGGGGATGGGCACGCCCGGCGTGGATGAGGAGGAGTTGGGCGTAGAGGTTTTGCGAAGGCTTCATCATCCGCGCCAGGAGTTCGGCGAGCGGCGGTGATTCGACCGAAATGGCCGGGTGCCGGGGAACGTCGTTCGGGGTCGAGCGGCGGGGGGCACGGCGCACGGGGATGCCGTGGCGTTGCAGGGATTCGGAGAGACGACACGCGAAATGCAGCGTGGGATCGGGGAGGGAGACCGAATCCTTCCAGGGTTCGCCCCCGACCGGGAGCGATCCCGAGACGCGGACCTGGCGGCTACCCGGGGGGCGACGGATCTCGAGCCGGCGCGTGGAGTTCGTGGGGCCGGTGCGCGCCCCGGACAGGTCGAAATCGAGCAGCCGGGTGGGAGGTTGGGCTTCCAGGCGAAGCGGGGCGTCCGGGGACGCTCCCGGATGCAGGACGAGGTCGATGACGTTGTCGTCGGCATTGAGCGCCCCGGCGGGAGCGCCGTAGTAGTATTGGAGGTCGTCCCAGGTCCAGCCGTTGCCGAGGTGCGGGGCGGGCAGCCAGGCATCGTCGGCGACGATGCCGCCGGTGACCCGACGGACGCCGGACCGGGCGAGGGCCTGCACGAGAGGATCGAGGGCCCGGTCGAGGTGTCCGTCCTGGAAGCGCGCCGCGAAGGAGAAGTCGCCGGCTCCGCGGACGAGCAGGTCGCCGCGCAGCGTGCCACCGGAGGAGACGGAGCCGAGCGGGACGAGGTCGGTGCGGAAGCGGTGGTCGGGGCCGAGGAGATGGAGGGCGAGGGCGCCGGTGAAGAGCTTGGCGTTGGAGGCGGGTTTGAGGAGGCGGTGCGCGTTGGTGGCGAAGAGCGTGGCGCCGGAGGCGGCATCGGCCACGGTGATGCCCCAGGAGGCGTGCGCGAAGGCGGGCAGGGCGACGAGGTTGGCGAGGCGCCGGGCGAGGGGAGGGGGAGGGTCGGGAGGGGGTTCGCCGGCCGGGCAGGGACCGGGTCGGAGCGCGAAGCAGACGAGGCCCAGGGCGACGATCGGAAGGAACGTGCGGGAAGGGTTCATCGGAGCTTCGCCCGGCGACACGCCCGGGCGCGCGGGCCGAGGCCGTGGGGAAGGGCTACGGCTTGCTGGTGATGCCGTGCCAGTCGAGACCGCTCCATTCGGCGTAGGTGGCGAAGGCGGCCTCGTTCTGGATCAGGACGGCGCGGACGACGCTGGAATCGTCGGCCCGGCCGGAGTTCGGGATGAGGTCGGGGATGACATCGACCTTCTTGTGGGCGTAGGTGAGGGCGAAGACGGCCTGGGCGACGGCGTAGAGGGGGAGATCGGAGTAGGCGCCCTCGGCATGGTCCTCGACGGCATCGGCGAGGAACTCGAGTTGATCGACGAGATGGGGGAATTGCGGGGCGGCGATCTGGGTGAACTCGAGTTTCCAGGCGGGGAGTTGGCGCGCGACGCGGGCGACCATCGTGGGAGTGACACGGGCAGCGCCTTGATTGACGTAGGCGGCGAATTCGGACATGGGCCGACGATACGGGGCGGGTCGGGGGGCGCCAACGGGAAACTCGGTGAAAACAAAACAGAACGGGACTGGCGGGGAGGATCCCCGACCAGTCCCGTCGAGCCCTTACGGAAGGGAGGCTATTGCCGCGTGACTACTTGCCCTTTTTCTTGGGGGCGACTTTCTTGGCGGCAGCCTTCTTGGCGGCCTTCTTCTTAGCTGGCATCGAATTCACCTCCGATCTGATGTATGGCGTGGGCCGTGGTTGACCCCCGCGACGTCGGCATCGTAATGGAAAGCGTCGAGCGTCCATCCATCCCGGTGGGGGCCGGGTGCGCGTTCTCCACTGATCGCGCGACGTACATACGTGGGCTTGGCAGCGTTTAATAGCGGAAGCACCGCGGTGAATTCACGTGAAATTTTCGTTCGCCCGCACTTTTCCGGTCTCTAACGTGCATCCCCGTGGCGGGCGACGAACAACTTTCACCGATGATGGCGCAGTATCGGCGCCTCAAGAGCGGACTGCCGCGCGACGCGTTGTTGCTGTTCCGGCTGGGCGATTTCTACGAGTTGTTCTTCGAGGACGCCCAGCGGGGCGCGGCCCTGCTGAACCTCGCGCTGACGAGCCGGCAGGGCGTGCCGATGTGCGGGCTGCCTCATCACGCCGCGCAGGGTTACGTGGGACGCCTCCTGAAGGCCGGGCACAAGGTCGCCATCTGCGACCAGCTCGAGGAGGCGCGCCCCGGCAAGCTGGTGCGCCGGGAGGTGACGCAGATCCTGAGTCCGGGCACGCATTTCGACGACCGCATGCTCGCGGCCGAACGGAACAACTTCCTCGCCGCGGCCTGTCGCGCGGGCGGGCGTTGGGGACTGGCACTGGTGGATCTCACGACGGGCGCGTTCCGCGCCACCGAGCTGCCCGATGGTCCCGCCCTGGAGATCGAACTGGAACGGGTGAGACCGGCGGAACTGATCCATCCGGACGACGACGAGACCCTCGGCAACCTGCTGCGCGGGCAGGGCGCGGCCGCACATGGCTACGACGGCTGGGTGTTCGGACCGGAGACGGCGGGCTACACCCTGCAGCAGCATTTCGGCGTCGCCTCGCTCGACGGGTTCGGGTTGCAGGCGCGGCCCGCGGCAACGGGCGCGGCGGGAGGAGTCCTGCATTACCTGACGCAACATTTGCGGCGAAACGTGGCGCAGCTGACGTCGCTGACGACGTACGAGACGTCGGGATTCCTGCATCTGGACGTGGCCTCGCTGCGCAACCTCGAGGTGCTGGAGGCCATGCACCGGGATCTGCCGGGGGCACAGTCGTTGTTCCAGGCGCTGCAACGCACGGTGACGCCGATGGGGGCGCGGTTGCTGCGGGACTGGTTGAGCCAGCCGCTGGCGGACGTGGCAGGGATCCAGGCCCGCCAGGAGGCCGTCGCGGCTTTTCTCGCGCGACCGGCGGAGCTGGAGTCCGTGCGGGTGCGGCTGCGCGAGGTGCGCGACCTCGAGCGCACGTTGGGGCGGTTGGGGGCGGGGTCGGGCAACGGACGCGACCTGGTCGCGCTGCGCGTGGCGCTCGAGCAGGTGCCGGATCTGCGCGCGCGGACGGAGGAACTCGACCGGGGCGGGAACGCGGGCGGGTCGGGGGAGGGGCTTTGGCCTGGGAACAGGGAGACGCTGGTCCGGGGCGACACGGAGGCGGGTGAAGTGGATTCCGGAGCGGAACGGGAGGCGGGGCCGCTGCGCCTGCTGGGCGCATTGGCGCGGCGGATGGCGTCCGAGCCGGCGCTCGTGGAGCTGATCGGACGCGCGATCGTGGACGAGCCGCCGGCGTTGCTGAAGGACGGCGGGATGATTCGGGAGGGGTTTCACGCGGAACTCGACGAGTTGCGGCGGGCGCGAACGGAGGGGCAGGACTGGATCGCGCGCTTGCAGCAGCAGGAGATCGAGCGGACGGGGATTCCGTCGTTGAAGATCCGGTTCAACTCGGTGTTCGGGTACTACCTCGAGGTGACCAAGGCGAATCTGGACCGGGTGCCGCCGGAGTACGTGCGGAAGCAGACCGTGGCGGGCGGCGAGCGGTTCATCACGCCGGCGTTGAAGGTGATGGAGACGAAGATCCTGGGGGCCGAGGAGCGGGCGTTGAAACTCGAACAGGCCCTGTTTCAGGAGGTGCGGGAGGAGGTGCTGGGCGTGTTGGGATCGATCCAGGCGACGGCGGGTGCGCTGGCGCAACTGGACGTACTGGCGGGATTCGCGGAGACGGCGCGCCTGCGGGGGCACGTGCGACCGGAGATCACGGACGACGGGGTGTTGTGGATCGAGGACGGACGACACCCGGTGCTGGACGCGTCAACGACGGGGGAGCCCTTCGTGCCGAACGACGTCGAACTGGACCCGGAGCGGCAGCAGATCGCGCTGATCACGGGGCCGAACATGGCGGGCAAGAGCACCTACATCCGGCAGGTGGCGCTGTTGACGCTGATGGCGCACACGGGGGCGTTCGTGCCGGCGCGGAAGGCGCGCGTCGGGCTGGTGGACCGGTTGTTCACGCGGATCGGGGCGAGCGACAATCTGGGCCGGGGCCAGTCGACGTTCATGGTGGAGATGAGCGAGACCGCGAACATCCTGAACAACGCGACGCGGCGGAGCCTGGTGATCCTGGACGAGGTGGGACGGGGCACGAGCACCTTCGACGG
>CAZSOV010000246.1:0-12193 GCA_964608505.1 uncultured Verrucomicrobiota bacterium
TCCCCACATTCTGGTGCCCGGACAGTTGATCCAGCTTGGCACAGACCTGCTCGGCCGACGGACGCCGCTCCGGCGGGGGCGGGGCCGGGACTTCGAGGAGGATATGGAAGTGATTGGACATGAGGCAGAACGTAAGGACACGCACCTCGCAGAACGCCTCACATTCGCGGAGCAGCGCCACGAAGTGCTCCTTCTCCGCGGGTTGGAAGATGAACCGTCGATCCACGACGCGGGAGATGCAGTGGTACCACCCGACCGGAGCCTCCGGCGGGAACTTCAGCCGCGAATGACGCATGAGTCCATGATGGCCAATTCATGGCTGGATAGCAATAAAGGACCTGTCCATTCGTGTATATTGTTACAAAGGGCCTGTCCCTTGTCATTCCACCCAAGACAGGGGGGCGGGGCGAGGTGGGGCGTGGAGGGCTAGGCGGCGCGGAAGACGGTGACGCCGAGGAGGACGAGAACGATGGCGAAGCCGAGGCGGGCGCCGGCAAAGGTCCGGATGCGATCGTCGGTCTGGTTGTGCCACGCGAGGAAATCACGGAGGCGCCAGGGGGAGATGGTGAGCCAGATGCCGACGAAGACCCAGAGGTAGGCGAGGCCGGAAATCAGCCAGCGCCAGTCGGAAGGATGCCAGCGGGCGGTATCGACCATGAGTTTGGCGAGCAGGAGGAGGAGCAGGGCAAAGCCGCGGGCGGCGAGGAAATCGGCGACGTAAACGCAGGTCAGGACTCCGATGGCACCGAAGCCGGCGAGCATGAAGGGCTTGTATTTGGAGAAGTCGGCCAGGGTTTCGGCCCGGAGATTGGCGAGGAACCAGACGGTGGCGGCGAGGACAAGGAGGTAGCCGATGGGCCTGGACCGGGGAAAGGCTGTCGACCATTGGCGCCATTGGGCGGGGCGCGAGAGCTGCCAGATTTGGGGAACGGCGAGGCCGAGGCCGAGGAGGAGGGAAAGGTTGGCGAGGGAGAGGGACATGAGGGGGAGAGCGGGCGGTCAGGGTCAGACGCGATGCGCGAGCAGGGCGGAGCAGGGTTCGGCGGAATCCTGCTCGTCGATGCCGACGATGGAGGGATCCCCATAGAGGGTGAAGGAGCCGGCGCGAGTGATCCGGAGGTCGAGCAGTTGACCGACGTGGCGGTCGCCGCCTTCGAAGACGACGATTTTGGCGCAGCCGGTACGGCCTTCGAGGCGGGCCGGATTGCGGCGGCTGGGGCCCTCGACGAGGATCTGGGTGCGGCGGCCGACGAAGTCCTCGTATTTTCGGGCGCCGATGGCGTTGACGGCGTCGAGGAGGCGCTGGTTTCGCTCTTCGCGCAGTTCCTGGGGAACCTGGTCGGGCAGGGCGGCGGCCGGGGTGTCCTTGCGGGGGGAGTATTTGAAGATGTAGGCCTGATCGAAGTCGGCTTCGCGAACGAGGTCGAGGGTGTGCTGGAAATCGGCCTCGGTTTCGCCGGGGAACCCGACGATGAGGTCGGTGCCGATGCCAATGGCGGGGCGGGCGGCGCGGAGTTTGGCGACGAGCTGGAGGTAGCGTTCGCGGGTGTAGCCGCGGTGCATGAGTTTGAGGAGGCGGTCGCTGCCGCTCTGGGCAGGGAGATGGGCGTGGGCGCAGAGTTTGGGCAGGCGGGAGTAGGCCTCGACGAGGTCGTCCCCGTAGCCCTTGGGATGCGGGGAGGTGAAGCGGATGCGTTCGAGGCCATCGACGGCATGGACGGCCTGGAGAAGCTGGACGAAGGGGGAGAGGCCGTCGCGGGCGGGAATGTCACGGCGACCGAAGCTGGTGACGATCTGGCCGAGGAGGGTGACCTCCCGGACTCCGCGCAGCACGAGTTCGCGGCATTCGGCGACGACGTCGTCGATGGAGCGGGAGCGTTCCTCGCCGCGGGTGAAGGGGACGATGCAGAAGGTGCAATGCTGGTTGCAGCCCTGCATGATGCTGACGAAGGCGGTGACGGCGCGGGGTTTGAGGCCGGGACCGAGGGTGTGTTCGCGGATGCGGGATTCGCTGCCGGCCTCCGGGTCGGTGTCGACGACGGTCGGACGTCGACCGGCGAGGAGTTCGTCGAGGTGTTCGCCGGCGCGATGGAATTTCTGGGTGCCGAGAACCAGGCGGACGCCGGGGACCTGGGCGACGAGTTGTTCGCCCTGGCTTTGCGCCATGCAACCAAGGAAGCCGAGGACGGTGCCGGGCCGGTGCTTGCGGGCGTCTCCGACGAGGGCCTTCATTTTTCCGAGGGCCTTTTGTTCGGCGAGATCGCGGACGCTGCAGGTGTTGAGGAGCACCACGTCGGCGGCGGACTCGGAAGGCGCGAGGGAATAGCCGCGGGCCGCGAGTTGGGCGAGGACGGCCTCGCTGTCGCGCTCGTTCATCTGGCAACCGTAGGTCTTGATGAAAACGCTCGGCATGCGGCGGAGGTTCGGATCGGGCGCGGCGTGGCGACCGAGGACGAAAAGCGGGCGGACCCTAACGGAGTGACGGCGAGGAAGGAAAGACGCATCCCGTGCGGGAGGGCGGTCGGGAAGTCGCGTCCCGGCGGGAGGGGGCGGGGCTCAGTTGACCCGGTTCAGGGGGGCTTCGCCGCGGAGAACGCGGAGGACTTCGCGGGCGGCCTTGACCCGGATTTCGTCGACGGCGGCCTCCGAGTAGAACGCGACGTGGGGGGTGATGATCAGGTTGAGGGGCGGGGTGCGGTCCTCCTGCCAGAGGCGGATAAGGCGTTGGTCCGGGCTGACGGGTTCGATGGGCAGGACATCGATGCCGGCACCGAAGAGACGACCGGAGGCGAGGGTTTCGGCGAGGGCGTCGGGATCGACGATGGCGCCGCGGGCGGTGTTGACGAGGATGGCGGTGGGCTTGAGTCGGGCGAGGGTCGGGGCGTCGAACAGGTTCCGGGTCCGGTCGGTGAGCGGGGTATGGATGGAGAGGACGTCGCTTTCGCGGAGGAGGGTATCGAAGTCGACGAGGGGGACGTTGTAGACCTTTTCGAGGCCGGGACGGAGGAAGGGGTCGCAGGCGATGACGCGCATGCGCATGGCCTTGGCGCGGAGGGCCGTGGCGGCGCCGATGCGACCGAGGCCAAGGATGCCGAGGGTCTGGCCCGCGAGGCGCTGGACGGGTTCGACGGCGCGTTTGTCCCAGGGCTGGAGGGTGCGGCGGAGGGCTCGTTCGACGTGCACGAAGCCGCGGCTGACGGCGATCATGAGACCGATGGCGTGATCGGCGACTTCGTCGACGCCGTAATCGGGGACGTTGCAGACGGGGATGCCGCGGGCGAGGGCGGCCGCGAGGTCGACGTTGTCGAAGCCGACGCCGCCGCGGACGATGACGCGGCAGCGGCGCAGGCGCTGGATGACGTCCGCGGTGATCTGGATTTCGTGGAAGACGATGAGGGCATCGTAGTCCTCGACGCGCCCGAGGAGATCGGCGGGGCTGCGGCCCAGGAGGCAATCGACGGTGGCGAAGCCGGCGAACTCGCGCTCCTCGACGAGGGCAGGCGGGGAGAAGTAGTCGGTGAGAGCGACGCGGTACATGGGAAACCGGGTATTTCTGGTTACGGACACGCGTTGGGATCTTGAAGCGCGGACCCCACGTCGCCGCGTGGGGGCACGCGGCCTACAGCGTGTAGGCCCGGGGCCCTCGCCGGGCGGCGCGGTTGCAGGAGGCGGTTCATGGCGGGAACCGGAGCGGGGGGGCTATTTTTCGGCGGGGAGCTGGGGGACGCCGAGTTTGTCGGGGTTTTCGATGTCGAACTGAAGGGTGGTGCGGGAATCGGTTTGTTCGTTGCGAATCTCCATGTCGCGGAGTTCGTAACGGGAGCCGACGCGGGCGAAGGAGCCGGGGGAGAATTCCTTCAGACGCTCGTTTTTGGCGTCGTAGGCTTCGGCGCGGATGATGCCGCCGGTTTCCTCGTCGAGCCAGGTGAGGACGCGGAGGTATCCGCCGAGGCTGGGGAAGGGGTTGCGGCTTTCGAGGATGTTGCAGGAGCGGGTGCGACGGATCTCCTTGCCGAGCCAGCGTTGTTCGGGCCAGTGGAGGAAGGCGAGGCCGAGGTCGATGAACCAGAAATCGGTTCCGGCGAACGAGCCGTTGAGTTCATCGGGACGCTTGGGGCGGGCCTCGGTGATGTTGCCGCCGCCGGTGGTGCGGTGGTGGATGAAGTGAGGCGGGCCGACGGTGGGATTGACGACGGCGAGGGACTCCCGGCGGCCATCGGGGAAGCTGGCCTTGTAGGTGGTGGACCAGACGTCGTTGGTGCCGACCACGACCTGGACTTCGACAGGGACGGAGACGCGGCGACCGTCGGGTTGCCGGATGCGGAGGGTGCCGGTGGTGGTATTGGATTCGGCAGGGCGCTGGGTGCGGGTGGACTCGGCGAGGGCGCGACCGCGATCCAACGCCCTGGACTCGGCGGTGGGGGCGGGAGCGGACGGAGCCGCGAAGGCCGCGGGAAGCGGCCAGGGCGGGAGCAAGGCGAGGGCGAGGGCGAGGAGGGGGAGGATCCGGGCGTTCACGGTTTTTTCGAAATGGGTCGGAAGGCCTCGGCGAGGGCTTCGTCCACGGTTCGGACGAAGACGGCGCGAATTTGTTCACGGGCCTCGGGAGGGAGATCGGGAAGGTCCTTGCGGTTGGCCTCGGGGAGGAGGACTCGGCGGATGCCCTGACGAAGCGCGGCGAGGAGTTTTTCCTTGATGCCGCCGACGGGGAGGACGCGCCCGCGGAGGCTGATTTCGCCGGTGACGGCGAGGTCGGAGCGGACGATGCGGCCGCTGAAGAGGGAGGCCAGGGCGAGGCAGAGGGCGAGGCCGGCGCTGGGGCCGTCCTTGGGGGTGGCGCCGGAGGGGACGTGGATGTGGAGGTCGTAGCGGTCGTGGTCGGTGAGGCCGGGGGCGAAGGGGCCCTGGCGACTGCGGAGGTAGCTGAGGGCGGCCTGGGCGCTTTCCTTCATGACCTCGCCGAGGGAGCCGGTGAGGATGAGTTTGCCGGAGCCGGGCATGCGACTGGCTTCGACGTGGAGGATTTCGCCGCCGACGGGGGTCCAGGCGAGGCCGAGGGCAAGGCCGGGTTGTTCGATGACGGCGCGGTTTTCGGCGGCGAAGCGGGGTGGGCCGAGCAGGGTGGGGAGGTCGTCGGGGGCGACCCGGAGGGTGGGGCGTCGGGGCGCGGGGCGGGTGGCGGGGGGGGCGGGTTGTTCGGCGAGGCGCCGGGCTGCCTTGCGCATGACGGCGGCGAGTTCGCGGTCGAGTTGGCGGACGCCGGCCTCGCGGGTGTAATCCTCGATGATGCGGCGGATGGAGGTCGGTGGCAGGCGCACGTCGGAGGGGCGGAGGCCGTGCTCCAGGAGTTGGCGGGGGAGGAGGTGACGGCGGACGATCTGGAGTTTTTCGTCGACGGTGTAGCTGGGGAGTTCGATGACCTCGAGGCGGTCGCGGAGGGCGGGGTGGACGGGTTCGAGCCAGTTGGCGGTGCAGATGAAGAGAACGCGGGACAGGTCGAAGGGGAGTTCGACGAAATGATCGGTGAAGAAGCGGTTTTGTTCGGGGTCGAGGACTTCGAGGAGGGCGGAGGCGGGGTCGCCGCGGAAGTCGCTGCCGAGCTTGTCGAGTTCGTCGAGGAGGAGGACGGGGTTGCGGCTGCCGGCGCGGCGGAGGGCCTGGAGGATGCGGCCGGGCATGGCGCCGACGTAGGTGCGGCGGTGGCCGCGGATTTCAGCTTCGTCGCGCATGCCGCCGAGGGCGATGCGGACGAAGCGACGGCCGAGGGATTCGGCGAGGCTGCGGCCGAGGGAGGTCTTGCCGACGCCGGGTGGGCCGACGAGGCAGAGGATGGGGGCGCGGGAATCGGGTTTGAGTTTCATGACCGCGAGGAACTCGAGGAGGCGGTCCTTGACGCGATTGAGGCCCTGGTGCTGGCGGTCGAGGATGGCGGCGGCGGCGGCGAGGTCGAGGCGGTCGGGGGTGAGTTTGTTCCAGGGGAGTTCGAGGAGCCAGTCGAGGTAGTTGCGGAGAACGGTGTGTTCGGCGACGGCGGCGGGGATGGTGGTGAGGCGTTCGAGTTCGCGGTGGGCGACGGAGCGGACTTCGTCGGGGAGTTCGCCTTGGTCGATGCGGGTGCGGAGGACGTTCCAATCGGCCTGGGCGGGGTCGTCCTCGCCGAGTTCGCGGCGGATGACGCGGAGTTGCTCGCGCAGGAAGTAGTCGCGTTGTCCCTTGGCGAGGGTGGAGGTGACCTCGTCCTGGATTTTGGCGCCGAGGAGGGAGAGTTCGCGCTCACGGGCGACGAGGGGGGCGAGGAGGGCGAGGCGTCCGGCGACGCCGGAGGTTTCGAGGAGGCGCTGTTTTTCGGGGAGCTCGAGATTGAGGGTGCCGGCGATCAGGTCGGCGAGGCGCCCGGGCTGGCCGACGTGGGCATTGAGGGCGGCGAGACGGGTGTGTTCGCCGATGGACGGGGCGCTTTGGACGATTTCCTGGAAGCGTTGGTGCAGGGTTCGGGCGAGGGCCTGGGTGCGTGGCGATTCGTCGGGTTGATCGGGCAGGACCGTGATGCGGGCCCTGAGGTAGGGGTGCTGGGAAGTGAACTGATCGAGACGCACCCGGGCGAGTCCTTCGACGAGGATCCGGGCCGTGTCGTCGGGGAATTTGGACATCTTGAGGACCCGGGCGGCGCAGCCGACGGCATGGAGGTCGTCGGGGGCGGGTTCGGTGACCTCGGGGTGGGTTTGCAGGACGAGGCAGAGCAGGCGTCCGCCGGCGACGACGTCGTCGACGAGCCGAACCGAGGCCCCGGAATCGACGAGCAGGGGCGTGACGTTACCGGGAAAAACGACGAGATCGGAGAGTCCGAGGACGGGCAGGAGATCGGGAAGCTGGGTGGGATGAGGATCGGCGACGGCCTCGATGTCGGAGGCGTTGACGAGGCTTATGAACTCGGAATCGGGCCCGCCCATAAGGAGGAGGTGCCTGGAGCAGCGCGCCGCACGTCACGCGCGAGGCTGGGCGGCGGGGGACATCCCTAGGCGACCTCGATGCGCTGAGGGCCGTCGGGGCTGTTGCCGGCGCGGCTGAATTCGACGCAGAGGAAGCCGTTGAGGTAGACGGCGCGGGCGCTGGAGGGATCCAGGCCTGGAGGCAGTTCGACGGCGGCTTCGAAGGGGCCGTATTCGATCTCCATGAGGAGGAAGCGGGATCCGGAGGCGCGGGGCGAGTCCCGGCGTACCCCCCTGATGCGCAGCCGGTTGCCTTCGATGGTCAGGGTTAGGTCCTCGCGCCGGATCCCGGCCAGCTCGGCCTTGACCACGGCGCCTTGTTCATGGGCGACGACATCCATGTTTGGCACCCATGAAACCCCGTTGCCCGATTCCTTCATAGGCGCCTTGGGCCGTGAGGTGACGTAATGGACGGCCGCGGTGATCTTCGATGAAGCCATGCCCAGTGCGCGAAGGCTACGCCAGTGGTGGCGATGACGCAAGAGACGGTCTGGGTGCGGTCCGAGATATTTCCGGATCAACCCAGTTGAGCCGCGAGAATCGAGAATCGAGTCCGCTCCAAGGAACGCGAGGCCGGGGGGGGGGAGTGCCAGGGACACCACGGCAGATGCAGAGCGAGCTACCGTTGCTGCCTTCCGGCCCTGGCGGGGTTTGCAGGTCCGCATTCCATGGGCCCTGGCGCGGGCAGTGTGGTCGGACGGACCGGGCTCAGGGCAAGGAGAATGTCCGGGGATCAATCGATAAACACGGCCTCGTTGGACATGAGGAGGACATGGGCGTACCGCTCCCAGCGATTCAGGGGGTGGACCGCGGCGCCGGGGCCGCCGAAGTCGGTCCGGGCATCCCAGGACGGCGGGGCCACGCCGGGTGGGAGGGGGTCGATCAACTCGACCTTGGGGGCCCACCGGAAGCCATCGGAGTTTTCATCGGCGAGGCAGTCGACGACGAAGTCGAGGGTGTCGCCGCGGAGGACCCGGACGCGGGGGACATCGGTGGCGCTCGAGGATTTGCGAACGGTCCATTGGCCGAGGAATCCGTGGCGGGAGCTGACGAGGGTCGCCCGTACCCCGTCGCCGGCGGCGGCGGGGTGTTTGAGGGAACCGGAGACCTGAACCACGCCCTCGACAGGGGCGGTCCAGCGTCGAATGACGGGGCCATGGCTGGGCCCGCCGGGGTGGCCGCCCTCGGCGTCGAGCAGGTTCCAGCCGAGCTTGGGGTCGGGGAGTTTGGAGCCGCCCTGCCAGGCGGAGCCGGTGAAGTGGGGTAGCGGTTCGAAGCGGCGGACGGCTTGGGCGTGGAAGTCGAGGAGGCCGGTGCCGTGGGACCAGATGGGAAGGGCGGGTTGGGGTGCGGAATCCGAGGGGTCGGAACCGGCGAGGAAGTGTTCGGCGAGTTGGAGTTCGCGGGAGGTCGGCGGGCGCTGGAGGAGGAGTGCGTAAAGTCGTTCGACCCGGGCGGGGTGACCGGCGAGGGCGAGAACGTCGGGGCGGTTGGCGAAGCGCCGGGCCTGGTCGAGGGCGAAGGGGCTGTTGAGGAAGAAGAGGGCCTGCTGGGGAACGGTGGTCTGGAAGCGTTGGGCGCTGGTGACGTCGGGGCTGGCGAAATCGAAGGTTCGGAAGAGACCGGGGAGGTTCTGTCGTTCGACATACCCGTAGACCGTGCGGCGGGGGGCGTAGTCGCGAGTCGTGATCTCGACGGAATGCCCGCCCATGGCGAGGTCGAGTTGGCCGGAGGCGAGGAGGAGGAGATCGCGGGTGGCCTCGAACTCGAGGCGTCGTCGGCTTTGGCGCGAGAGGAGTCGGTTTTCCGGATCCCTGATTTCGGCCTCGGGGGAGGTGGCGGAGGACTGCTGCCAGGCGGAGGAGAGGAGGATTTCGCGCAGGAGTTTCTTCGTGGACCAGCCGTTCTCGAGGAACGTGGCGGCGAGCCAATCGAGGAGTTCGGGGTGGGTGGGGGGATCGGAGCGGAGGCCGAAATCGGAGGGGGTACGGACAAGGCCGCTGCCGAAGAGTTGCTGCCAGACGCGATTGACGGCGACGCGGGCCGTGAGGGGGTTGTCGGGGCTGGCGATGGCGCGGGCGAGTTCGAGGCGTCCGCTGCCCTGGGTGAAGGGCTTGCGATCCGGGCCGGAGAGGATTTCGAGGAACCGACGGGGGACCTGGGCGCCGCGGTTGGCGGGGTTGCCGCGTTTGAAGACGACGGGATCGGTGGGGGTGGCGTTGTCGGCGAGCGACATGGCGCGGGGAGGGGCGCCGGGATGGGTGGCCTGGAGTTCCTCGTAGGCGCGTTGGAGGGCGCGGCGGCGCTGGGCGTCGGGCACGTTGAAGAGGCGGTAGAGTTCCTCGGTGGTCAGCGCGATGGGGGTGCCGGGGGCGGCGAGAAACGCGGCGAGGGCTTCGTCGGCGGGGTCGGTGAACGCGGCGTTGTAGCGTTGGGCGACCTCCTCGAGGGTCGTGGGCGGTTCGCCGGCGAAGGCGGCGGCGAGGCGGGGGTGGTGGAGGGCAGCGGCATTCGCGGCAATGGCGGCGGCGTTGGTGCGGGCAGCCTCGGCGAACCGGTCGGACGGCAGGTCGGCGAAGGAGAGCCAGGCGGCGAAGAGCGGCTCGGGCTTCCTGCGATGGTCCTCGAGGGCGGAGATCCAGCGGCGCACGACGACCGGGCTCAACTGGCGGCCGCGGGCAATCTCCTCGCGTTTGGAGTCCTCGGCCTGGGCGGCGAGATGGGCGGCCAGGAGTTGGTCGCCGAGGGTGGTTCGGAGTTTGCGGCGATATTCGGCTTCCTTGTCGCGGATGAAGTCGTCGCGTTCCCTGGCGCGACGGGCGAGTTCCTGTTCGAAGGCCGCGTGCTGGACGGGGTCGGGACTGGCGCCGAGCAGGGGTTTCTCGGCGGGTTCGTGGGAGGAGGCAAGGACGCCGTAGAGGGAGTAGTAATCGGCGGACGGGACGTAATCGTACTTGTGATCGTGGCAGCGGGCGCAGGTGACGGTGAGCCCGAGGGTGCCGCGCGTCAGGACGTCGATGCGATCGTCGATGATGTCGTGGGGATTGTTGAGGAAGCGGCGTCCGAGGGTGAGAAACCCCAGGGCGGCGAGCGGGGCGGGGTCGGCGGGGGTGGCGACGTGATCGCCCGCGATCTGTTCGACGAGGAACCGGTCATACGGCTTGTCGTCGTTGAAGGCGCGCACGACGTAGTCGCGGTAGGTATAGGCGTACGGGTAACGGCGTTCCTCCTCGAACACGTAGCCCTTGGTGTCGGCGTAGCGGGCGATATCCAGCCAATAGCGGGCCCAGCGTTCCCCGTAGCGCGGCGAGGCAAGGAGGCGGTCCACGACCCTCGCCCACGCTTCGGGGGAGGCATCGGACGCGAAGTCGGCGCATTCCTGAAAGGTGGGGGGGAGGCCGGTGAGCAGTTGGCTGGCGCGCCGGAGGAGGGTGCGGCGATCGGCCCGTGGGGCGGGGGCGAGCCCGGCGTCCCGAAGCCCGGCGAGGATGAACGCATCGATGGGGGATGCGATCCAGTCGGAGGGTGGAACGGAGGGCGGGGCGGGCTTGCGGATGGGCTGGAACGCCCAGTGGGTCCTGGCGAGGTCCTTGGGATTGGGGAGTTGGGAACCGCCGAGGCGCGGGTCGGGCGCGCCCATGGCGACCCATTGGACGAGGGCGTCGATGGCGGCCTCGGGCAGCTTCTGCTTGGGCGGCATCGCCAGTTCGGGGTCGGCATGCCGGATGGCCTTGACGAGCAGGCTGTCGTCGGGGGCGCCCGGGACGAGGGCAGGTTTCCCGCTGGCGCCGCCGCGGAGCCAGCCGGCGCGGTTGTCGAGGAAGAGATCGCCCTTGAGCTTGGCGGCGTCGCGGGAGTGACAGGCGTGGCAGTGCTCGACGAAGACGGGGCGGACGTGTTTCTCGAAGAATTCGAGCTGCTCGGGAGTGGGAGTGGGAGTGGGGGGTGGGGAGGCGGCCTCCGCGGCGCGGGCCGGCCTTGCGGAGAGCAGGGCGACCGCCCCAACCAGCAGGATCGAGAGAAGGCGGTGGTCGATTGCCGGTCGGGCGGGGGGCGGTATGCGGCGCGAGTCGGGCATCGGGGGATTTATGGACCGGCGACGGACGAAGGGCAATGCGGCGAGGGGCCCACCCGAACCGGCGGGGGGGGCGATTGCCAAACCGCTTGATCAGGCCGGCGGCGTGCTGGAGCCGGATGAAGGAGCATCCACCGGAAAGGAGGCCGCGGATCCGTCGTGGTGTCCGTACCGACCGGATCGAAGGCCGGATGCGGCGATTCGCCGCATCGGGTTCCATCGCGGTTCCCTGCGCCGTTCAGCGTTCAGAGCTCTGCTACGCGGCGGGGCGGGGAACAGGGTATCGAAGGCAGGCTTGACGCCGTGATCGGAACGCCCACGATTCAAGCTCGTGGGCAGTATTGCTAGGCAGCGGCTGAGAGCCCTTGGGCTCGTTGCGGTCGGGGCAGCGGTCGGGGCCATTGTCTCATTTTTCGCGATTATCTCTTATTTCGGCCCGTTCGCGGACCCGGCTCCTGCGGGAGCAAAACTGCAGCTTTGGGCTTTGTTTTGGACCATCGCCCCGTTCGGAGCGTTCGGCGGCTGCGTCGCTTCCCTGAGCGAAGTGACCCTGCGTCAGATCCGCATCGAAGGCGTTCGGGTGTTTGGGGGGATGGCCGCATTCGTATCCTCGATGTGCGTTGGCGCCGCCCAAGGGGTTGGAGGATCGTTGGCATTTGTCGGTCTCGCGAAGTTGGTCGGCAAGCTGGAGGACTTCGGTGAAGGGACGAGGATCCAGTTTGCCCTGCTTTCCATTGCCACCGGATTCTCGGGGCACAAATTCTTGGTTGTGATCAGCCGCAAGCTCGGCAAGGACGTCGAAGACCGTTTGGACAATTCGCTGAAGAAGGTGAACAACCTCGAAGCCGAGGGGAGGAAGAAGGATGCGGTTCGAGAGTTGGATCAGGCGTTGAAAGAGTACCAGGCAGGCGCATCGTCGGCCAAGGCCACCGCCCATCGGGCGATGAGCCTGGCGGAAGCTTCGGAGGGCGAGTTCCCCGGAGATCGCGTGCTTGGAATCCGAATGGGGAATCTGGCTCGGGCAATGAACGGACTGGCTTCGGGAATCACCCTCCTTACGCGTTTCGTGTCCATGAAGAGACGAAACGGCGAGGAGGGCGAGGACCTGGCCGCGTTGCTATACAACATC
>CAZSOV010000247.1:0-8993 GCA_964608505.1 uncultured Verrucomicrobiota bacterium
TCCGGAGGGCCCGCCCGCATCCGGTGAATAACTCCGGAGTGGCTATACGGTGGGCAAGGCCGCGCCGCGCGGCCGCAGCCACCGGATACCGCGCTCCATGCGATTTCCGCCCCGGAGGCGGCGGTGCAGCGGACCCTTGGCAGCCACGGGACGGCGACTATGGGGCCCTCGGCTGGGTTTCCCGCGCCCCTGCCGGGGCGCCCCCGATTTGGGACCGGGAACCGGCGGCTGCGCCCACGCTGCGTGGGCTTGCCGCCGGCTACCCTCCGCCGTCCCGCCGGGACGGGGAACCTGCGCGGCGGGATTTCAAATTGAATTCACGAAGGTTTTTTCCCCTCGACGGGTGGGGAGGTCGCTCAAGGGAATGGCAGGGCGCCACCGAGCACGATGCATGAACTCGAACACTCCAGATAACGGCATCCCGACACGACAGGGTCGGGACGAAGACCGGACGAACAAGTTCGTGACCACTCGCGTGAGCTTGGTCGTGGGCGTGCAGAAGGAGGACGAGCCAGCTTGGGCACGATTCTTCGAGCACTATGCGAAGCCGACATCCGAGTGGCGGCGACGTTGGGGATTGGTTCAGCGCAGCGCCCATCGCAGGGGTCAAACGATGGTCTGGATCCATGGGAGGCGTCGTGGCGGCGCGGAAAATCCGTGGTTGCGCTTGCCGACGGAGGACCGGGGCGGGCATAAGAAATCCTCTCCGTGAAAGCCAGCGTCATGCAGGGAGTCGTGGTGGGCACGGTGCTGGGCGTCGCGCTCGGCGTGGGAGCCTTCACCTTCGGTTATGCGAAGGGCTGGTCCTATCTGACGAACAATCCGGCGGCGTGCGCCAATTGCCACGTGATGCAGGAGCAATACGACGCCTGGCACAAGGGCAGCCATCGGGCGGTCGCCACCTGCAACGACTGCCACACGCCCGCGGCGCTCGTCCCGAAGTACCTCGTCAAGGCCGAGAACGGGTTCTGGCACTCGTTCTATTTCACCAGCGGCACCTACAAAGACCCGATCCAGGCAAGGCCGGTCAGCGCCCGGGTCGTGGAGAAGAACTGCCGTCGTTGCCACGCGGAGATCGTGGACCATATCGACCAGCAACCCGGCCATGCGGGGGAGCTGGACTGCATCCGGTGCCACCGCCAGGTGGGCCACGCCAATCGCTGAAACGAAGTCGACGCCACCCTCATGAAAACCCCCCTCCTCGACTCCGACCCCGAATCGTCAGGCACGACGCCGCGCCGGCGAAACCGGGCCCTGCTGCTCGCCACCGTCATCGCCGGCGCGGGCGTGTCCGTGGGCGGCCTGGCCTTGCTGATGAGCGTGATGGAACACAAGCAGGAGGCCAGGAACCCGTTCTTCCGCGTGGTCGAGTTGACCGACGACACGGAGGACCCGGCGTTGTGGGGGAAGAACTTCCCGTTTCAGTACGACGACTACCGGCGCACCTCCGACCAGCAACGGACCCGGTTCGGCGGCAGCGAGGCCATGCCCCGGACCCCGACCGGCGCGGATCCACGCTCCATCGTCGCGCAGTCGCGGCTCGAAGAGGACGGACGATTGAAGCGGATGTGGGCGGGTTACGCGTTCTCGCGGGATTTCCGCGAGGACCGGGGCCACGCGCACATGCTTGATGACCAGACGTACACCGAGCGCCAGCAGGTGGCGCAGCAGCCGGGAACCTGCCTGCACTGTCATGCCTCGGTTTACGTGGCGTATCGGAAGGCGGGGAACGGCGACCTGATCAAGGGATTCGAGGCGTTCAATCCGAAGCCGTTCGCGGAGGCCCGGAAGGAGGTGACCCATCCGGTCTCATGCATCGACTGCCACGACTCGCAGACGTTGGCGCTGCGGATCACGCGCCCCGGGTTCCTGGAGGGAATCCGGGCCCTCAAGAAGAAGCAGGGAGTGGAGGACTACGACGTCAACCGCGACGCCACCCGGCAGGAGATGCGGAGCTACGTCTGTGCCCAGTGCCACGTGGAATACTACTTCAAGGGCACCGAGAAACGCCTCGTCTACCCGTGGAGCAACGGCATCCGCGTCGACGAGATCCTGGCCTACTACGACGAGGTCCGGCACAAGGACTGGGTCCATGCCGAATCGGGGGCCCCGGTCCTCAAGGCGCAACATCCGGAGTTCGAACTGTGGAGCCAGGGCATCCACGCCCGGTCGGGCGTGGCCTGCGCCGACTGCCATATGCCGTACAAGCGGGTCGGGGCGCACAAGATCAGCGATCATCACGTGCGCAGTCCCCTCCTCAACGTCCAGAAGGCCTGCCAGACCTGCCATCACTGGCCCGAGGAGGAGCTCCGGTCCCGTGCCGTCGCCATCCAGGATCGCACCTTCCGGATGCGCAATCTGGCCATGGATGCGCTGATGGATCTCATCACCGACATCCAGGGGCTCCGCTCCGGCGGCGTCGCGACCAACGACGCCCGCGTGGTCGCCGCCCAGGACTTCCAGCGGCGAGCCCAGTTCTTCCTGGATTTCATCGAAGCCGAGAACTCGATGGGATTCCACGCCCCCCAGGAGGCCGTGCGCATCCTGGGCGAGTCGATCGACTTCAGTCGGCGCGGACAGAACGCCGCGCGCGGGCGGGTCGGTGGTCCGGTCGCCGCGTTGCGCTGATCCGCAGTCCTTCGGGCCGCGCCGGGCAAGCCTCGCGGGCGGCAGGCTACTCCGCCGGGATGCCGTCCGACTCCCGAAACGGGTCCACGCGGTAGGGGCGCTCGCGGTATTCGAACCCGCGGAAGTCGGCGGGTCGGGCGGTGCCGGACATGTCCTCGCAGGCCATGCCGACGAAGGCGCCGGTGAAGTTGGGCTGGCCGGGGGCGGAACATTCGTCCGACAGGATGCTGGCGTCGAAAGGTTCGGGGAGCCGTTGCCAGTCGGCGTCCACGCCCTCGACGCGATAGGCGAAGCAGAGGCGCTCGTAGTCGACCTCCACGCGCAGGTGAACGGGGCGACCGGACGGAATGGGGATGGGCGGCGTGAAGGCGTCGGCGGTCAGGGCGTCCGGGATGCACGACATGACGCGCAGATGTTTCCCGAGGGTTTCGTCGTGGGACACGTAGAGGTAGTGCAGCTTGGTGCTGTTGTAATAGCAGACGAGCCCGGCCATCTGCTGGAAGTGTTCCGGCTCGAACTCGAGGACGGTCGAGGCGCCGAAGCAGTGCGACTGCTGCCGGCGCGCGACGAGGGCATGGCGGAAGAGGCTGCCCATGGTCTCGCGGCCATGAAGGCGCAGGTAACCCGGGCGCGCGGTCAGGCTGAAGAGCTCCTCCGGATAGGGCGAGCGCAGCCACTGGAAGTCCAGGGGCAGTTGGGGCGCGGTGAAGTCGTATCGGCAGACCGAATGGGGGGCGCTGGCCGGGGCCCGGTCCGGGGAGATTCCGGTCGACGCCGGCGCGGGCGTGTCCAGCGACGGAATGCCCTGGCCGTCGAGGGTGCGGAGCCAACCGTCCTCGCCCCAGGCCATCTTCTGGATGGCGGTTTCGCGGCCGAGCGTGCAACGACCGCGGTTCGGCAACGGGCGCCCAACGAGATAGACCATGTAGGTTTCGCCGTTCGGCGTTTCGACGAGGTCGGCGTGGCCCGCGCGTTGGAGGGGGGCGTCCGGACGGTGGCGCGCGCTCATGAGGTGAGTGTCCGGATGAAGTTCGTAGGGACCGGTCAGGTGGCGGGAACGCGCCATGGTGACGGCGTGGCTCCAGTTCGTGCCGCCCTCGGCGGCGAGCAGGTAGTACCAGCCGCCGCGCTTGTAGAGGTGCGGTGCCTCGGTGAGGCCGAGCGGGGTTCCCTTGAAGATGAGCTCGCGCGTGCCGAGCAGGCGGCGCTCCGCGACCGAGTATTCCTGGAGCACGATGCCCGCGAACCGGTTCCGTCCGGGGCGATGGTCCCAGAGCATGTTGACGAGGTATTTCCGTCCGTCGTCGTCGTGGAACAGGGAGGGATCGAACCCGCTGCTGTTGAGGTACACGGGGTCGGACCAGTCGCCGTCGATGGTGGGGCTGGTGACGAGGTAGTTGTGGAAATCGCGCAGCGAAGCACCGGTCGCCCCGGCCATCGAGGAACGTCCGAACCGTTTGACGTCGGTGTAGATCAGCCAGAACAGGCCGTCGGCGTGGGTGAGGCAGGGGGCCCAGACGCCGCAGGAATCGGCTTCGCCGAGCAGATTGAGCTGGCTGGCGCGTCGGAGCGGGCGGGTGAGGAGCCGCCACTGGACGAGATCGCGCGAGTGATGGATCTGCACGCCGGGGTACCACTCGAAGGTGGAGGTGGCGATGTAGTAGTCGTCCCCGACCCGGACGATGGAGGGGTCGGGGTTGAAGCCGCGAAGGATCGGATTCCGGATGTTCATGGAGAGCGGCGTTCGTGGATGGGATCGGTGCCCACGGACGTCAGCTCCCAGCCCTTCTTCAGCTTGTAGAACTGGAGCAGGACGACCACGAGGCCGGCCGCCACGACGGGAGCACCAGCGAAGGCGAGCTTGATGCCGAACAGGGAGGTGGCGGTCTGTTCCACGTTGGGTTGGTAGCCGAACATGCCGAGGATCCGGCCGCCGAGCCCGCCGCCGACGGAGATGCCCATCTTCAACGCGAACAACTGTCCGGCGAAAAACAACCCGAGCGCGCCCTTGCCCACGGTTCTCAAGCCGTAATCGACGGTGTCCGGGACGGCGGAGAAGAGCAGGGGGAGGAACATCATGTGACAGAAGTTCCCGAGCATGATGAGCAGGAGGGAGGCCTCCCACCACGGGCGGGGCACCACGAGCAGGAGGGAATTGGGCACGAGGGAGCCGATCAGCGCGGTTTTCATCACGGTGACCTTGCACCACTTCAGGCGGAGAAAGAGACGGTTGGCCACCACCACCCCGGCGACGCCGGCCAGCATCGTCAGCCCCATGTAGAGGGCCATGAAGTTCTCGGTGACGGAGAAGATGCCGGTCAGATCGTGCTCGATGTAGTACTTGATGAAGTAGGGCTTCACGTTGCCCTGGAGGCCGCCGCGGATCTGGATGACGAACATGGCGAGGGAGATGACCAGCCACTGGCTGTTGCCGACCATGGCCCGGACGTCGTCCCACACCCTCGGTTTGGACTGGGTTCCCCCCTGGTTTTCATCGCCGGGATACACGCGTTCCCGCGTCCAGGCGAAGCAACCAAGGAGCGCCACCACACCGACGATGGCCAGGAGTCCGACGGCGAAGGGAAAGCCGAGCTGGAGGTCCGCGGGTTTGCCGCCACCCCCGAGCAACCGGGAGAGCGGCCAGATGGAGACGGTCACCAGAAAGCCGCCCACCATCGCCATGCCGAAGCGCCAGGATTGCAGCCCCGACCGCTCGTCCTTCTCCGCGGTCATGGCGCCCGCGAGCGCCGAGTAGGGGATGTTGACGACCGTGTAGGCGGTCATCAGCAGCGCGTAGGAAATGTACGCGTAGACCAGCTTGATGCCGACCGACACGTCCGGGGTGATGAAGGCGGCGACGGCCAGGCAGCCGTACGGAACGGCCCCCCACAGCAGCCAGGGGCGATAACGGCCCCACCGGGTTCGGGTGCGGTCGGCCACCGTCCCCATGATCGGGTCGGTGATCGCGTCGAAGATACGCACCACGATCATCAGCGTTCCGGCGGCAGCGGCCTCGATGCCGTAGACGTCGGTGTAGAAATACATCAGGACGTTGATGACGGCCTGATAGACGATGTTGCTGGCCATGTCCCCGAGGCCATAGCCGAACTTCTCCCGGAGACTGAGGTTCTGTCGTGTCATGGCGGGGTCATGGCGGGGTCGTCCGCGGCGTATCCGACGGTTTGAGACCCAGCAGCGGCAGCATGGCTTCGGCGTAGCGCCGTCCCAGCTCGCGGTAGCCGGAGGGTGCGAAATGGAGACGGTCCCGCCGCGCGGCACAACCGGACGAGGAGACGACGTGCGCCGTGGGCACGAGGGCGGGCAGGCCGGCGATGATCGAGTTCATTCCGGCGCAGGCACCGTTCTGGTCGGCGCCGACCAGTTCCCCGACGAGCAGAGGCACGTCCTTCGCCTGGAGGTCGAGATCGCGCAGCAGGTTCTCGTAGATGCCCTGGACCTTGCGCGGCCAATCCTTGTCGCCGGAGTTGGACTCCCCCTGGTGCAGGAGAATGCCCTTGATGACTCCGTCGCGCTGGGCGATGCGGGCCATCGCCACGAGATGCCGGTACGGATTGCCACCGTATTTCGCGAGGGTGTTGGTCATCCAGCGGGGCGCGGTGGCGACGTAGGACGGATGGGTTTCCTTTTCGAAGAGTTCGATCTTGCAGCCGCCGATCGAGACGTTGACCAGACCCACCGAGGTTTGGGCGGGCAGGTGGGCGACGAGGGTCCGGCCGAAATAATCCGCCGGGCCGAGACCGGCCGAGGGGCGGCACAGCGGGGGAACGGCCGGATACCACCTGCCCTGCTCGCGCTTCGGGTCGCGGAAATCCACGGCCGCGAGCACCTGGAAGCGGTCATCCACCGGGCCCCGGTCCTGCTCCTCGATGCCCGGAAAGCCCTCCATGTTCGACTGGCCGAAGCAGAGGAACACGAAGCGACGCGTGTCCTGGCCGGGAGCGTCCACGGCCAGGAAGGCGAGGGTGAGCAGAACGAGGAAGCGCACCGGGAGGGGGCGGGTCATTTGAAGTAGCGCTGGAGGGTCTCGGCAAGGTAGTGCCGGGCGTTCATCCAGGTGTGGCCGCCCTCGGTGATGAGTTCGACGTGCCGGAGCTTCCGGTCGGTGAGATAGGCGTTGAACGCGACGGCCTGAGGGTAGAGGAAATCCGCCTTCCCGACGCCGAGCCACAGGAGCTTCAGTCGGGCGTTGGTCTCGTCGGGACGGGAAACCAGCTCGGCGAAGTGTTTCTCGCAGACTTCGGGCGTGAGGTAGGCGGCGTAGGAGCCGATCCAGGCAAACTTGTCCGGGTTCCTGAACGCGGTGAACAACGACTGGCCGCCGCCGCGGGAGAAGCCGGCGATGGCGCGGTGCTCGCGGTCCGCGACGACGCGGTAGCTGGCTTCGACGTGGGGAACGATTTCGGCGAGCAACTCGTCGCTGAACAGCCGGTACATCTCGGCGGCCTGGGGCGAGCTCGGCATCGGCGTGCCGGCCAGCATGTTCCCGTACGGCATCACGACGATCATGGGCACCGCCTTCCCCCGGGCGATGAGGTTGTCGAGGATGAAGTTCGCGCGTCCGGCGCGGAACCAGGTCTCCTCGGTGTCGGTGGTGCCGCTGACGAGGTACAGGACGGGGTACTTCGCGGTGCCCGCCCGGTAGCCGGGTGGCGTGTAGACGAGGAGCGGGCGCGTCCGCCCCAGGGCCTTGGATTCGTAGAACGAGTAGACCACCTCGCCGTGGGGCACGGGCTGGACCGCATGGAGCGACGGCGAATCGCCGGGGATGTCCACCAGGCTGGCCTTGAAGCGCTCGTTGGGGAAGAGGTCCTGGTTGGCGGGATCGGCGACGCCGATCCCGTCCACGACGAAGTTGTACGGATAGAGGTTGGGCTCGACCGGCCCGACCGTGACGGACCAGACGCCGGCCTCGTCCTTCTGCATCGCCCGGGTGCCCTGGAGGAACTGGCCGCTCAGTTCGACCTTCCGGGCCTCGGGCGCCCGGAAGCGGAAGGTGATCGTCCGGTCGTCATGAACCACGGGCGACTGGAGGGGTGGCGGGCGGTTGACCTGTGCGAAGGCGGTGGCCACGAGGACGGGAGCCAGCGAGGCGAAGCGGAGGGTGCGCCAATTCATGGGAGAAAGCGGTGGGTCGGGTTCGGTTCAGGGCGCGGGGTTTCCCGCCCGGATCGTGAATCCGTGGAAGGGGCGCCCCGTCGCGTCGAGGAATCGCGCGCAGAAATCGGTGGCACCGCCGCCGTTCACGATGGCGCAACGCACCACGTTGGGTCCCTTCCGGAGGGTGAGGCGTTTGGAGACCCCGTCGTCGATCACGGTCTGGCGGTCGCCGTAGATTCCGATGACCTCCTGTCCGTTGACCCACCAGACGGAGGCGGCGTTCGAGCCGATGGCGAGGCGGACGCCGGGCGTTTCCTCCGGGCAGTTCACGACGGCGACGGCCCAGAACAACACGAAGGACGTGGGTTTACCGAGCGCGTAGGCGAAGTGGTAGAGGTTGACGTTGTAATCCCTGGACTCCACCGCGTGCCACAGGAGTTCCTCGCTGCCGGCGAGCACCTTGCCGCCGTCGCGGGGAAGGACGGCGAGCTGATCGGGGAAAGGTTCCTTCCTCACCGCCTCCTTCACGGCCGCGTCGGCCAGCCCCGTGTTGGAGCGGATCGGCTCGAGGATGATCCAGCGCCGGATGAATCCGTCGGCATCGGGCGCGGTTTCGGCGGCAGCGGGTGGGAAGAGCGACGGCGCGGGCGGGCGCGCGGTGCCCTCGGCGGCCATCGCGGGGACCAGCGAGGCGACGAGGACGGCGAGGGTGGACCGAAGCAGGCGGGCGCGAAGGGCATTCATGGGCTTCGTCATGCGAGGTCACTCGGCCAGCAGCTCCCATCGTTGCCGGTCGTCGGCGGAATCGAACTTCGAGAGCGTCGGGGAGCTGGCGCCGATGGCGGAGAGCGCGAGGGGTTCCTTCGTTCCGGGAACGGCCTTGGGCATGAGGCGCCAGGTGGCGTCCGGGAGTTGCTCGACGCGCCAGAGTTGTTCCGGGGTTCCGGCGAACGCGGGCAGCGCAATCAATTCGGCGTCGTCCGTCGCGGCGAGCGTGCGGTCGGTGCCGGCGAGCATGATTCTGAAATAGGGCGAACCGGGATAACCGCCGGCGTTCGTCACCGCCGTCAGGGTCCATTTCTGTTGTGCCTGGTCCAGGTAGTTGGCGAGGCGCACGTCGACCCGGCCCGCCGGCCAGTTCGTGGAGACTTCGGCGGGGTTCTGCGGGGGAATTGGGCCGCGGCCGGTGCCACCGAATATTCCGCCTCCTGGGGGGCCTCCTGGGGGGCCTCCTGGGGGAGCGGTGC
>CAZSOV010000247.1:9003-12188 GCA_964608505.1 uncultured Verrucomicrobiota bacterium
GGGGGGGCCGGCGGGAGCACTGCCGGCGGGACCACCGGGACCGCCGGGACCGCCCAGGCCCGCGGCTCCCGGGGGGCCGCCGCGACGAGGTCGGGCGCCGCCCACGGGCACGCCCTGGACGGAGAGTTCCAGGGCGGTGCCGGTGCGGACGGATCGAATCTGATACGTGCCGGGCACGACGTTCTCCCCGGCGACCGGCCAGCCGTCCCGCCAGAGCAACGGGCGGATATCGAGCACGCTGGCGCCTCCGCGATCGAGGTCGGCCTCGTAGTGGCACGAGAACTTCTGAACGCCGTCGCCGAGGTCCAGCAGGCCAAAATGGCCGGGGCCGATGTGGCGGCGGCGGGAGCCCGCGAACAGCGTGCCGCCGCCCCGGATCATATCGAGTCCGGTGTGATCCAGGTACGGGCCGGTGATCTTTCGCGAGCGGCCCATCCGGATGTTGTAACCCGACTCGGCGCCACGGCAGCAGCTGCCGTGCGTGGCCAGCAGGTAGTACCAGCCCTCGCGATGGATGAGGATCGGCGCCTCGCAGTTGACGGCGAGGTTCACGGGAGGTTCGTCCGGGGCGCGGCGCTGGCCGGTCCGGGGATCGAGTTCGACCAGCCGGAGGTAACCGAAGTACGAGCCGTACACCATCCAGAGCCGGCCGTCGGTCGGATCCAGGAGCAGTCCGGGATCGATGGCGTTGCAGTCCTCGAGGCCGTCGGACATGGCCACCACGCCCGCCTCCTCCCATTTGTAGTTCGGGGATTCCGGGTCGAGGCTGCGGGTCCAGACCAGGTTGATGTCGGCCCGCGGTTGGGCGCCGACGTTCCGCGCGACGTACATGAGATACCGGTCGCCGACGTGAACGATGTCCGGTGCCATGCCGCGGCGTTCGGGGGTGGTCCCGCGTCGCCAGGTCCAGCCGTCCTCCGACACGAGGCAGGTGCCGCCGGTGCCGTACGTGTAGAAGCGCCCGTCGCAGCGGACGAGGGTGGAGGGGTCATGAATCCGGATCTCCCCGTCGAGCGCGAGCACGGTCGAGGGGAGCGAGAGGAGGGCGGTGAGCCAGAGTCGAAGTCTCATGGGGGAGGCTCACTTGACCACGGCGTTCTTCCCGACCGCGATCACGGCGTCGTAGGCGGGTTTGGCCCGGTTTTCGCCGTCGAAGAGGAGAGGCTTGCCGGCGGAACGCCAGGAGACGGCGTCGTTGGCGCCCCAGAAGGTCACCATCTTGACCGAGTCCCGGTGCTTGAGGAACGCCCGGAAGATCCCGGCATAGGCGTCGGCGAGCTTGCGATCCGCATCCTCCACGAGTCCGCCCTGCGTGGTTGCGGCGTTGGCCCCGACGTCCGCGCCGAAGCCGCGTTGTCCGCCCTGCGCGCCGTTGACGTCGAGTTCGGTGACATGGATGGGAAGCCCGAGCGTCGCCATCTCGGTCAGCGCCTGGTCCATGGTTTCGAAGGTGATCCCCACGTTGACGTGGGCCTGGGTTCCGATGGCGTGGACGGGAACGCCCTGCTTCTGGAGGTCCTTGATCAGGGTGATGAGCCTCCGGCGCTTGGCCGGGTTCTCGAGTCCGTAGTCGTTGTAGCGAAGGACCGCCCCGGGATCCGCCTCGTGGGCGAATTGAAAGGCCTTCGCGACGAAGTCGGGCCCGATGATCTCGGACCACAGCGAGCTGCGCAGGACGTTCGTGCCGTTGCCGTCGGCGAGCGCCTCGTTGACGACGTCCCAGACCTTGACCCGGCCCTTATAGCGTCCGGCCACCGTGTGGATGTGATCCCGCATGCGCTGGAGCAATTGCTCGCGGGAGGCGCGGGGACCGTCGTAGCGCCCGAAGTTGCCGCCAAAACCCGGTCCGAACCGGCCGCGCCCGAACCGGTTGGTGCCCTGGGCGCCGGCATTCGTGGGCGAGGCCGCGGCGGTCACCGCGGGCGGCGCGGGCGGCGTGGGCGCGGCATTGGTGGCGCCCGGGGGCGGCGGGTTGGTGCCGGCAAACACCCAGTTCGGTGTCTGGCTGTGCCAGACGAGCGTGTGTCCGACGACCTGCATCCCGTGCTTCATCCCGAATTCCACGAAGGCATCCGCCGGGCCGAAATCGTAGCCCTCCGCCCCTTCGCGCGGGTGGATGAGCTGCCACTTCATGTCGTTCTCCGCGGTGATCTGGTTGAACTGGGCTTTGACGAGTGCAACGTCCCGCTCCACCAGGTCCGTCGAGCGGCGAAACGACGCCGTGCCGGTGACCATGCCGCGGTTGACGGCGGTTCCCACCGCGAACTGGTCGCGGAAGGTGTCCTTGAGCGCGGGGAGGTCCGCCGAGAACGCGGGCAGGGCCACCGACAGCAGCAGCGCCAGGACCGGTCGGTTCACCATGGCGGATGCGGATCGTCGTATCTTCATCGGAGAGGGACTGGGTGCTTTCATGAGCGGAAAATCAGGGGAGGCGGCTTGGAGGCTCCCACGCTGCGTGCGAGGCGTCACTCCCGAAACCGCGGCAGGGCAATCTGGAATCGGGGCAAGAAAAGAGGCCGATCCTCGCGGATCGGCCTCGTGCTAAGGACGTAACGTGATTCGGAAGGACTACTTGTCGCCGTCGCGGGAGAGGCGCAGTTCGTCGGCGGCATCGAAGGCCGAGGCCAGGGCGACGAGGTCCTCGCCGGGCTTGAGGGCGTCGAGGATCTTCTGCTCTTCCTTGAGCTGTTCGGGCGTGTAGTTGGCGGCCTTGATGGAAAGGCCGATCCGGCGCTCGCCGCGGTCGATCTTGACGACGCGGGCGGTGACTTCCTGGCCGACGCCGAGGACGTTCTTGATCTTCTCGACGCGCTCCTCGCTGACCTGGGAGATGTGGACGAGGCCGTCGATCTCGTTCTGGAGGCCGATGAAGGCGCCGAACGAGGCGAGCTTGGTGACCTTGCCGGTGACGAGATCGCCGACCTTGTAGTGGCGGTCGATGTGTTCCCACGGATCCTCGGCGAGCTGCTTCACGCCGAGCGCGATGCGCTGGTTGGGGCGGTCGACCTCGAGCACGACGGCCTCGACGACGTCGCCCTTCTTGAGGACCTCCGAGGGGTGGTTGATCTTGCGCGTCCAGGAGATGTCCGAGACGTGGATCATGCCGTCCAAGCCTTCTTCCAGCTCGATGAAAGCACCGTAGCTGGTGAGGTTGCGAATCTTGCCTTTGACCTTGGTGCCGGGAG
>CAZSOV010000248.1:0-12184 GCA_964608505.1 uncultured Verrucomicrobiota bacterium
GTACATCTCGAAGCGCTGGCGGACCAACCCGACGTTCTGGTGCCCGGACAGCTTCCCCAGCTTGGCCAGCACCCGTTCCGGCGTGGGGCGCAGGTGCGGCTCGGGCGGTTTGGGTACCTCCACGAGGACGTGGAAGTGATTGGACATGAGGCAGAAGGTAAGGATGCGCACCTCGCAGAACTCCTCGGCCTCGCGGAGGAGTCGAACGAAATGTTCCTTCTCGGCGGCGCCGAAGATGAAGCGTCGATCGACGACGCGGGAGACGCAGTGATAGACGGCGGCGGGATGATCGGGTGGCGCCAGCAATCGACCGGTCGGCATGCCCCGCACCCTGCCCCACGACCCTCTCCGCGCGCAATAGAAATATCCCGGACTTTATCCATAGGCTTTTGGCCTTTGGCGGTCCCGCGGGTCCGGCGGTCCAGTTCAGGGTCAAGGTTTCAGGTACCCCGCCAGCCAGTCGAAAATGGTGCGGTGCCACAATTCGCTGTTCTGCGGCTTCTGCACCCAGTGCCCTTCGTCGGGGAAATACAGGAAACGGGACGGAACCCCCTTCCGTTGCAGGACGGTGAAGAGGTCGATGCCCTGCGCGACCGGCACGCGAAAATCGAGCTCATTATGGATGATCAGGTTCGGGGTCCGGAACCGCGCCGCGTACCGGTGCGGGGAGTGTTCGGCGGATTTCGAGGTCTCCCACGGAACCCCATGCTCCCATTCGTCGAACCACAATTCCTCCGTGGTGCCGTACATGGTGTCGAAGTTGTACACGCCGCAGTGGGTCACCAGGGTCCGGAACTTGTCGGTGTGGCCCTGGAACCAGTTCATCATGTACCCGCCGAACGAGGCGCCCGCCGAGGCCATCCGCGCGGTGTCCACCCAGGGTTGCCGTTCGAGGTGCGCCAGCGCTGCCATGAGATCCGCGTAGACCTTGCCACCCCAGTCCCCCGACACGCCATCGACGAACTCCTGGCCGAACCCCGTGGAACCGCGCGGATTCGGCATCGCCACGACGTAGCCCTGGGCCGCCCACAACTGCGGGTTCCAACGGTAGGACCACGCATCGAGGAAGGCGCCCTGCGGGCCGCCGTGGACCCAGAAGACGAGCGGCCATTTCCGCGCGGCGTCGAAACCCGGCGGCTTCAGGATCCACATCTGAACCGGCACGCCGCCCGCCCCCTCCACCGAGACGGACTCGGGTTCGGGTCGATCCAACGCGGCCAGGCGCGGACCGTTGACCCAGGTGATGGCCTCGGCGTCGATTCCCTCCAACCGGGCCCGCCAGACTTCCGCCGGCGCCCTCATGCCGGCACGCGTAAAGACCACGTGCCGCCCGTCGGGCGTCACCGAGGCATCCCCGTTCACCCCGCCCTCCACCGCGACGCGAGGCGACGCGTCGGCCTCGGTCACCGAAACCAACCAGAGGGGCTTGGTGCCGTTTCGTTCCGCGTCGAACACCACCGCACGGGAGTCCGGCGTCCACGCGATCCCCTCGACCCACGTGTCGAGGGTTGCGGTCAGGCTTCGGGTCCGTCCGGTGGCCCGCTCCATCAGCATCAACTGCCATCGATCCGCCTCGAATCCCGGACGGGACTGGGCCCGGTAAGCCAGCCACCGGCCATCCGGGGAATAGCGCGGGCACCCGTCCGCGGCGGGGTTCGTCGTGAGCAACCGGCGCTCGCCGGTCGCGAGCTTCACGGCGTACAGGTCGTGATTGGTGCGCCAAGCCTCTTCCCGGGGCGGCGTCGGGGTCGCCGTATAGGCGAGTTCCGTTCCGTCCGGCGACCAGGCGAACTCGTCGCCCGACTGGAACGTCGAGGAGGTCGGCACGGCGTCGCGATCCCCGGGGGTGAGATTCCGGGGGTCGCCCGCCGCCTCGCCGTTCCTGACCGGCACGACAAACAGGTGCTGGCGCAAACCGTCCACCCAGGCATCCCAATGGCGGTACAGCAACCGGTCGAGGATGCGCGCCTTGACCTTGCTCTTCTCGCGTTCCTCGAGCCTGGCCTTGTTCGCGGCATCGGCCTCGCGGAACGGGCGCTCCGAGTATTCCGGGAAGACGCCGGAGATGAAGGCGACGTGCCGGCCGTCCGGCGACCAGACCGGCTGGTTCGCGCCCGTCGCCAGCGTGGTCAGCTTGCGCGCCTCCCCGCCGTCGGTGGCGATCACGTAAATCTGGAAGTCACCGTCCCGATTCGACTCGAAGGCGATCCAACGGCCATCCGGCGACCAGGACGGATGACGGTCATGTTTGGGCGAACCCGCGAGCCGGCGCGGCGCTCCGCCCGCCACGGGGACCAACCACAGATCGGACTGCGTCCGGTTCTCGTCCTTCAAGACCTCGGATTCCGCATAGGCCAGCCATTGGCCGTCGGGGGACAGCGCGGGCTCCCCGACCCGGCGAAAGGCCAGCAGGTCGTCGAAGGTCATGGGGCGCGACGCGGACGCCGACGCCGGCGCGCCCAGGGAAACGCCGGCCACGCCGGGAAGGACCAGAAGGACCACCGTCAGGACTCGTCGCATCATGTCCCGATGCTGCCCCGGCGGCAGCGGGTCGCCCAATCGAATTCTGGCGCGCCGGGCGCCCAAGCCACGCTTGCCTGGGCCCCGCGCCCGCGAACATTCTCCCGCCCCGGTGATTCCATCGACGCGACTCGGCGTGATCTGCGATTTCGCGGAGGAGGACTGGCCCAGCATGGACCTGTGCGGGGATCAACTCCTTGCCCATTGGCCCTCCGCTTCGACGCTCCGTGCCGAGCGCATCCGGCCTCCGCTCCGCATCCGGTTGCAGCGCCTGCCGTTTTTCGGCCGCCACCGCGCCGCCCGCAACATCGACCGGCTGGCCAACCGGTTCGTCGATTATCCGCGCCATCTCCGGGCGGCGCGCTCCGGGTTCGACGTCTTTCACCTCGTCGACCACAGCTATTCGCAGCTGCTCCACGACCTGCCGGCCGACCGGACCGGGGTGTTCTGCCATGACCTGGACACTTTCCGGTGCCTGCTCCATCCGGAGCTGGAACCGCGCCCGGCCTGGTTCAAGGCCATGGCCCGTCGCATCCTGCGCGGGTTCCAGCGCGCGGCCGTGGTCTTCCACACGACCTCGGAGGTGGCCCGGCAAATCCTCGAGGCCCGGTTGATCACGGCGGATCGGCTCGTCGCGGCGCCGCTGGGCGTCGGGTCCGTCTTCACGCCGGCCCCGGACGGCGGCACCGCGGCGGGGGCGTCCTCCGGGCATCCGCTGGGCACCGACCCGTTTCTGTTGCATGTCGGCAGCTGCATTCCGCGCAAGCGCATCGACGTCCTGCTCGACGTCTTCGCCGGCGTCCGTGCGCGGCATCCCGGGGTGCGCCTCGTGCAGATCGGCGGGCAGCCCACGCCCGCGCATTTGGAGCAGGCCCGCCGCCTCGGGATCGCCGGGGAGATCGCCTGGCTGGGCCGCCAGCCCATCGGAGTGGTGGTGGAGGGATACCGCCGGGCCCGGGCGGTGCTGCAACCGAGCGAGGCGGAGGGCTTCGGACTGCCCGTGGCCGAGGCATTGGCGTGCGGCGCCGCGGTGATTGCCAGCGACCTGCCGACGCTCCGGGAGGTGGGGGCCGATGCCATACGGTACGCGCCGGTGGCCCGGGTGCCGGAATGGATCGCGATGGTGGACCACCGGTTGCTTCATCCCGAGGCGTCCCCCTGCCGGGTCGAGCGGCTGGCTCGCGCCGCGTGTTTCTCCTGGGACCGGCACGCCGCGATCGTGGAGGAGGCGTACCGCCGGCGGATCGTCGCGCCCCGTCAATCGGCGAACTGAAGGTCGTGGAGGCGGCGGTAGGTGCCGCCCCGGGCCAGGAGGTCCGCGTGACGTCCGGACTCGATGATGCGCCCCTGGTCCATCACGACGATCCAATCGGCGCGCTGGATGGTCGAGAGGCGATGGGCAATGCAGATCGTGGTGCAACCCTTGGTGAGGTCGTCCAGCGCCGCCTGCACAGCGCGTTCGGATTCGGAATCCAGCGCGCTGGTGGCCTCGTCGAGGACGAGGATCGGCGCGTTCTTCAGGAGCGCCCGGGCGATGGCGAGCCGCTGGCGCTGGCCGCCCGACAGGGCGGAGCCCCGCTCCCCGATGACCGCGTCGTAACCGCCGGGCTTGGCCAGGATGAACTCGTGGGCCCGGGCGTGCCGCGCCGCGGTCTCGATTTCGGCGTCGGTGGCCTCCCAGCGCCCCATGCGGAGGTTGTTCCGGACGGTGTCGTTGAAGAGGATCGTCTCCTGGGTGACGATGGCGATCTGGTCCCGCAGTTCCTTCACGCGCACCTCGCGAAGGTCGCGTCCCCCGATCCTCACGGCGCCGGACTGCGGGTCGTAGAATCGGAGCAGGAGGTTGGTGACCGAGGTCTTTCCCGAGCCGCTGGCCCCGACGAGCGCCACGAACTGCCCCGGCTCCACCCGGAGCTGGAAGTCGCGCAGGGCGGGTTTGTCGCCGTAGCCGAACGTCACCCTGTCGAATTCGATCACCGCGCCGCGCCCGTCCACCGGCTGCGGGTCCGGCGGGTCCACGATGTCGGGCTGCAGGTCGAGGATGGGGAACAGGCGTTCGCCGGCGGCGCGCCCCTGTTCGAGGAAGCCCCACAGCCGGCTGAGGCCCTTGAGCGGGGCGTAGAGGGAAAACAAGGCGCCGACGAAGGCGGTGAAGTCGCCCGCGGTCGGACGCTGCCCGGGGCCCAGGCTGGAGACATAATAGAGGAGCAGGCTGACCCCCACGGCCCCGAAGGATTCGATGAGCGGACCGGGCAGTTCGCTGGCGCGGAACAGGCGCATGAGCTGGCTCGCGATCGAACGGGACGTCGCGGCAAACCGCTCGGTCACCCGGGCCTCGGCGTTGTAGGCCTTGACGACGCGGGCGCTGACGAAGTTCTCCTGCATGAGGCTCGTCAGTTCCGCCGTCTGCGCCTGGGCCGTCTTCCAGGACCGGCGCACCTTCCGACCGAACTGCACGACGGGCACGACGATCAGCGGGAAGATGACCAGCGACACGAAGGTCAGCCGCGGTTGCATGAGCACGAGATACGCCACCAGACACACCACCACCGCGGGATCCCGGCCCAGGGTCGCGAAGCCCGTGGACACCGCGAGATGGATCGCCTGGGTGTCCGTCGTCATCCGGGACAGCAGGTCGCCCGTGCGCGCCTTGGAGAAGTAGTCCATCGACAGCCGCTGCAACTGCGCGAAGAGCCGGACGCGCAGGTCATGCACCACGAACGCCCCCAGCCAGTGCATGCAGTAGATGTTGAAGTACGTCCCCAACCCCCGCATCAGCATCGCCAGGGGCACCCCGGCGATGAACCACATCAGCCAGGTGGAGCGCGCGTCGATCCGGATGGCCTCCATGCCGCTCACCAGCGGGTCCCGCAGGAACCCCGGCAGGCGCTCCAGCTTCCCCAGCATGGCCGCGCCTTCGGTCGGGAAGATCGCGTCGAGCACGAGGTTCAACGCCAGCAACACCCCCGCACTGCCCACCGCGGAGACGGCCCCGGCGACGACCCCCCAGCCCAGGCGGCTCCGGCGGGGACTCACGAATTGCCAGAGCTGACGTAGAAAGGGCCACATGTCCGTCGGGCGCGGACGCTGCCACCCGACCCGTCACCCCACCAGCCCGAATTCCCCGCGGCCCATTCTCCGATTTGATCTTCCCGCGTTCGGGTCCATCCTTGCGGCCCGCGGGCGGCGGGTCCGGAGATTCTGCTCGGCACCCCGGACGCCGCCTCGGCACAATCCGCCCCCATTTCGATTTCGCTATGGACGTAAAGCTACCCAACCTGGGCGAAGGAGCCGACTCCGGAACCGTCGTCGGCGTCCTGGTGAAAGCCGGAGCCCTGGTCAAGAAGGGCCAGAACATCATTGAGCTCGAGACCGGCAAGGCCGTCGCCCCCATCCCTTCCCCCGCGGACGGCACGGTCGTCCGGCTCGCCGTCGCGGAGGGCGACAAGCTGGCCGTCGGACAGCTGATCCTGGTGCTCGAGACCGCCGGATCGGTCGCAGCGTCGGCCCCCGCTCCCGCCCCCGCCACGGCCATGTCCCGGTCCTCAACCCCCTCCCCCGCGGCCCCCGCCCCCGCGCGGAACGGCGCCCGGGGCTCCGCGACGCCCCGTCCTCCCGCGGCGGGGCCGGCGACGGCGGCCCCGGTTCCCCCCCCGCCGCCGCCCACCGGCCCGGCACCCTCGGGACTGCCGCCTGTCGTGGCCGAGGTCGAGGGCGAGTTCGTGGAGCAGATCCTGAACGAGAACCCCTCCGCCGGCCCCTACGTGCGCCGCGTGGCCCGCGATCTCGGGATCGATTTGCGGGTGATTGCCGGAACCGGCCGCAGCGGGCAGGTCCAGATCCAGGACCTCGCCGCCTACGTGGCCCGGTTGCGGGACGCGGCGGCCCGCCCGCGTGTCCTGGCCGCGTCCGTGCCCTCCGCCTCCCCCATCGCCCCGGACTCCGCTCCGGCGGCTCCCGCGCCGCGTCCCTCCATCGATTTCGCGCAATGGGGTCCCGTGACCCGTCGCCCGATCACCCAACTGCGGCGGATGATCGCGGAGCGGATGGTCGCCAGCGCCACGCGACTGCCGTCCGTGACGCAGTTCGACGACGCCGAGGTCACCGCGCTCGTCGGGTTGCGGAAGCGCTTCGCCGCCGAGTACGAGGCGAAGGGCGCGCGGCTCACCCTGACTTCGTTCGTCCTGAAGGCCGTCGCCGCGACCCTGCGCAAGCACCCGCTGCTCAACGCCAGCCTCGACGACGCGACCGGCGAGGTGGTCCTGAAGGATTACGTGCACCTCGGTCTTGCCGTCGACACCGAGGCGGGGCTCCTCGTTCCCGTCATCCGCGACGCGGACCGACTGGACCTCCTGCAACTCTCGGTCGCGATCCAGGAGGTGGCCACCCGGGCCCGGGAACGGAAGCTGGCCCTCGCCGACATGCAGGGCGGCTCGTTCACGATCTCGAATCAAGGCGGCATCGGCGGCGCCCATTTCACGCCCATCATCAACGCTCCCGAGGTCGCCATCCTGGGCGTCGGGCGCACGTCCGCCCGGCCCGTCGTCCGTGGCACCGAGGTGGGGATCGGTCAACTCATGCCGCTGGCCCTGAGCTACGACCATCGTCTCATCGACGGCGGCGCCGCCGCCCGGTTCATGGTCGATCTCGTGACCGCGCTGTCGGCATTCACCGAAGCGGACGTCCAGCTGAAGGCCTGACACTCGACACCATGGAAACCGCGAAGACCGAACTCGTCGTCATCGGCGGAGGACCCGGCGGCTATGCCGCGGCCTTCTATGCCGCGGACCTCGGCAAGAAAGTCACCCTCATCGAGGTCGACCGCCTCGGGGGGGTCTGCCTCAACCGGGGTTGCATCCCGTCCAAGGCGCTCCTCCACGCCACCAAGATGATCGCCGAGGCCCGCGAATCCGCCGCCCGCGGCGTCTCGTTCGGCGATCCCGTCATCGACCTCGACAAGCTCCGCGCCTGGAAGAACTCGGTGCTCGCCAAGCTCACCGGCGGCATCGGGACGCTCGCCAAGGCCCGCGGCGTCGAGGTCATCATGGGCAAGGCTCATTTCGACGACTCCCGCACCCTCCGCGTCGAGACGGCCACCGGCCAGCAATACCTCGCCTTCGACCATGCCATCGTCGCCGTCGGTTCCGTCCCCGCCCTGCCGAAGGCGTTCGATCTCGGCAACCCCCGGGTCATGACCTCGACCGAGGCCCTCGAGATTCCCGACATCCCGGCGCGCCTGCTCGTCATCGGCGCCGGCTACATCGGCATGGAACTGGGCACCGTGTACGCCCTGCTCGGCAGCGAGGTCCACGTGGTCGAGGCCGCCGAGACCGCCCTGGCCGGTTCGGATCCCGACCTCGCGCGGCCCGTCGTCCAGGCGGCGCAGAAGAAGTTCAAGTCGATGCGCTTCAAGGCCAAGGTCCAGACCATGGCCACCGCGGGCAAACAGATCCGCGCCACCATCGAGCATGACGGCGCCAGCCACGACGAACTCTACGACCGCGTCCTTGTCGCCGTCGGTCGGCGTCCCGCCGATTTCGACCTCGGGCTCGAGAACACCAAGGCCCGGCGCGACGACAAGGGCTTCGTGCTGGTGGATGAGCACCTGCGCACCGACGACCCCGCGATTCATGCCATCGGCGACATCGCGGGCGGATTGCTACTCGCCCACAAGGCGTCCAAGGAAGCCCGACTGGCGGTCAACGCCATCGTCGGCGAGTCGGTGCCCGACCGCGACTTCGTCGTTCCCGCGGTGGTCTTCACCGATCCCGAACTCGCCTGGTGCGGGCTCACCGAGTCGGAGGCCAAGGCCAAGGGCATCACCGTCCAGGTGGCGAAGTTCCCCTGGGGCGCCTCGGGCCGGGCCCTGACCT
Source organism: uncultured Verrucomicrobiota bacterium (assembly GCA_964608505.1). Taxonomy (GTDB): domain Bacteria; phylum Verrucomicrobiota; class Verrucomicrobiia; order Limisphaerales; family CAIMTB01; genus CAIMTB01. The sequence goes on from CAZSOV010000248.1 coordinate 8,394, forward strand.
TCGACCGTCCGGATGGGCTGACCAAACTGCTGGTCGAGCCCGGTACCGACCGGATTCTCGGCGTGGGCCTCGTCGGCCATGGCGCCGGCGAACTCATCGGCGAGGGCGTCGTCGCCATCGAGATGGGCGCCACCGTCAGCGACCTGGCGGACTGCGTGCATCCCCACCCCACGCTTTCCGAGACGTTGATGGAGGCCGCCGAACTCTACTATGGGCACGCCACCCACGTGTGGCATCGCCGCAAACCCGCCGCGGGATGAAGTGCTTCGTCACCGGCGCGTCCGGCTTCGTCGGGGCGAACCTCGTCGACGTTCTGGTTGCCTCCGGGCACGAGGTCCGGGCCCTGCTTCGGCCCGGTGCCGACCTGCGTGGCCTGGCGGGCGCACGGTACGAGACGGTGCCGGGCGACCTCGGCGACCGGGCCGCCCTGGCCCGGGGCCTGGCGGGCTGCGATTGGTGCTTCCACGTGGCGGCCAGCTACCACCTCTGGCTGCCGGACTACGCCCCGATGTACCGGGCGAATGTCGAGGGCACCCGGGCCGTGATCGAGGAAGCCTGGCGGGCCGGGTGCCGGCGCATCGTCTACACCAGCACCGTGGGCTGCATCGGGTTGCCCCGGGCCGAGGCGCGGGCACAGATCACCCCCACCGACGAGGACACCCCGGTCTCCGAGGCCCAGATGTCCAATCACTACAAGCTCTCCAAGTGGCGGGCCGAGGTCGTGGCGCGCGAGCTCGCCGCCAGGGGCGCGCCGGTGGTCATCGTCAATCCCTCCGCGCCCATCGGCCCCCGCGACGTCAAACCCACCCCCACCGGGCAGGTCATCGTCGACTTCCTCAACCGCAACCTGCCCGCCTTCATGGACACCGGGTTGAACTATGTCCATGTCCGCGACGTCGCCCTCGGTCACCTGCTCGCCGCGGAGAAGGGGCGGATCGGGCAGCGCTACATTCTCGGGAATCAGACCGGCAATTGGACGATGAAGGAGGCCCTGACGGTGCTCCAGGAACTCACCGGCGTCCGGGCCCCGACGTGGCAGGTCCCCTATCGCCTCGCCTGGTTCGGCGCGTGCCTCAACGAACTCGGTTCCAAACTCACCCGGCGACCGCCGAAGGCGCCGATGGCCGGGGTGCGCATGGCCCGGTACAAGATGTTCTTCAACCCCGCCAAGGCCATCCGCGAACTCGGCCTGCCCCAGACCCCGCCCCGGCAGGCCCTCGGCGACGCCGTCCAGTGGTTCCGCGAGAACGGGTACGTCCGCGACTGACCCCCGCGCTCCGCCCTCCACGGGCCCGGTGCGCGGACTGCGTTCGCCCCGCCGCCGGACGACGGCAGCGACGAGGACGAGGGAGGCAGGACCGCGGCGTCGCCCCCAAGGTGACGAGGTGGAGCCAGGGAAGTCACCTTGGTTGTGGTGCGCGCACGTGCGGCACGCTCCCTGGATGGCCGCTCGGCCCGGGACTGGGTCGATGGCCCCGACCTTCCCGCCCCGCCCCGCCCCGATTCCGGGCTTCCGATCACCGCGCGCGGTCTCCATCCTCCCGGCATGAACTCCCGCCCGTGGCAGCTCGCCACACTCCTATTGGCCGTCGTTCTTTCCGAGTCGGGCGCCGGCGCCGCCGATGCCTATGTGCTGGGTCCCGAATCCACGGCGCGCGCCCCCGGCGTCCCGGTGGGGCGGGTGGAATCGTTTCGCTTCGCCGAATCCAAGGTGTTCGAGGGCACGGAACGGGATGGATGGGTCTACATTCCGGCGCAATACGACGCGTCGAAGCCGGCGGCGGTGATGGTGTTCCAGGACGGGCACGCCTACGTCTCCACGAACGGCCAGATGCGGGTGCCCATCGTGTTCGACAACCTGATCGCCAAGGGGGACATGCCGGTGACCATCGGCGTGTTCGTCAATCCCGGTCATCGCGGCACCAATGCCCCCGCGGCGTCCGGCTGGGGCAACCGCAGCAACCGCAGCGTCGAGTATGATTCGCTGGGCGATGCGTACGCGCGGTTCGTGATCGAGGAGCTCCTGCCCTACGTGGAAGGTCGGTTCCAGGTCCGGTTCGCGACGGATCCCGAACTGCGCGCCCTCTGCGGGATGAGCAGCGGCGGCATCTGCGCGTTCACGGTCGCCTGGGAGCGCCCGAACTCGTTCGGCAAGGTGCTCTCCCACATCGGGAGCTTCACGAACATCCGCGGCGGCCATGCCTACGCGGCGCTGGTCCGCAAGACCCCGCGCAAACCGATCCGCGTCTTTTTCCAGGACGGCTCCAACGACCTGAACAACGAGCACGGCAGCTGGCCGCTCGGCAACCAGCAGCTGGCGCTCTCCCTCGGCTTCATGGGGTACGACGTCCGTTTCGACTACGGCGACGGCGCGCACAACGGCAAGCACGGCGGGGCCATCCTGCCCGATTCCCTGCGCTGGCTCTGGCGTCCCGTCCTGAAGCCCGCCGTCCCGCCCCCGGTCGCCCTCGACCAGCTCCCCCTCGCCGGCGAGTGGGAGTCCGTGGGCAGCGGGTACGCGTTCACCGATGGCACGATCTCGAACGACGAGGGGCTGGTGGCCTTCAGCGACCTGCCCAAAGGCAGGATCTACGTCGTCGACAACACCGCCACCGACGCCCCGCTGCTCTGGCTCGACGGCGGCCCGAAGATCAGCGGCATGAAGTTCGGCGTGGATGGAATCGGGTATGCCTGCGTGCAGGGCACCGGCACGAACAATGCCAAGCGCATCGTGGCGGTGAACCCCGGCGGCAAGGAGATCGAAACCGTGGCCACCGGCGTGAACCCCAACGACCTCGTCGTGTCCCGGGCCGGCTGGATCTATTTCACCGACACCGGCGCCGGACGCGTGGTGCGGGTTCCCACGGGCGCCCGCGATCTCTCGGGCCCGGCGCCCGCCGCGGGGGGCATCCAGGCTCCGAACGGCATCGCGCTCAGTCCCGACCAGAAATCGCTCTACGTCTCCGAATACCAGGGCCTGAACGTGTGGACGTTCCGGGTCGCCGAGGACGGTTCCCTCCGCGGTGGCGAGCGGACGATGCGCCTCCGCGCGCCGGAAGGTCGGACGGACAGCGGCGGCGACGGCATGATCACGGATGCCCAGGGGCGCCTGTGGGTGACGAGCCATCTCGGGATCCAGGTCTTCGAGGCGACCGGGAAGCCCCTTGGCATCGTCCCGCGTCCCCAGGACAAGGGCACGGTCAGTTGCACGTTCGGGGGACCCGACCTCGCGTATCTCTACGTGGCCAGTTCCGACAAGGTCTATCGCCGCAAGACGCGGACCTCGCGGGCGTCCGTGCCGTGATGCCCTGGCAGACCACGCGTGGCCGCGCCGGCCTGATTCTCGGCCCCGCGCTCTTCCTCCTGGCGCCGCTCGCCCTCCACGCGTCCGGCCTGCCTTCCACGCCGGCGTGGGCCGCCGGCGTGGTTTTCCTCATGGCCGCCTGGTGGATCACGGAGGCGTTCCCCCTCTGGGTCACCGCCCTGCTGCCCATCGCGCTCTTTCCCGCGCTGGGCGCCGGACGCGTTCCGGACATGGTCCTGCAGTATTTCGATCCGGTGAACTTCCTGTTCCTCGGCGGGATGTGGCTGGCAGCGGCGATGGAGCAGTGGGGCCTGCACCAGCGACTCGCCCTCGGCATGGTGGCGCGCATCGGCTACAGCCCGCGCCGCATCGTGCTCGGCTTCATGCTCGCCACCGGGTTCATCACGCTCTGGATCTCCAACACCGCCGCGGCCCTGATGATGTTCCCCATCGCGCTCGCGGTGCTGCGCCGGTTCGAGGCCCAGCG
>CAZSOV010000249.1:0-12163 GCA_964608505.1 uncultured Verrucomicrobiota bacterium
TCGCTGGCCCGAAATCGCCCGGCTCTACGCCGAGGTGAACCAGCTCTTCGGCGACATCGTCAAGGTCACGCCCTCCAGCAAGGTCGTCGGCGACATGACCCTCTTCCTCTTCAGCCGCGGCATCCAGCCCGCCGACATCGTCAACCTCGAGCCCGGCACCATGCCCTTCCCGGAGTCTGTCATCGACATGCTCTCCGGCGGCCTCGGCTGGCCCCCCGGCGGCTGGCCCGAAGCCGTCCAGCGCGTCGTGCTCGGCGAGAAACGCGCCGCCGAAGCCCGCAAAAACCAGCAGAAGGGCGTCGTCCCCGGCGCCATCGCCACCCCCGCGAATTTCGACAAGATCCGCAAGGACCTCGCCGAGAAACTCAAACGGGATCCGTCCGACGACGATCTCTTCAGCCACCTGATGTACCCGCAGGTCTTCGCCGATTTCGCCCGCCACCAGCGCGAGTTCGGCGACGTCGGTGCCCTGCCGACGCCCGCCTTCTTCTACGGCCTCCGCCGCGGCGAGGAGATCAGCGTCCACATCGAGGCCGGCAAGACCCTGATCATTCGCCTCGTCAACGTCAGCGAACCCGACAAGGACGGACGCCGCACGCTCTCCTACGAACTCAACGGCGTCACCCGCGAGGCCTACATCAACGACAAGAAGATCGCCCCCCAGGCCAAGGCCCGACCCAAGGCCGACCTCGCCGATCCCCTCCAGGTCCCCGCCCCCATCCCCGGCCTCATCGCCGCCCTCGCCGTCAGCGTCGGCCTCAAGGTCAACAAGGGCGACAAACTCCTCATGCTTGAGGCCATGAAAATGCAGACCACCGTCACCGCCCCCGTCGACGGCGTCGTCGAGTCCGTCCATGCCGCCCTCGGCGAAACCGTCGAGAGCAAGGACCTGCTCGTCAAACTGCGCGCCTGACCCGGGGGGCCGCGCGCCCCTCCCGTGATCCCGTCCACCCCGCCACCGGCCCCCACCCCCAAGCCGCCCCGCACCCAGCTCCGGCGAGCACTTGCGGCAGCCGGCGTTGCGCTGCTGGCCATCGGCATGGGCGTCGCCTCCGAGATGGCCCGTCTCCAGGACTGGTTCACGACCCAGCGCCCCAATCCCGGCTTCCTGACCCTCGCGGGGTTGTCTCTGGTGGGCGCCCTGCTGGCGGTGCGCCTTGGCTGGAAGGCCCGCGGATCGAGCGAAGGAAACCGCCCCTCGCGCCTCGCCGCCACGACCGGGTGGATGACGATCAACCTGGGCACCGTTTGGGCGCTGCTGATGGCCCTCTCCTTGATCGGAGCCACCACCGATTGGGCCGACCCCCTGTTCGACCGGGTCGCCCCGAAAGCGGCCGCGAGGGCCACGAGCCTGCGCTGCGTTACCAATCTGAAGAACGTCTCGCTCGCGGTACGCCTCTACGCCACCGATTGGAACGACACAAACCCACCCTCCCTGTTGGTCCTGTCCAACGACTATCTTCCAGACGCCCGAATGCTCGTCTGCCCCTCCGACGCATCCCGACCCGCCGCGACGAACTGGACCTCCGTCACCTCGGACCAGGTGACCTACCTGTATTTCGTCGGAAACACGATGGACGACGCCGCGAATCAGGGTCACCCCATGTTGCTCTGTCCGGTCCATCATCACGTCGTGCTCGGCGACGGAACCGTCGTGCCGCCCGGCCCGGGTGGGATCGAGCCCCGCACCCAATCCAACTGGGTCGCGGAAGCCGGCAAACGCCCCGCCCTCTATCTCCCGCCCAGGACTTCCTCCTCCCGGCCCGGCGTCGACACTCCCATCACTCCGCCTCCGTCGTCGGGCCGGAGTTCACCGACGAATCGCACCCAGACCCCGGACCCGGCGCTCGCCTCGAAGACCAATGCCCCGCTCCTGCCGCCGCCGCGAACGCAACAGGGGCCGACCAGAACCCAGGTTCCCCCCGGCGATTCGGCCCTCCAGTCCGCCCCCCTCGCCGGCTCCCAGACTTCCGCGGTCCCGCAACAAGCGACCTCCGCACCTCCTTCCCGTCCTTCCGCTCCCTCCGGCCTGCCAGCAAAAACGGACCGGCCCCCCGTCACCCAGGCTCCTCCCGGCAATTCGCCGCTCCAGTCACGCCCGCTCGCCGGCTCTCAGACTTCCGCGGTCCCGCGACAAGCGACCTCCGCACCCCCGTCCCGTCCTTCCGCGCCCTCCGGCCTCCGGTTGAGAACGGAGTGATCCCTACTTCGCCGTCGGCCCGCTTCCTGTCTGCTCCACGTCCGGACGAACGTTCGAGGACGTCCCATCCGCGCCCGTCTCCGGCACGTCCGCCGCGACCGCCGGTCGCGCCGACCGTGGCGCCGGGGGCACGCGAAACACCCGAACCGCCCCGTCGGAACCGCTGGCCAGCAACCTTCGCCCATCGCGGCTGAACGCCAGGGACCAGTAGTAGCGCCCCGTACCATCGGGCCGGGCCATCCGCGAAACGCGGCGGTACTCGTTGCCCGCTTCGCCCCCCTCCCAAAGCAGCACCTGCCCATCGAGCCCCGCCGAGGCCAACCGGAGTCCACCCGGGGCATGGCTCACCGCAAGGATCGCCGCGCCGTGCCGATCCAGAACAAAACGCGGTTGAGCAGACAACCCGAGGGCGTCGCCCTCCTCGAGAACGGTGACCGCGCCATCCCGCCCGCCCAACGCCAGCTGCATCGGATCGTTGGTCGAGTAACTCATCCTCCAGTACGAGGGGGCTTGCGCCAGAAGCTCGAACTCGTTCGTGGGCCATGGCTCGCTTCGCACCTCTTCGAACGACAGCGAGAGCCCGGCAATCTCCCCGCCGCCATCCAAAACCCCAAGGTCTTCGGAGTCGGCGTCCAGAAGCACAGCCCGGATGGGCAGGGTACTGCCCGCGTTCACACGCCCGTACCCGGATCTGTTGTACCCGGTCACCGTCGCAGCGTTCGCCGCATGACCGGCGCTCAGCGTGCCGTCGGCGTGCCCCACGGCCACCCAGTTCGTCTCCGCAGCCCCCAGCACGACCAGCGCCGTCACGTCCGACCGGATACCCTGATTCGTGCTCGCAGCAAGCCCCCACGTGCCCGTCCACCCTGCCGGTCCGACGACGACCTGTCCGTCGCGTCCCCCCAATCCAAGGACCGGCCCGGTCTCGGTGTCCGCCATGGCGATGGCCCGCACCGGCGCGTCCACCTTCAGCCAATGGCCACGCGACCCCGCGGGATCACCGGGGTCCAACGCGGGCCACACCGCGACGCTGCCGTCGACGTAGAGCGCGGCCACGACGTCGTTCGTCCCGGCCACCGCGACGGCGAGGCAGGCCCCGGGATTCCTGCGTTCCCAAGGGGGGTAGCCCAGGTAGGTGAGGACGCCGAGGAACAGCGCCACGATCATCCCCAGGGCCTGCCAGCGCGGTCCCAGTCGGGCCTGCCCCTCCGGGAAGAGTGCGCGTCGCAGCCGCTCGGGCACGGTCGGGGTGAGGATGTCCAGCCGTTCCCCGGAGATGAATCGCAGATACACCCAGTCCCGCAACGGGCTGTCGGGGGGGAGTTCCTCCCGACGCAACGCCCGATGCCGCCCCTTCAGCCAACGCGCCATGGCCCTCAGTCCGCTGGACCACCACGCAGACTTGGGGCTGCCCGGGGCCGTGGGATTCCGCGGCAGCGCCACCTCGGCCTTCCCCTTTTCCGTGGCCGCGCGGGGCGACCGCGGCACGTCCACTCCGGCCCGCTCCAGGACGCCCATGACCTCGGTCTGCAAACGGTCCCGTTCCGGCGTCGGCAGCCGCGCGAGCAGGGTTCGGCGCAGCCAGTCCGGCATGGTTCCCGCCCGGAACCAGACCAACCGCACGAGCCGCGCCAGGATGGGTTCCCGGGCCGCGAGGTCCGGGATCAGCCGCTCCCCGAGTTGCAGCGTCAGCCCCCAATGCAGTTCCGGATACACCGCGCAGGCCGCCAACCAGCGCATTCCCGCCGGACCGAACTCCCAGACCAGACTCCAATAAAGCTCGTCGACGGTCTCCTCCGCCGGGTCGAGTCGCTCCATCCAGCGCCATTCGGCGGTGGCGAACAGGCGCGCCTCCTCCCCGGCGCTCCCCGGCGGCGCCAAGCGGGACGGCGGACGGTCCCGGAACAGATCGCCCAACAACCGAAAGCCCTCGCGCGTCATCGGCAGCACCGCCAACCCGAGTCGCTCGACCAGCCATTCCCGCCGGCCCCAGCGCGAGACCGGGTTCGGCGTCACCCATGCCCGCTCGGGCCACGCCTCCACCGTGCGCACCCAGGCCGCCGGACGCCCGGTATAGCCGTCGAAAAACCCGCCGCCCGCGGTGAACAACAGCAGCCGATGATCCGAGAAACGCACCGCCAGTTCTTCCAGGCGGACGCGCGACTCCAGAGCCACGCGTCCGGGCACCGGCGGAGGAAAGCACCAGGTCGGGTCCCCATCGAAGTGGAGCACCTCCATCCCCACCCCCGATTCCCGCAACGCCTTCAACGCCTCCTCCACCCACTGGGCCTGGTGGTCCCGCGGCGAACCACGATCCACCAACACGAGATACTCCGACTCCACCCACGCCCCGAACACGGGCAGGTACTGGCCCGGTCGACGCACCGCCGCCTCCAGCGTCCGCACCACGTCCAACTGACCCGTCCCCGCCAACCGCCGCCGGCGCAGGTCGCGGGCCAACTCCCGCGCGGGAACGCCCGCCAACCCGAGACGCGAGGCCGTCGGCACCCGAAACGACCCCACCTGCCCGGGCTCCTCCGACATCCGGCGCTCGAACACCGCCGCCTCCCGCCGTCGCTCCCGCCACGCCACGAATCCCAGCCAGGCCAGCGGGGCGAGCCACGGCCAGAACCACGCCGAGGTTCGATGTGCCGTCGGTGGCGCCAGTTCCCATTCCAAAGGCGCCCCGTCCGTTTCGAACGCGGCGGGACGAATCACGATCGGTTCCCCGGGCTCAGGCGGGGGTGGCGGCGGCGGCCCGTCCGGATCGGCCCGGGGCCCGGAAATCGCCCTCAACCGCACGACCAGCGGCCAGACGAGGTTCGTCCCGGACCGTTTCGCGGACTCGTATCCCTCGGCGATCACCGTCAACTCCCCGGGCTGCGGCGAACGCGCCCGAAAACCGAAGCGCCCGCTCGCGTCGCTCCGCGTGGACATCCCCGCCCAGTGGATCTCGGCGCCGGCGACGACGCCGTCCGGAGCCTCGGCCAGGACCTGCCCGGTCCAATCGACTTCGCCTCCGCCCCGCCCCCCCCTCGCCAGGTACCACCAGGCCACCACGCCGAACAGGACCACTCCCACGAGCACCGAGGCCGCGCGCCGCGGCGTCATCCAACGCCACCCCGGTCCGCCACCGCCCTGCTTCCTCCTCTCCGAGCGCGGGTCCTCGGACGGGTCAACCGGGTCGGAAACCGGTTCAGCCACTTCGTCCGGGACCAGCCCAAGAATCCGCAACCACGCCTGCAGCAGGTCGGGGAACCGCTCCTGGTGCCGGGGATGGGTGCAAAAGATCGGCGCGAGGAAACCGGCGAGATATTCCGCGTCGAATCGCAACTGCCCCCGGGCGTCCAGTTCCTCCAAAACCCGCGCGGCATGCAGGCCATGCTGGACCGAGACCTGGATCCCGGCGGCCCGCAGCACCTCCGCCAGGCTGGCCACGGCCTCGGCCCACGTCGCAACCGGCTTGGCGGTCGGGACCCCCATCCTCGTTCCTAGGCCGACCGGGGAGGCTCGGCCGCCGTGGCAACCCCGGCCTCCAACAGTCCCTTCAAGTAACCTGCCCCCGCCTCCAAATCCTCCTTGAACTTGATCAGGACCACGAAGCTCCCCTCCAGTACCTCCCGCGGAACCTGCCGCACGTCGCCCAACCCGAACCACGGCTCCAGCACGCGCATCCAGCGGATCAACTCCGCCGTGGACGGAGCCTTGTGCAATCCCGCCGCCCGCAACCCCAGAAACAGGTCGACCGACGACCGGACAAACGAACCGTCGCCCCCTGCCAGACTCGGAAAACGGAGCCGCAGGATCTCCGCCAACTGATTCCGATCAGGGAACGGAAGGTGATAGTAGAGGCACCGCCGCAGGAACGGCGCCGGCAGGTTGCGCTCCGAATTGCTCGTGATGATCACCACCGGACGCAACGCCGCCCGCGCCGCGAGTTCCCGGTTTCCCAGCTCCGGAATCCGCACCTTCATCGCCTCGATCTCGTGCAACAGATCGTTGGGAAACTCCCGCGGCGCCTTGTCGATCTCGTCGATCAGCACCACCGACCGCCGCGGTGCCCCGGCCATCAGCGCGTCCACGTCCTCCGCCCCCGGCGGCATCGCCCAGACCACCTGCTCGCGCGCATTGGCCAGCAGGAACGCCCGGCCCAGCGCGTTGAACTCCAGAAAATCCCGGTTGTCGACCTCCCCCCCCGCACGGTGCGCCGCATGGTAACGCCGCAGATGGTCGAAGACATAGAACAGGTCGCGCGCCGAACTGGTCGATTTCGTGTCGAACCGCTGCACCGGCTCGAGCCCCAGCTCGTATGCCACCCGGTATGCCAACTGGGTCTTGCCCGTGCCCGGCTCCCCGGTGAGCAACAACGGTTGCCCGAGCAGCAGCGCCACGTTCACCGCCCGCGTCAGCCCCGGGTCCGGTCGATACGCCGCCGCCGCCTTCGTCGCGTCGTTGCTGTCCTCCGCCATGGCCCACGCCACCGGGTTCTGCGGCTTCTCGGCTTCAGGCAGATCGCCCCGGAATACCGGCCACCCGACCCCCGGGGGGCCGAAAGTTGGATCTGTGGTCATGGCATGGCTCCTTTCGTTTCGTCGTCGCTTCCATCCCTACCCCTTCCGCAGCAGGACCCGGCGCAGCCGCCCAATGGCTTCCTCCATGGGGATCCGGTCCCGATTCCCGAACACCTCCGTCAGCAGGCGCCCGGACAAATCCTCCACCAACCGGGGGCGGACGTCCTCGCGCTCCGCCCAGCGCGCGACGTGACCCCGCTCGACGTCGGCCAGGTCCGGAAGGACCGCGGGACTGGACGGGCCGCGCTCGCTCTTCCGGGCCGCCTCGATCCACGAGTGCAGCCGCCCCGCATCGCCCCACCCCAACCGCTCGGAGAGCCATCGCCGCGCACCCAGCGTGGCCGGCCTCCGCACGATCACGAACGCGACGATCCGGACGCGCCCATCCAAATCCGGGAACTGCCGCCAATACTCCCCCACCCGCTCCAGGTACGACGGACCGCTCGGGCGGAACACCTCCTCCAGCGTCAACGCCAGCGCCGGCATCGCCAACCCGATCCCGGCCTCGACCAGACAGTCGATCAACTCGGCGTCGTTGCGGCAGGGCCGCTGGCAATTCAGCGCCTCCCGGATCTTTCCCCGGTACGATGCCGCGAAGGCCTCCGGCGGCCCCTGGCTCGCCGGCAGCTTGGGCAGCGGCAACAACCGAATCCCGCCCACACCCGCGTGGGCCCCCGCGAGCCCCCATTCCGCCAGCCACCCCTTGAAATCATGGGTCGCCAACCGCCGCACGTAGGCCATCGGGGCCTGCTCCTCCAAACCCTGGACCGTAATCCAGCGGGGACGTTTCCATTTCTCGTCCATCGCCGCCCGGGTCTCCAACTCCGGCTTGAGCACCTCCTCCTGATCGTCCCGGTCGCACAACAAAGGCAGGTCCTCCGGCGGCATCCCGTCGTCCGGAACCACGGTGCTCGCCGCCGCCGGAGCGGCCTCCCGCCGATTCCCGCCCAGCATTCCGGCCTTCAACGCGGCCAGGGACGTACCCGTCGGCGGCACCCGCTCCAGTTGCGGATAGATCTTCTTCGTCAGCCAATGCGGCAGCCGTCGCAGTTCCTTCGCCAGATCGGCCCCGGGAAGAAACAGGGCGAAGCTGCGGCGCCGGTCGACAACCGTCGCCGCCTCCACGCGTTCAAACCAATGATACACCTCGCGAAGCTGGTAATCGCCGGGACCGTAACGACCCACGATGTACACGAAGCAGGACGATGCCTCCATCGCCCGGGCGAGCACCGGGTCCACGTCGTCCCCCGGATTCAACTCCCGCTCGTCCAGCCAGCAGCGCACCCCCGCCTCTTCCAGGCTCTCCATCAACAGGCGCACTTCGACCCGGTCCCGACTGTTGTGGGACAGGAACGCCTGCGTCCGAACCGGGTTGAGTTCCCCCATGTGGCGCTCCCGCAACGGTTGCCCGCGCCGAGCAACGCCTCCCGCGCGTCGCCTGGACCGACTCCGTCCCGGGTGCTCCCGACTTATGCCCGTCCCCCACGCACCCACGCAAGCCTCGCGGTCGCCCCTCGCGGTCGCCCCTCGCGGTCGCCCCTCGCGGTCGCCCCCGTTTCCGCTTGGCAGGTGGCCTCCCCGTCCAGGAAGAAAGCCGGCAACCCATGAACCCTCGGAACGCCATAGTCCCGGCCTTGCTCTTCGCCTGGGGCATCCTCCCCACCCTGACCTTCCCCGCCTCCGGAGCCACGCGACCCGACTGGGGACGACTCCTCGGCCAACCCGGCGCCTGGTACGCGTCCGCCGAGGCCGCGAACGTCGTGGAGGGCGTGCTTTCCCACCAGTGCCCCGCCGGTGACTGGCCCAAGAACACCGATACCACCCGCCCCTTCACCGGGGATCCTTCGACCCTTCGCGGCACGTTCGACAACGGCGCCACCTTGAACGAACTCCGATTCCTCGCCCGCACCCGCCAGTCCCGCCCGGATCCCCGCATCGCCGAGGCGGTGCGGCGCGGCGTGCGCCATGTGCTCGATGCCCAATACCCCAGCGGCGGCTGGCCCCAATCCCACCCCCCGGGCTCCGGCTACGCCCGCCACATCACGTTCAACGACGACACGATGGTCCGCCTCCTCCGCTTCACCCGCGAACTCCCCGAATCCCCCGACTTCGCCTTCCTCCCTGCCGACATTCGCGCCCGCGCCCATCCCGCGTTCGAGCGCGGCATCGAGTGCATCCTCGACTGCCAGATCCGCGTGCACGGCGACCTGACGGTCTGGTGCGCGCAACACGACGCGGTCACCTTCGCGCCCCGCCCCGCCCGGTCCTACGAACTGGTCTCCCTCAGCGGCGCCGAAAGCGCCTCGATCCTGCGCCTCCTCATGTCTCTTCCCTCGCCCTCCCCCCGCATCCGCGCCGCCATTCACGCCGGCGCCCGCTGGTTCGAGCGCGCGCGTCTCGACGGTCTCCGCGTCGAACGTCGCGAAGGTAACAAGGTGATCGTGCCCGACCCGACCGCCCCTCCGCTGTGGGCCCGGTTCTACGAGATTCACTCGAACCGCCCCATGTTCTGCGGGCGCGACGGCATCGCCCGGTATGACCTCGCGCTCATCGAGGCCGAACGCCGCAACGGTTACGCCTGGCACGGAACCTGGGGCGCCGACGTCGCCCGCGACTTCGCCGCTTGGAAGTCCGGTGGTCCCTGAACCCTTCACCCCGCCACGACCGCCCCGCTCGTCGGCGATGCCCGGCCCGCCGATCGAGGACCGCGTGCCCCCCCCGACGCGGCGAATCGGTCGGCCCCGCGTCGCCCCACCCCAATTGAATGGCGCCCGGGCGCCAGCCCCGGCACAGATATTGCCCATGAAGCCAAACCCCGGTCCCTCCCCTGCCTCGAAACGCACCACCACCACCACCCCCGCGACGGACGGGACTCGTCTTCCCTCCCGACGCCGGTTCCTCGAGGACACCGGACGCGCCGCGGCCGTTTCCGCGCTCGCGGGCGTCACCCTGCCCCACGTCCACGCCGTCGACAGCCAGACCGTCCAGATCGCCCTGGTGGGCTGCGGCGGACGCGGCTCCGGCGCCGCCTCGAACGCGCTCGCGACCCAGAAAGGCCCGGTGAAACTCGTCGCCATGGCGGACATCTTCCAGCAGCGCCTGGCCCGCAGCCACGAGGGCCTGCACAAGGAACATCAGGAGCGCGTCCAGGTGCCGGACGACCAGAAGTTCGTCGGGTTCGAGGGGTACAAACAGGCCATCGATTGCCTGCGCCCAGGCGACGTCGCCATCTTCACGACGCCGCCGGCCTTCCGGTGGGTCCACTTCTCCTACGCCATTCAGAAGGGCGTCAACGTGTTCATGGAAAAGCCGGTCACCGTCGACGGCCCGAGCACCCGCAAGATCCTCGCTCTCGCCGACGAGGCGGACAAAAAGGGCCTCAAGGTCGGCGTCGGACTCATGGTCCGGCACTGCCGCGGGCGCCAGGAATTGCACCAGCGCATTCGTGACGGCGAGATCGGCGAACTCCAGTTCCTGCGCGGCTACCGGATGGGCGGCCCCGCCGGGAACACCGGACCCAAGCCGGAGAACCTCCCGGAGGTCGTGTACCAGGTACAGCGCTTTCACAGCTTCCTCTGGGCCAGCGGCGGGCTGTTCAGCGACTACAACATCCATCAGATCGACGAACTCTGCTGGATGAAGAACGACTGGCCCGTCAAGGCCCATGCCCTCGGCGCCCGCCACTATCGCGGCAACGCCGTCGACCAGAACTTCGACAATTACTCCATCGAGTACACGTTCTCGGACGGAACCAAGTTCTTCTTCGCCGGACGCAGCGTCGCCGGCTGCAAGGACGAGTTCGCCAGTTACGCCCACGGCACCAAGGGCTCCGCCATCGTCTCCACCGCCGCCCATGCGCCGGGCCGGGTCCGCACCTTCAAGGGGCACAATCTCACCCGCGAAAACCAGATCTGGGCCTTCCCGCAACCCGAGAAGAGCCCGTACCAGCTCGAATGGGACGACCTCATGCAGGCCATCCGCGAGAACAAGCCCTACAACGAGGCCCGCCGCGGCGCCATCGCCAGCCTCGTCACCTCGATGGGCCGCATGGCCGCTCATACCGGACAGGAGATCACTTACGAACAGATCCTGAACTCCGAGCACGAATTCGCCCCGAACGTCGACAAACTCACCCCCGACGGCCCCGCGCCCCTCCAGAAGGACGCCAACGGGCGGTATCCCCAGCCCGAGCCTGGCGTGAAGAAGGACCGCGAGTACTGAACCCATCGGTCTGGAGACCGACGCCGGGACGGAACATGGGCGTCCTCGATTCCCCGCGGATCATTTGCCATGATCGCCGGCGGTGAACGCCATCGACGCCTACCACACCCTCGTCACCCGACAGATCTCCGACGCCCTCGCCACCCAGCGATCCGCCCTCGAAACCGCCGCCACCCTGGTCGCCGAGGCGCTGTGCACCGAGCGGTTCCTCTACGCCTTCGGCACCGGCCACTCGCACATGCTGGCCGAGGAGATCTTCTACCGGGCCGGCGGCCTCGCCCGGGCGGCAGCCATCCTCGATCCACTCCTCATGCTCCACGAAGGGGCGTCCGCCAGCTCCGGGCACGAGCAACGGACCGGCTACGCCGCCCGACTCCTCGACCGCTACCCCATCGCCGCCGGCGACGTCCTGGTCATCGCCTCCAACTCGGGGCGCAACGCCGTGCCCATCGAAATGGCCCTCGAAGCCCGGAGCCGAGGCCTCAAAACCATCGCCTTCACCAGTCTGGCCCACAGTCGCGCCTTCTCCTCCCGGCATCCCTCCGGCCAGCGCCTGTTCGAACTCGCCGACGTCGTCCTCGACAACGGCGGGGTCGTCGGCGACGCGGCCCTCGACCTGCCCGGACTGCCCCGCAAGGTCGGCCCCACCTCGAGCATCACCGGAATCCTCCTGCTCGAACTCGTCGTCGTACGCGCCGTCGAACTCGCCCTTGCCCGCGGTCATGTCCCCGACGTGTACGCCAGCAGCAACGCCGACGTCCCCGGCTGGAACGAATCCCTCATCGCCCGGTACCAGGGCCGGATCCGCCACCTTTGAGCCCCGCCCCGCCCCCCGCCATCGCCGACCAATCACCCTACCTTATTGTTCCCGCGGGTTTTGTATAATCCGATTCCCGCGGTTTATATTCTTGCGTCGCGAGCCGAGGTTTTGCAGGGTTCGCCGCATGCCGCGACCGCGTCTCAAGGCACCGCCGGACCTGCCCCTCGCCTATTACCACTGCGTCTCCCGCATCGTGGATCGGCGCTTCATCTTCGCCCCCGCCGAAAAGGAGCACTTCGTCCGGCTGCTCCGAGAATGCGAGGAGTTCTGCGAGGTTCGGGTCCTCACCTACTGCTTGATGTCCAATCACTTCCATGTGCTGGTCGAGGTCCCGCGCCGGCCTCCGCCGGA
>CAZSOV010000250.1:0-12154 GCA_964608505.1 uncultured Verrucomicrobiota bacterium
TCCAAAGTCCGGACACGCATTGGGACCATGAACCCGAACGATGGAGGGAGGAGTAAGATTAGGATTAGGAGTAGGATTAGGATTAGGAGGATCCGGGATGGGAGTCTGGGCTCGGTTCCTGGAGAGGGAGGGTCAGGGCTGATTTCGCAGGCAGTAAAGTTGGGAGAACGTGCGGATCAACAGGCGGTCCGCGGCGAGGGCGGGCGTGGACAGGCACATTTCGTCGAGGGGATTCTGGTGGAGCAGGCGGTATTGGGGGCCGGCCTCGAAGACGAAGGTGTCGCCGTCCTCGCTCAGGGCGTAGAGACGTCCGTTGGCCGCCCAGGGCGAGGCCGTGAAGGCGGTCGGCGCGGTGCGGATGCGTTGCTTCTCGTAGACGAGCCGGCCCGTTCGCGCGTCGTGGCAGGCGAGGAAACCGAAATCGAAGAGCACGTAGAGATAGTCCCCGTAGACCAGCGGGGATGGGTTGTAGGGGCCGGCCAGCGGCTGGTACCAGGCGACATGCGCCTGGTTGGTTTGGCCCGGCTCCAGCGTGATGTCCCCGCTGGCTCCGGGCTTGATCGCGAAGACCGGACGGATCTTGTCGCCGACGTAGCCCGAGCAGACATAGAGCAGGCCGAACTCGGCCAGCGGCGTCGGGATGGTGATCGTCGACATCCCGCCGAATTCCCAGAGCAACCTTCCGTCGAGGTCGTAGGACCGGACCTTGCGGGTGCCCGGCACGACGAGTTCGTTGCGTTTCTCGTTCTGCCAGACGCAGGGCGTGGCCCAATTGCTCTTTTCATCGCGCGGGATGCGCCAGAGTTCCTTCCCGGTCCGGGTGTCGAGGGCGACGGCGAAGGACGCGTCGTCGTTGTCGTTGACGACGAAGAGCCGGTCCCCGTGGAGCACGGGAGAGGCGGCGGAGCCCCAGCCGTAGCGCGTCTTCACGGGAGGCCAGCGGACGGACCAGAGCGGGTGTCCCTCGAGGTCGTAGCAGAAGACGCCGACGTTGCCGAAGTAGGCATAGACCCGCTCGCCATCGGTGACCGGGGTTTCCGAGGCGTAGGTGTTCTTGACGTGGAGCGGGGTGGGAGGTGCGCCCCGATGGGCCTCCCGGCGCCAGAGTTCCCGCCCGGTCGCCAGATCCAGGCCAAGCACGATCCAACGGTGTTCCGTGGTCGGCACCACCATCCGTTCCCCGCCGAAATAGAGCCCTTTCCGGGGCGGTTCGGACGCCGCGTCGGTGACGGAGGTGGTCAGGAAGATCCGGTCCCGCCAGGTGATGGGGGAGGACCAACCGCGACCGGGGATCGGGACGTTCCAGGCGACGTTTTCCCGGGTGCTCCACCGGTCGGGGAGGCGGGGGTGGGTTCCGATGCCGCGGGCGCCGGGGCCGCGGAACTGGGGCCAGGACGTGTCCGCCGCCGGTGCCGCGGAGCGGGCTGCCGGCGCGAACAGGAACAGGGAAAGGCCCGCGAACAGGCCGAGGCGAAGGTGCATGGAGGGCAGCGTGGCAGGGAACTTCCGGTCTGACGAGGCCGGTGCCGGGCCGGCGGGTTCCGTCGAGCGCCCGATTCCGCGGCGGTGAACAAGTTCCCTTTGACGCCCACCCGGCGAGGGTGTCCAGTTGCGGGGTGAACATGCGTTCACCATGAAACCCAACGCCACCTCCCGGCAGCAGGAAATCCTCCGCTTCCTCGAAGCGAAACGGGCCCAGGGCGAACCCACGCCCTCCTATCGCGAAATCGGAGCCCACCTCGGCCTGGCCCACGTGAGCGCGGTCGCCAAGCACGTGGCGGCGCTGCGCCGCAAGGGGCTGCTGGCGACGACCGCCGGCAAAACCCGGTCGATCCGGCTCCCATCCCCCCTCCAGTCCCTCCGGCGGCGCATCGTCGACATTCCCCTGCTCGGCAGCATCCCCGCCGGGCGCCCGGCGGATCGCGAGCAGGAGGCCGAGGGGTGCATCAGCGTGGACATCGAGTCCGTCGGCATCCGGACGACCAGCCGCACGTTCGCCCTGCGCATTCGCGGCGATTCCATGATCGGACGGCACATCGTCGACGGCGACGTCGTGATCATCGAGCACGGACGGGAGGCCCGCCCGGGCGACGTCGTGGCCGCGCTCGTCGACGGCCAGAGCACGTTGAAGACGTTCCTGGTCCAGCGGGGGCGCCCGTTTCTCCGCGCCGAGAACCCGAAGTATCCGGACCTCATCCCGGCGGACGAACTCGTGATCCAGGGCGTGATGGTCGCCTTGATCCGCAAACGGTCCTGACCCGTCCGGCGCGCCGCCGCCATGTCCCGTGCCATCGTCCATCTGGACGGCGATGCGTTCTTCGCCGCCGTCGAGCAGGCGTCCGATCCCCGGCTGCGGGGCAAGGCGATGGCTGTCGGCGGGGAACGGCGGGGCGTGATCACCAGTGCCAGTTACGAGGCCCGGAAATTCGGGGTCCGGGCGGCGATGCCGACCTCCCAGGCCCGGAAGCTGTGTCCGCGGCTGATCGTCGTGTCCGGCGACTTCGAGCGCTACGAGCAGTTCAGCCGCCTCATGTTCTCCTACGTCGAGGATCATACGCCCCTCGTCGAGGTCCAGGGGTTGGACGAGGGTTATTACGACCTCACGCCGAACCGCGGGCGGCCGCCCGCGGAGATCGCCGCCACGGTCCAGCGGGCCATCCGGCAATCCCTCCGGATCACCGTCAGCGAGGGGCTCGCGACCAACAAGCTCGTCAGCCAGATCGCCAGCAAGGCCCACAAACCCGCCGGATTCCGGATCGTCCCGGACGGCGGGGAGGCCGCCTTCCTGCATCCCCTGCCGAACCGCTGGCTGCCCGGCGTCGGCCCGAAGCTGTCCGGTCGCCTGGACGCCGCGGGGCTCGCCGAGATCCGGCACATCGCGGCCATGCCCGTCGACCTGCTCGGTTTGGTGGCGGGAAGCCAGGCCCGGCAACTCCGGTTGTTCGCGCAGGGCATCGACGACCGCCCGGTGATCCAGGATCGCGCGCCGCAGAAGACCTTCTCGGCCCAGGAGACCTTCGCGGTCGACCTGACCGACGAGGCCTTTGCCGGGGCCTGCCTGCGGCGGATGGCCGACGATTTGTGCGCGAAGATCCGGGCCGAGGGCCGGGCGGTGCGGACGCTGACGGTCACGCTGAAGTACAACGACTTCGACCTGAGCCAGGCGAGCGAGAGCCTGCGCGAGCCGACGAATCTCGAGACCGACCTCTACGGTCGTCTCCAGGGCCTGCTGAAACGGGCCTGGGAGCGTCGCGTCAGCCTGCGCATGGTCGGGTTGAAGCTCTCCAACGTGTACGACGGACGGTTTGCCGGGGAACTGGATCTGCCCGGCGAAGGCGCCACCCGCGAACGCCGCGAGCGGGCCATCGGCGCCGTCGAGGACCTGCGCCAGCGGTACGGCAGACAGATCGTCCTGCGCGGCCATGACCTCCTCCTGCGCGACGGGCCCCGCGACGCGATGGATGTCCCCGCGGCACCGGCGCGGGGGCACGACGGAATCGTGGCCGGACCGAAGCGGGCCGAAGCCCGTACTCCGGGTGGTTGCGGCGTCGCCGCGTCCAGACCGTCGGGCCCACTCCCGGCGCCTTCCGCCCCGCCCCGGATCACGATCCGCATCGCGCCGCCCCGGCCGGCGGATTTCGTCCCCCTGGGCTGCCATTCGCATTACTCCTTCCTCGATTCCACCCTGTCCCCGGAGCGGATCGTCGAGCTCGCCCTCGAGCACGGCCTGCCCGCCATCGCGCAGACCGATCTCGGAAACCTGCACGGCGCCGGGGAATTCGCCGCGGTCGCCCGGTTGAAGGGCGTCCGACCGATCTTCGGCGCGGAACTGGCCACCCACGCCGGGCCGTTGTTCCTCTACGTGCAGGACCGGACCGGGTACGCCAACCTGTGCCGGTTGCTTTCCAGGCAGGACGCCCCGCCCGGTCCGGCCAAGGACAAGGACGGGGACGGGGACGAATCCGCCGTGGCCGCTCGGCAGCGGCTCCCGTTTTCGCGCGACGCCATTGCCCGGCATTCCGACGGCTTGATCGCCGTGGGCATCGACGACGGCCTGGAGAAGATCTTCGGCGCGCGCTTCCACCGGGCCGTCACGAATCCGGACCTGGCCGATCACCCGCGCGGCATCCTCGTGCCGCGCGTCCATTACGGGATGCCCTCCGAGCGGCAGCACTACGACATCATCCAGAGCATCCGCACCCGCACGCTGCTCCGGCATCCGCATCCGGAGAAACGGACCGGCGACTATCCGTTCCGGGCCTCCGCGCGGCTCCCGGCCTGGTGCCACCGCCACCCCGGCCTGTTGCAGCGGACCCGCGCGATCGCGGACGCCTGCCACTTCGAGTTCCCGTTCGGCCTGCCCCGGTTCCCGGAGTTCGAGCCGCCCGACGGCTCGACGGCCCGGGATTTCCTGCGACGGTTGGTGATCGAGGGACTGCGCCGACGCTACGGGGTCCGCGCGGAGGCGCTGCGGGGGCAGGTCGACGAGGAACTGGGCATCATCGCCATGGTCGGGTACGAGGCGCTCTTCCTGCACACGTGGAGTCTGTTGCAGGACTGTCGGGCCGCCGGGATCGAGTGGATCACGCGCGGGTCGGCCGCGGATTCGCTCGTCTGCTACTGCCTCGGCATCTCCAACGTCTGTCCGATCCGGTTCGAGTTGTACTTCAAGCGCTTCCTCAATCCCGAGCGCATGGCCCTGCACAAGCTCCCGGACATCGACATCGACTTCCCCCACGACCGCAAGGACGACGTCGTCGAGTTGGCGTTCGCGAAGTTCGGCCCCGACCACTGCGCCGTGGTGGGCGGGTTCTCGACGTTCCAGGCACGAAGCGCGTTCGGGGATGTCGCGAAGGTGCTCGGCCTGAGCGAGGGCCAGACCCGGAGGTTCACCGACCGCTTCCCCTGGAGCGGCGGCAGCCGGCTCCGGGCCCTCCTCGAAACGGGCATCGAGACCCGCGACCTGCCGATCCACGAGGAACCGTATCGCACCGCCCTGGAACTGGCCGACCTGCTCCAGGGCCGCCCCCGGAATCCCAAGATGCACCCGTGCGGCGTCGTGCTGACCCGTCCGCCCGTCCACGAACTCACCCCCACCTTCGTCTCGAACAAGGGCTGGCCCACGACGCACTACGACATGGACATCACCGAGGCCATCGGCCTGGTGAAGATGGACATCCTCGCCCAGGGCGGCCTCGCCGTGCTCCGCGACGCCAGGGCCGCCATCCGCCGCAACCACGGCGTCGAGATCGATCTCGGGGCCCTCGAGCCCTGGAACGATCCCGCGGTCTGGCAGCTCATCGCCTCCGGCGGCGGACGGGCCGTCCATCACATCGAGTCGCCCGCCATGCTGAACCTCTGCCGGATGGCGAATGTCCGCGAGATCGACGGCCTGGTGGCCATCGTGTCCGTGATCCGTCCGGGCGCGGCCAACGAGAACAAGAAGCTCTCGTTCACCCGGCGCTACCAGGGCATGGAGCCGCCGTCCTATCCGCATCCGAGTCTGGAGCCCTGCCTGCGAAGCACGTTCGGACTCGTGATCTACGAGGAACACATCCTCCAGATCGCGGAGGCCTATGCCGGGCTGTCGGCGGGCCGTGCCGACGTCCTGCGCCGCGCGCTCGTGAAGGAGAAGGCGGACCTCGTGGCGCGGATCGAGCCGGAGTTCTTTGCTTCCGCCGCGGACCGCGGCCATCCCGTCGAGAAGACCCGCGAGGTCTGGCAGCTCATCACCAGCTTCCATGGCTACGCGTTCAACAAGGCGCACTCCACCGCCTACGGCGTCGAGGCGTACGAGGCCGCCTGGATCAAGAGCCGGTATCCCGCCGAGTTCCTGGCCGGCGTGCTGACCCACGGCAAGGGATTCTATTCCACCCTCGTCTACGTGCTCGAGTGCCACCGGCTCGGCATCCGCATCCGACCGCCGTCCGTGAACGAACCCGGGCCCGGCTATGTCGCCGGAGCGGACGGCATCCGCGTGCCGGTCGGCGCCGTGGCCAACCTGTCCGAGGTCACCCGGAAACGCCTGTTGGAGGAACGGGCGCGGGCGCCGTTCGACGGTCTGGCGGACTGCGTGCGCCGCGTCGCGCCGCTGCCCGACGAACTCGAAGCCCTGGTCCGCGTCGGCGCCTTCGACGAGTTCGGACGCGGACGCCTCGATCAATTCTGGGACGTCCAGCGGCTCGTCCATGGCGGCCATGACCGTCGGGAGCGGGATCAGACCTGGCTGCTGCCACCCCCGACCCTCGACGCCCTGCCCGCCGGCCAGTTGCGGGAACCCACGCGTCGGGAACGGCTGCGGGCCGAGTGGGACCTGCTGGGCTTCACCGCCTCGGCGCATCCCCTGGAACTCCACGACGACGTCCATTGGTCCAGTTATTGTCCGCTCAGCCAGGCGGGACGGTACGTCGGCCAGGAAATCACGGTGTGCGGCCTGGTCGTCGAGCAGCGCATCCATCACCAGGCGACGGGCGAGCCGATGAAATTCCTCACCATCGCGGACAAGTCGGACATCGCGTCCACGGACCTCTTTGCCGACACCTACCGGACGTACGGCCTGGCGACGGTGCGCTACCCGGTTCTGGAGGTGACGGCCAAGGTGGAGCCGTTCGAGAACGGGCGCGGCTGGACGCTGCGGGCCTTGCGGGCGGGAAAGCCGAGAGTGGGGGCGTGGGGTCAATGCCCCATGGTGGGGGGCGATTCGGGCGCATAGGTTGGGCGAAACCGCCGGCGAGGGAGGGGGGGGCTCCCCCGGCAAGGCGGCTTGGCCACACGATGAACATCCTGACCACCAACGACGGGACACGAATCCACTTCAACGACTGGGGCTCGGGCCAGCCCGTCGTTTTCAGCCACGGCTGGCCTTTGAGTGCCGATGCCTTCGAGGACCAGATGTTCTTCCTGGCGTCGCGGGGATACCGCTGCATCGCCCATGATCGACGAGGCCACGGACGATCAAGCCAGCCGTGGCTGGGCAACGACCTCGACACCTACGCCGACGACCTGGCGGAACTGGTCAAGTCGCTCGATCTGAAGAACGCGATCCACGTGGGCCATTCCACGGGCGGCGGCGAGGTGGTCCGGTACATCGCGCGGCATGGCAGCCGACGCGTGGCCAAGGCGGTGTTGATCGGCGCCATCCCGCCCCTGATGTTGAAGACCGCGGCCAATCCGGAGGGCCTGGCCATGGACGTGTTCGACGGGATTCGGGCCGGGGTCGTCGCGGATCGCTCCGGGTTCTGGAAGGAGCTCAGCCTGGCCTTCTACGGGTACAATCGACCGGGGGCGACGATCTCGGAGGGCGTCCGGGAGGCGTTCTGGCGCCAGGGAATGATGACCGGTTTCCCGGCGTCGTACTTCTGCATCAAGGCGTTTTCCGAGACGGACCAGACCGAGGATCTGCGGAAGATCGACGTGCCGACCCTGATCCTGCACGGCGACGACGATCAGATCGTTCCGATGGGGGCCTCGGCCCTGCTTTCGGCTCGGTTGATCCCGGGCGCCCGGCTGAGAATCCTCCAGGGCGCGCCGCATGGGATGTGCACGACGCGCAAGCACGAGATCAGCGAGGAACTGCTGGCCTTCATCCAGGGCTAGGGACCGCCGAGCCTCCGGACGCGCCGGGGCGCGTGGCTCAGGGCAGCCGCGCGTCCGGCCCGGCTTCCGCGGATTTGAGACGCAGGAGCGCGATGCGTGCCGCTTCGGAGCCGGCCCGGGCCCCTTCCTCGAGGTTGGCGCGGTTGAAGCGGATGCTGCCGGTTTCCACGGCCTGCCCGACCGCCCGCCAGCGTGCCTCGACGTCGCGCCGACAGAAGCCGAACCCCTCGACCCGCCATGCGGCGAGGGTTTCGGCGACCTCGCGCGCGTGGACCCGGAAGAGTTGGACGGATCCGCGGCGCAGGTAGGCGGGGCGGTACCGGGTCTCGAAGTCCTCGAGCAGCGCCTGGGCATGCCAGTGACCCGCACGTCCCAAGGCCAGGAGCGAGAGGAAGGCGGCGTTGGCGACCGCGGGCTCCGTCGCGGCGCGGAGTTGCAGACTGTCGCGCAGCGCCGCAAGGGGAGGCGGCAGCGCCGAGGTGGAGTCGGACAGGAGGGATTCGACGAGCCGGCCCCAGGGACGTCCGGTGGCGGCCTTCCAGGCGGCGGCGGACGGCTGTCGCAGGACTTCGGCCCAGGCACGGGGTTGTCGGGCGCGTTCGGAGGGGTCGTTCAACCAGGGGGCCAGCCAGCCCCGGGTCCAGTCCTTGTCTTCCAGGGGGTCGACTTGCAGCACCTCGAGCAGGGCGGCGGTCTCGCCCCACAGCGCGGGGTCACGCCAGGCGGCACGGAACAGGGCACCGTAGACTTGGGCCAGGCCCCGATGATCCGCCGAGTCCCGGCCCAGTCGCCCGGGGAGGAAGGCGAGCCGGGCCAGCAGGGCGGCGCCGCGGATGGGCGCCTCGCGGGGGGCCAGGGTTCGCAGCGCCTCGATCTCCGGGGCCAATTCCGGAGCGGCACCGCGATCGTGGGCGCGGATGGCGCACTGGAGGTGGAGGAGCACCTGCGCGGGACTCAGGGGGGCCGTGAAGGGCGATTCCGTTCGGATGAACCCCCAGATCGTGCTGGCCTGGATGGCGGAGGTCGTGGGGCGTCCGAGGAGGGCGCAGCGGAACAGGAGCCGGCCCAGGCCCCGTCCGTCGTTGGCGTGTTCCATGAGGAACTCCACCGGGTCGTCCAGTCCCGCGCCGGTCTCGCCCGCTTCGGCCCGCGCGAACTGCCGCCAGAGGATGGACTCCACCTTAAGACCGACGTCGGACGCCCGGTAGGCGCCGGGCGCGAGAGTCAGGATCCTTTCGGCCTCGCTAAATCGCTCGAGTGCGGTGGCGGCATCGGCGGCGCGTTCCACGCCGAGAATGGCGTCGAGGCCCTCGAAGATCCGCGCGGCGCCGCGCAACGCCAGGAACCGCGGTTTCTCCGGCATTCGCGAGTAGACCTTCGCCGCCTGGGCGGGCCGGAACAGGCCGTCGGTGCCGTCGAGGTGCATGGCCGCCAGGGCGTGCATGCCGGGAACGATGTCCGCCTGCTGGAACGCGCCGAGCAACTTCCGGGGACGCGCCATGTCGGATTCGAGGCGGGCCTCGCGCAGCAGCGTCCGGGCCAGCCCGATGTAGGCGTTGAAATCCCCGTTGTCACCGGGGACGGCGAAGCGTTCGAGCAACTCGATGGCGCGACGGCGGGCGGACGGTTCCGGGTCTCCCTGCAGGACGAGTTCGGCATGGAAGATGAGCAGGCGTTCGAGGTTGGGCCGGCTCAGCCAATCGAGGGCATACTCGCGGGTGGCCGCGTTGCCGGGCAGCGGAGGAAAGGTGCCGAGTCCGACGTTGCGTCCCGCCGCCCAGGCACCCAGCCAGAAGGCGGCACCCACGTGGCCGCCTCCGCCCAGACGTTCCAGATGGGCGCGCCGCGCCGCGGCATCCGGCAATCCCTGCAAGGCCTCCCACAGGGTCGGGAACGACGGGTTCTCGTCGCGTTCGCTGCAGGCATGGGCGATCTCGCCGAGGGGCAGGTCCAGTCGGGAGGCCTGGGCGTAGCGCTCGCGGGCGAACTGCCGCGCCGTCTGGCCTGGGGGCAGCTTCACGACGTCGGGGTCGTAGCGTCCGGATTCGAGGATCATCCCGAGCCGGATGTGGGCCATGGGGTTCAGCTCCGCGGCCTCCCGTTGAACGGCACCGATGCGGGCCCATTCGCGCCGGGCCCGCTCGGTCCGGGCTTCCTCCTCGCGCCAGCGGCGCTCCTCAGCCTCGCGTTCGGCGAGGCGTTCCCGGGCCTCCCGGGCTGCGGCCTCCATGTCCAGCGCCCGGGCCCGTCGACGGTTCTCGTACTGCTCGATCATCGCCGTGAACGGGTTCGGCGCGGGCTGGAACTGGTTGCCGCGCCAGCGACCGGCGGCGGCATCGTTGAGCATCTGGGTGGCGATCTTCTGGGCGTCGCTGGCCCCCGGGCCGTCCACGTACACCGTGGCGCCTCGCGCCGCGGACGAGGCCGCGACGAAGCCGAGGGCGAAGGCGAAGGCGAGGGAGCCGGCGAGCCGGCGTGCCCGCGGTGGAGGTCCCGTCGGAGCGCGAGAAATCGTATCCATCGTTGTTACGGAACCCGAAGCGGTTCGCTTGCGGGGCAGGTCGCGGAGGAGGGTGGTTTTGCCGCCCTGGCGAACGCCAAGGAGCGCGACGCGGGGAAACCGCGTCAGCCACGCGTTCAACAGGTCGAACCAGGCACGGTTCACAGAGAGCATTTTCAAATCGCGTGTTTCATTATGCAAGGTGAGTGGAGACCGTGGGGTCAAACATCGACATTTGACATTTCGTGATCGAACCGGGCGCGCGGGGCCGGGCGCCGGGTGGGTCGAAGTCCCCTCCGCTGCGCAAATGTCGAATGTCGATGTCTGACCCCATTGCCCGCTCACTGCCGCATTTCCAAGCCTCATTGTCTGCCTATCTCTGAAGCGCCCCGGACACCGTTCCCCGCTCAGGAACCGTAGGGCGCGTAGTGCCGCAGCAATCGCTGGATCGTGGGCACGTGGGCGCGGAACGGTTCCGGGGGCGGGGTGGCCGGCGGCAGGGCGAGGGCGGCCCCGAAGGGCGTGCGCGCTGACTTCAGGTTGTACGCGTGGACGAGGAGCGATTCGAGGTTCACCACGTCGCGGATGTTGTAGGCGAGGAGCGTCTCGAGGGCTTCGGGTTTGCCGTGCAGCCGGAACTCCCGCCACAGCAGCACGGCGAAGAAACCGTCCACGTGGGCCAGGTCGCCGCGGTCCAGGCCCAGCCGGCGTTCGCAGCCTTTCAGGCCGCCCTTGTAACCCAGGCTCGCCAGCACGTAGCGCAGGTCGATGTGCGCCTGGTCCAGGGGGAGGCCGAAGGAAGCCCGAAGGAACGGGAGGTCGAAGCACTTCCCGTTGTACGTCACCAGCAAACGGTAATCCCGGATGTCCCGGGCGAACTCGGCCAGGTTCTGGCCGTGCACGTAATGGCGGATGCCGCGCCCGTCGTAGAGGGCAATCGTCGTGATGTGATCGCCGGGCCCTCCCAGTCCGGTCGTTTCGATGTCCACGTACGCCACCGAATCGCGAAAGTCCGGGTACAACCGCCACGACTCGCTGGAGGGCAGGGTTCCGGTGAAGAACGCGGCGTTTCCGGAGGACAGCTGCCGCTGGGATTCCTCCAGGTGCCGGGCCAATCGCTCGTGTCGCCCCGCGCCGAGGGCCGCGCCCGCCTGCTCCACCGCCGCCCACGAAACCACCCCCGCACCCCAGAGACGCTCCTCCGCTTTGAGCCCAATCCCCGGCACATGACAGAACGTCTGACGCAGCACGGGTGCAGCGTGGCGGCGGCCAGCCCGGGCCGCAATGCGGGACCCGGGCCCAGGATCACCGCGGCAGGCCGCCCGTCCGCCTCCCGACGACCGTCGAGAGCCTCCTTTTCCATTTGGAACCGCTCACTCGAACGTCGCTCCGCGACGGGGAGGAGAGAAGGCGAGACCGGGGCCTGAAGGCCCCGGCAACCTTCGATCGTCGCTCCGCGACACGCTGCCCGGGCCGGACGGTCGCGGCTCGCGGAGCAGGGCGAGGCATCCAGTTCGCAAGGCGCATCGCCCGCTTCGGGGAACGGAACCGCGGACCGCCCGGCGCCGCGCGGGGGCACGCGGCCAGCACCCTGTAGGCCCGGTGCCCTCACCGGGCGGCGGGGTGCTCATGGGCAGTTCAGGGAGGACAGAATCATGAGAGGGGTGGGGGCATGATTTTGTCCCGGAAACGAGGCCCGGTGAGGGCGGGTTCATGGAGAGCGGGGTCTACGAGGATATGGATGCGTATTGAGACCATGAACCCGAACGATGGGAGGAGGGGGGATTAGGAGTAAGATTAGGAGGAGGAGGATCCGGGAAGGCAGTCTGGGCTCGGATCATGGGTAGTCGCAACGGGGTGTCCGACCGTGGCTTCCTGGTCGCGGAGCGACCCTTCGAAGGTGGCCGGGGGTTTCAACCCCCGGAACGGGTGCATTCCATAAGCCTCCTCGTCGCGGAGCGACGTCCGAAGCCTTCGGCATCCATGCCCCTCCCATGGCACCTGTGTCGAACGTCGCTCCGCGACGGGGAAAGAAGAGAGGGTGCGACCGGGGCCTGA
>CAZSOV010000251.1:0-12153 GCA_964608505.1 uncultured Verrucomicrobiota bacterium
CCGCCGCCGGCTCGGTCGGGATTCGCGCCGACCGGCGGTCAGCCCCGCCCGACGTACGGCATCCGGGTGGCCATGACGGTCATGAAGAGCACGTTCGCGTCGAGAGGGAGGCTGGCCATGTGCACCACGGCGCGCGCGACGTGCTCGACGTCCATGGTCGGTTCGGCGGCCACGGTGCCGTTGGCCTGCAGGATGCCGGCGGCCAGCGTGGCCATCATCTCGGTCGACGCCTTGCCGATGTCGATCTGCCCGCAGGCGATGTCGTACTTGCGTCCGTCGAGCGCGGTGGACTTGGTGAGTCCGGTAATGGCGTGTTTCGCGGCGGTGTAGGGCGCGGAGTTGGGACGGGGGACCTGGGCCGAGATGGAGCCGTTGTTGATGATCCGCCCGCCGCGCGGCGTCTGCCGTTTCATGATGCGGAAGGCCTCCCGGGTGCAGAGGAAGGCCCCGGTGAGGCAGGTGTCGAGGACGGTCCGCCATTGCTCGACGGCGAGGTCCTCCAGCAGCACGGGGGGCGCCCCGACGCCGGCGTTGTTGAACAGCACGTCGAGGCGCCCGAAGCGCGCGACGGCCTGCGCGAAGAGGGCCTCGACGCCCGCCGGGTCGGTCACGTCCGTCGGGCAGGCCAGCACGCGCGGGGCCGCCCCGGCGCCGGCCCGGACGGCGGTCTCGTGCAGCGCCTCCCCGCGACGTCCGGCGAGGACGACCTGAAAACCCTCCTTCAGGAGGGCGAGGGCGACGCTGCGTCCTATGCCGGACCCGGCGCCGGTGATGAGGGCGGTCTGGGGATGGGGATGCATGGACCGATAGGCTAGCGGACGAGCAGTTCCACGCGAAGCCGGAGAAAGGCGGCGACGCGACCGGGGGCCTGGACGCCCCAGGTTTCCCGGGCCAGGCCCGGGGCGACGATCCGGCTCTGGCGGCGCTGGGCCGGGAACCAGGCGAGCAGGTCGTACGAGGCCTCGACGACCAGGCGGAGATCGTCGGCGGCGACGCGACGGGGGAAGGAGGCGGCGAAGGTGCCGTCGGGTTCGAAGGCGGGCGCGAGGGGATTCGGGCCGGCGTCGGGGTCGAGATCGGAGGTGCCCAACGCGTATTCGAGCAACGCGGGCAGGCCATCCTGATCGGCATCGGCGAGCGGATCGCCAAGGAACCGCGTGGCGTCGGTGCCGCCCGGCGATCCGTTGGTCGAGGCGCTGGCGCGCCAGGAGTCGGGGTCGTCGAGGTTTCCCTCCGGGCGGGCGAGGACGAGGGTGTGTCCGCCGCCGTCGGCGTCGCTGGGCCAGGCGCCGGAGGGACGGTAGCGGAAGGAGAGCAAGGGCGTGCCGGTGGGCGCGACGAGGGCGAGGCGCTCGCCTGCGTCGTCGAGGCGCCCGGAATAGACGCCCGCGACGGGGATCTTGTTGCCGTGGCGCTGCTGGAAGGCGAAGAGATCGGCGACGAGCAGGAGGCGCTGACCGGGGGCGAGGCAGGCATCGCGGTCGGGGGGGAAGGCGAAGGCGATGCCGTTCGTGAACGCCGCGCCGCGCAGGTTCACGGCCCGTGGCGACCGGTTCCACAGTTCGACGAACTCCGAGCGCGGGCCGGCGGCGGGCGAGGGATGGAAATCGAGCTCGGAGACCACAAGGTCGCCGGGTCCGACCGGCTCGGGATCGGTCTGGAAGAAGGCCTCGTTGAGGGCCGACCACGTGGTGCCGTCGAGGGCCCGGGCGCGAAGCAGGGTGTTGCGGGAGAGCACGGGCGCGGTGCCTCCCGCCGTCGCGGCACGGTCCACGGCCAGTTCGAGGTCGAAGCTGACGTCGCTGGAGTTGGCCGCGGCCTGATGGACTTCGACGGCGAGCACGTTGGTCCCGGGGACGAGCGCGGCGACGGGGAAGTCGAGGGGCACGAAGTTCTGGCCGTCGTCCTCGGCGCTGAGGGCCGGGGTCGAGCTGGTCACGGAACCGCCGGGCATGGAGGCGCGGGCGATTTCGCGGCCGTTGAGATAGACGACGGCACCATCGTCGACCTTGAGGCGGAGTCGCGCGGCGGTCAGGGAGGCGGCGGAGTCGAGGACGAACGCATGCCGGTAGTAACTCGAGATCCACTTGGCGGAGGAGTTGCCCCCGAACGGGATCGGGGTGGCCTCGTCCCCCTCGCCGTAGCCGAATTGGGCGGGCCCGGCGCCCCACGCGCGGTCGTCGAACGCGGGGTGCTTCCAGTTCGCGGACGACCATTGCGCATGACCGTCGACGACGTCGCTGGGCCCGAGCCCGGTCGCGTCGGAGTACCAGCGCCAGGTGGCGCCCGCCGGGAGGAGGGTCCGGGAATCGCCTCCGAAGGAGAGCGGACGGGCGGCGGGCGAGACCGCGCCACCGGGCAGGCGCGGATCGGAGCCGTCGTCGGTGAACCAGAGGGTGCCGCGGGAGGGACCGGTGAACTGGACCTGGTACCCCGCCGGTACAGGCCCGCCCGGGACCCGGAGCGCGGGGGCATCGAGGGTCGGGTAGAACCCGGCGCCGCGGTACTGGGCGAGGACCGCGGCAGAGCGGGAGGGAAGCCAGGAGCCGAGGACCGAATCGCGACGCGCGTTCCAGGCGGCGGGCGTGAGATAGTTCCAGCGGGCGGATTCGGCGAGGAACGGCTTTTCGAACTGCTCGAGGCGGTGGAGGAGTCGGGCACGGTTGCCGGCGGGGGAGAGCGGGCCGTCGTTGAAGAAGGCGCGATGGATGCGGTCGGCGAGGAGTACGCGGTAGTCGGGGTCGGCCTCCTTGAAGAGGGTGGAGAAGAGGCTGCCGGGGCCGTCGCCGGCCTGGCGACCGGGGGCGCTTCGCCCGGTGCGGTTGCCGGCGGCGCAGTAATTGGGGACGCAGAACCAGCCATCGGCGTCGTTGAGGTAGAACTTGAACCCCGAGCCGGGGACGGTGGGTCCGACGCAGCGGTACTCGTCCTCGCTGCCGCCGAACATCCACATGAGCATGAAATCGACGTAGTTCGGGACATCCAGCCAATCCCGCACGTCGCGGTATCGGCTTCGGAGGGATTTGATGCGGGCCCAGACGGAGCCGTCGCCGTCGTAGGCGGTGCCGGGATCGGCCCAGCCGCCGACGTTCCAGTTGCCGTTGATGGACTCGTAGGCCTCGGGGGGACCGCCGAGGTATTCGGAGTGCATGGCGGCGCCCCAGCGTTCGCGGAGGTGGTAGACGCCCCAGTAGGTGCCGTTGAGGTAGAGATGAACGAACCGCCCGTGCGGGTTCAGGTGGCCCATCGCGAGCAGCGTGTCGTCGGTGAAGATGTTGGAGAGATAGAAGCCGCGCATCTCCATGTCGTGCGACCCGTTGCGCAGTTCCAGCTGGTCGAACTCCTGGACGGCGGCCAGCCCATGGTCGTGGCCGGCGAAGACGGGGTACCGGAGCTTGGCGGCGCCATAATCGCGGCGGAAATAGAGGCGAAAGCTCTCCTTCGCGAACTGGGTGAACGCGCCGCCGAAGAACTTGGCGCCGCAGTTCTCCTGGAAGCCCGGCGTCCCGTCCGGATTCAACCACTCGACCGAGGCGGCGACTTCCGAGGTGTCGTTGATCGAGCGTTGGGCGACGAGGGACAGGCTGGGCAGCGACAACAACGCCGGCTTCAGCTGCGGGCGATACAGGGCGTTGGTCGTGATCGCCTTCCGCATCACGGACGTCTCCAGCACCTGCGCCGGAAATACGTAGGTGCGCGTGCGGAGTTCGCTCGGAGCCCACCCCGTCCGGAAGGCCGCGGCCCGCACGACGACGGTGGTGGATGGAATCGAGATCGGCCCGACATAGGCCCGTCCGGAGGCGGCGGTCGGCTCGGTGCGGTCCAGCGTGTACCGGATCGCGGCTCCCGGCGTCGACGTCGCGAGGGCCAGCAGGAGGTTCGCCTCGTGGAAGCCCGCGGGATGACTGTACTCCACGGCCGCCACGACGCCCTCGAAGGCGGCCTGGTTCGTGGTCCCGGGCGTCCGGACCGTCATGAACCCCGCCATGCCGTTCGCGCCCCAGCCGTAACTCGCCCGCGGCGTCTGGGGCGGAAAGCGTGCCGCGACGGGGTGGTTGGTGGGAAAGGTCGACAGCCAGCGCGCCCCGTCGCGGTCCACCAGGGCGAGGAAATCGCCGTCCGCATCCAGCCGGAAGTTCGCGTGGAGCGGGAGTCCGGGCGCGCGACGGTCCTTGCCCGAGGCAAACACGACGAGGAACCCGTGCCCGGGAATCCGCACGTCCGGGAGCGCCCACTTGCGGGGCTCGGCGGGATCGTCGGTGAGGAAGAAGCCGCCGAGGGGGAGCCCGAGGGAATTGGGGTTGCGCAGTTCGATCCAGTCGGAATCGTCGCCGTCCTCGTCCTCGAGCGCGCCCCCGGCGTTGTCGGCGACGAATTCGTTGAGCACGGGCGGGAGAAGCGGGACGTCGACGCCCACCGTCACAGAGGCGGAGGACGCCCCGTTCTCGTTGGCGGCGGTCAGGGTGTAGGTCGTCGTCGCGGCAGGCGTCACGCGGAGGAACCCATTCGTGGCAGGCACGCTGCCGGCGCCGGGTTCGAGCACGGCGGAGAGGGCGTTGGTGATCTGCCAGCGGAGCGTCGTGGACTCGCCCCGGGCCAGGGCATCGGCGTCAGCGACGAAGCTCCCGATCGTCGGTCCCATGCCCCCGTAGGCCTCGATCTCGGCGATCTGGGGATTGTAGGGCCCGCCGCTGTCGTTCGTGATCCGGATGAAACGGCCCGCGAACGAACCGTCGGGGTCCGCCCCCGCGAGGATCGTATCGGCGCCGCCGATGCCGGGGTTCGAACCGTCGCCGCGCAGGCCGGCGCTCCATTGGAGCGGGCCCGGATCGCCGCCGGCGTCGGCAAACAACTCGACCCGATAGCCCGTCAGGCGCTCCGGACAGCAGCCGTCGCCGCGACCGCGAATCACGATGCGCTCCAGGCGGTACACGCGCCCGAGGTCGACCTGGTATTGGAATCCGCGCGTGCCCAGTTCCGCGAGCGGATGC
This sequence comes from uncultured Verrucomicrobiota bacterium, assembly GCA_964608505.1. Taxonomy (GTDB): domain Bacteria; phylum Verrucomicrobiota; class Verrucomicrobiia; order Limisphaerales; family CAIMTB01; genus CAIMTB01. The sequence goes on from CAZSOV010000251.1 coordinate 4,992, forward strand.
GTGAAGGTGGAGGGATCGCCGTCGGTGAGGGCGCCGGGCTTGAAGCTGCCCCAGTTGGCGCCGGACGACGTGACGGGCTGGTTCAAGGCCAGGTTCGGCGAGGTCTGGGCGGCCAGCACCGGGGCGAGTCCCAGGAAGATCAGGAACCAGGCCCCACGACGCCCAAAGACGCGCCTCCCAACGAAGGGTACCGGACAATGCACGGCTCAGAGGTACCCGGGCCCGCCGGATTCGGCAATGCGTGGTACCGGGCGCCGGCCCCGGCGGGCAGCGCGATGGACCCAGTCGATTGGGGCCCGCGACCGGCTCCCCGCCATGATGGCCTCGACCCGAAGGCGGGCCTCGTCGCGGAAACCACCGTGCGCGCACCCGCACCGCGTCGCCGCCGAGGGGACGAGGTGGACCCTCTTCGTTCACCGCAGACGCTCCGCCTCCTCATGTCGGCGGCTACAACCCAGCACTTCGCGCACCCGCACCGCGTCGCCGCCGAGGTCACGAGGCGGACCCTTTCATTCACCTCATACGCTCCGCCTCCTCATGTCGGCGGCTACGACCCAGTACTTTGCGCACCCGCATCGCGTCGCCGACGTGGTCACGAGGGGGAGCCAAGGCGGTGCACCGGGCGGCAAGATCCTCCGGCCCATTCTTCTGCGGACGCCCGCGGGTACCGCCCGGGGATGGATCGGCCAAAAGGTTTGACACTCTTCGGACCACCTACCTAGGTTCCGGCACCACTATGTCGGAGAACGTGCCCAGCATCCCGCCGACCCCGGTTCCGCCCACGCCCGGCGAAGCCGCCAAGGTCCAGCCCAAGAAGGAAACCGTCCGGATTTCATTGCCGCCGAAGCCGACTGCCGCGCCGACCGTGCGGCTGCCTTCGCCGGCCCCGGCGGCGGGTGCCCCCGCGGGAGCGTCTCCCGCTCCGCCCGCGCCGAAACCGGGACAAGCAGCCCCGGCAGCCGGAGCCGCGAAGCCCGCGGGACCTTCGGCGGCGGCCCCGGCCCCGGCTCCGATGACCCGGATGGCGCCGGTCCAGAGTTTCGGCGGTGGAGTGAGCGGCCTGGACAAGGGACTGGCCATCGCGGCCGCCGTCTGCGGGCTTGCCTTCCTGATCCACGTGGTGCTCATTGCCTTCGGCATTCAGGTCGACGGAATGTGACCGGCGCCCTTCCCGACGAGGGGAGGTACGCGGTCCTGAACTCGAAGCCGGGCGAGATGGATTTCGTCGCGGCAGCCCGCTGCTGGAACAAGGAACGGCGCGGGCGGATGCGTTCGCACCGACGGCCCTGACTGCCCGCAACGCGAATCCCAACTCCTATGGCGTCCAACCTGATCAAGAACGTTACCGAAGCGGATTTTGAAGCCGAAGTCCTGAAGGCAACCACGCCCGTCCTGGTGGATTTCTGGGCGGAATGGTGTGGCCCGTGCAAGATGATCGCCCCGGTGCTCGACGAGCTGGCGACCGAACTCGACGGCCAGCTGCGGATCGCCAAGGTGGACGTCGATGCCCAGTCCGGACTCGCGGCGCAGTATGGCATCACGGCCATCCCCACGTTGCTGGTGTTCAAGGGCGGCCAGATCGTCGACCAGATGCGCGGCGCCAAGGGCAAGCGCGCGATCAAGGAAACGCTCGAGCCCTATCTCTAGCCTCCACTGCCGCCCGCCGCGGCCTTTCGGCCATGGCGTTTCTTTACTCGCCCCGTCAACTCACCGCCCGATCTGAGCTCTATCATCAGATCGGCATTTCCCTTTCCGCCGGGCTGCCCCTGACCAAGGCCGTCCGCATGCTCGCGGGAAACCCGCCGGCGCGGAGCATGGGCTGGGCGTTGGAACGAATCGCGGTCCGGCTCGAGGCGGGGGACACGTTCTCCGAGGCGGTGGCTGGTCTCAGGCGCTGGGCGCCGGGGTTCGACGTGGCGTTGCTCGAGGCCGGGGAGCGCAGCGGGCGGCTCGATCACGTCTGCAAACTGCTCGCCAAGGCCTACGAGGAACGGGCCCGCCTGGTCCGGCAGGTCATCCTGGGGCTCCTCTACCCGGCGTTCCTGTTCCACTTCGCCTTTCTCATCATGCCCGTCGGGCATCTCGTCGCCCTGTTTCACGGCGGGACGCTGGCCGAGTTCTTCTGGAGCAAGGCGGTGTTCTTCCTCCCGTTCTACCTCGGGATCATCGCCCTCATCTACGCCTGCCAGAGCACGCGGGGGCGGACCTGGCGGTCCCTGCTCGAGTCCCTCAGCCGGCTGTTGCCGATCTTCGGGAAGGCCAGGCGCGCCCTGGTCCTCGCGCGGTTCAGCACCGCCCTCGACGCCCTGCTCGGCGCCGGCGTCGTTTCCACGCGCGCCTGGCCCCTCGCCGCCGCGGCCTCGGGTTCCGTCGCCCTCGAGCGCGAGATCGATTCCTGGGTGCCCCGCTTCGCCGAGGGCGAGTCGGCCGGCGACATCATCCAGCGCAGCCGGGCCTTTCCGCAGCACTTCTCGAGCAGCTACACGACCGCCGAATTCTCGGGCCAGATCGACGATGCACTGCCCCGCCTCTCCCAATACTACCAGGAGCAGGGCCTGCGCCTGATGAAGGTCGCCGCGGGCGTGCTCACGGGAGTGATCTACGGCGCCGTCATGCTCGCGGCGGTGGTGCAGATCTTCTCCTTCTGGACGGGCCACTACAGCAACCTGCTCGATTCCATCTGATCGCGGCGCCGCCATGACGTTATCCGAGGTCCTGACCCACGAGGAATTGCGACGGACCGAGTTCCCCGTCTGCCGCGATCGCATCTTTCTCGCCCATGCCGCGGTCTGCCCCCTGCCCCGCCGCGTGGCCGAGGCGGTCGCCTCGTACGCCCAAGCCGCCACGCTCGATGACCAGGAGCGGCCCGTCCTCGGTTCCCTGGTGCGCGACACCCGCGCCGCCGCCGCACGGTTGATCGGCGCCCAACCGGACGAAATCGCCCTGGTCGGCCCCACCTCGCTCGCCCTGAGCTACGTCGCCGCCGGGTTCCCCCTGCGCAAGGGCGACAACGTGGTCATCTACTTCGACGACTACCCCTCCAATGTCTACCCGTGGACCGCGCTCGGAAACCGGGGCGTCGAGGTCCGCCTGCTCAATCTCCGCGAACTCGGCCGCATCCGCCCCGTCGACGTCCTGGGCCAGGTCGACGAGAACACGCGGCTCGTCGCGCTGGCGTCGTGCCATTTCATTTCGGGCTGGCGGATCGACCTGCCCGTCATCGCCCAGCGCCTCCGCGAACGCCGGGTCGCCTTGTGCATCGACGGCATCCAGACCCTGGGCGCGTTCCCCACGCTGGCGCAGCATGCCGATTTCATCGCCGTCGACGCGCACAAATGGCTGCTGGGCCCGTGCGGCGCCGGGTTCCTCTACGTCCGGAAGTCCTGGCACGAGAACCTCCGCCCCGTCGTCCATGGCTGGAACAACGTGCGCTGCCCGGATTTCGTGGCGCGCGAGGAGATTCAGTTCCGGTCGGGCGCGGCCCGGTTCGAGGCGGGCAGCCATTCCATGCTGGGATTGGTCGGGCTGCACGCCGCGCTGAACCTGATCGAGGAGATCGGCGTGGAGGCCATCGGGACGGAGTTGCTGCGCAAGCGGGAGATCCTGGTGTCCGGCCTGGGATCCCGGGGCTGGCGCGTGCTCGGGGCCGACGCACCGGAGCCGAACCGTTCCGGCATCGTCTCCGTCACGCGCCCCGACCTCGACCTCCCGGCGTGGCACGCGAAGCTCACCGAGGCCGGCGTCGTGACCTCCCTGCGCACGGACCGGCAGGGCACCCGTTACATCCGGCTCTCGCCCCACTTCTACAACACCGACGCCGAGCTTGCGCGGGCGTTGGAATTCTTCTGACTTGCGGGGAAGCCCGCGACCCGCCGCCCCGCGTGCCCATCCCGCCATGAATCCTCCGACCAAGACCGAAGGCCCCCGCCACCATCGGATCCTCATCTGGCTCTTCAGCGCGCTGCTCGGCCTCCTGGTGTACTGGCTGCTCGGGTTCCTGATCGGCGACATCGGTTCCTGGCCGGGCCCGGTCTATCGCGACATCGAAAAGGCGCTCGTCGAGGAGGCCGTCCTGCGCCAGCGCACGGACCTCGACCAGAGCCTCGCCGAGGTGAACCGGGCCATTGCCGCCGAGAAGGCCAGGCAGGCGGTGCTCCGGGACGGCACCGACAATTCGTCGCGCACGATGGGCCAGCTCATCGAGGTGCAGAAGATGAACCTCGAACGCAACGCCGGTCAGGGGCTGGGCGACATGACCGCGTTCCGGGAGGCGCAGCAGTTGTTCCTCGCCAGCCAGAAGGAGTACCAGGCGAGCCACGAGAAGATCGCCCGCCTGACGCAGCAGATCGAGGACCTGGAAACGCGGAAACGCGAACTCGACCAACGCCTGGAAACGCTCCGCCAGCCCGCGCGCGTCGAGTACGAACGCCTCCACACGCGGCACCAGCTCAAGATGGCCGCCGGCAAACTGGCCATCCTGCTGCCCCTCCTGGCCGTCGCGGTCCTCCTGTTCCTGCGCCATCGCTCGGGCCTCTATGCTCCCGCCATCCATGCCTTCGGCGTGGCCACGCTGCTCAAGGTCATCCTCGTCATGCACGAGCATTTCCCCCGGCGCTATTTCAAATACCTGCTCCTCGTCGCCGCCCTCCTGCTCGTCGCCCGCATCCTCGTGTATCTCGTGCGGGCCGTCGCCGCCCCGCGCCGTGAATGGCTCCTCCGAAAGTACCGCGACGCCTACGAGCACTTCTTCTGTCCCGTCTGCGAGCACCCCATCCGCCGCGGCCCCCTCCGCTACTCGTTCTGGACCCGGCGCAGCCTCAAACGCGTCGCGCCGGCACCCGAGGCGGCGTCCGGACCCGAGGTTCCCTACGTGTGTCCCGTGTGCAGCACCCGCCTCTTCGAGGAATGCCCCGCCTGCCACGCCATCCGCCATTCCCTGCTCCCGGCCTGTTCCCGCTGCGGCGCGGAGAAGGCCGTCGGCACCGGCGCCGGGACTATCGGATCCGGATGATCGCGGAATTGGGGTGGTCGGGATGGGCGATGACGCGCCGGCGGTTGCCGTCCACCCGCAGATCCGGGCTTTCCAACCCCGTCCGGCCCCCGGTCGCCATGCCGTGCCGGTTCAGTCCCTCCGCGGCGCCCCTCCCGGCTCTCCGACCCCGATGCGGCGCACGGCCTCGGCGGCCAGCTCGGCGAGCGACACCGGCGGAACCGGCTCGCCCGGGTCCGACGTGTCCTTGGGCACCAGGCCGTACCGACGCATCAGCTCCGGCGACATCCGGAAGCCGCGTTGGCTGCCCCGAAAGCCGCCCCAGTCCAGGTGGGTCTTCCCGCGAAGCTCCGCGGGCAGGGGCCACTCGTTGGTTCGCCCGGTCCGCAACGCAATGTCCGGAACGATTTGCGGCCCCGTGTTGGTCCGGGTCCAACGTTCGGGCCACCAGCCCCCCTGTTCCCGTGGCGAAGCCGCGACCAGCGTCTCGACGCCCTCCGGCAGCCGGCCCGCCATGAATTCCCGGAGCCGGGGCAGCGCCGCACCGGCCTCGGGGCCGTACGAGGCCAGCAGCAGCACCAGGGCCGGGGCAGCCACCGCGTTGGTCAGGGCCGACACCATGTCCGGCACCGTCGCGGGCGCCACGGGTCCGAGGCGGGCCAGCACTTCCGCGGACGTCTCGCTCCACTCCGATTCGGGATGCCGCGCGAGACGGGCCAGGTACGGGGCGGCGACCACGGCGTTCGTGCCCGAGGTCTTCGCGAATTCGAGCACGAGGGACACCACGTTGGTGGCGGGGCGACTGACGGGCACCGGGCCGCGCGACGGTGGCATCGCCAAACCCGCGGGATCGTCGGGATCCAGCAGCGACGCCACGGCGGAAAGCAGGCCGCGGCGCGTTTCCGGATTCAGGCGCGCGTCCTCGTACCGGGGCACGATCGCCGCCAGTTCGGCGAGGCCGAGGTGCGGCAGTTGAGCGGCCATCGTGGGGCCCCACGGATGACGTTCGGGCGCGATGGCGGGCAGGGTGGCCGCGGCACAGGCACGTTCCATCGGCACGCCGAACCGCGCCCATTCCGCCAGCCAGGGTTCGAACGGCGCGGCGTTGGTTCCGAGCGCGGCCAGGGAGCGCACGAAGGACAGGGCCGCGTGGCTGATCGAGACGAATCCGGGCGGCCATTTGCCGCAGGCCTCGACCAGTTCCGGAAACAGGCTGGCGTCGGTCCGCGCCCAGGCGAGCAGTTCGGTGGCCCCGGCCAGGGAAAGGCCGTGATTCGTCTCGGCGAGCATCCGTCGAGCGAGAGGCACGGCGAGGTCGCGCAGGGCCGGATCGCGCGGCACCGTGACCTCGCGCGTGGCGCGGGAGATGGCGTGGCGGAGGGCCACCGGGAACGAGTCATAGGCGTTCGTGTACGCGCGCAGCATGGGTTCCCGGTACAGGCCCTCCTGGACGATGCCGGCCACCCAACCGTGGATCCATTCCTCGCGGACCCAGATCGGGCACAGGCGTTGCGCGCGTTCCGGGAGCCTTCCGCGGAATTCGGAGAAGGCCCGGGCCAGCCGTCCGTCCCGGACCTGGGCCGCCGCCACGAGCAGCGGGAAGACCTCGGGGCCCGCCGCTTGCAGCGATTCCATGCGTTCCTTGATCCTGCTCTCGGCGGCCAGTCCCTCCCACACGATGCGGGGAAACCAGTGGCCCATCGAACGCCCCTGATAGCGCGGTCCAGCGGACCAGCCCAGGAAGCCGGCCAGAACCACGGCGATCCCCACGACGATCACGCCGGCCAGAAGCCTGGGGGAGGGGCGTTTCATGGTAATCGTAGCAAACCTGCGCGCCTGCCGTCCGAGCCGAACCCGGGCCGGGTGCGGTGCGGCGGGTCATCCGGAGAACAGCCCGGGCGCGGCGGGAAATCAAGGTCGGCGCGGGCCAATCGGCTCCGCGCATGCGGCGCGACTACGTGGGGTTCTCGTCTGAAGCCCAGGGCGATGGGTGACAGAGTCGATCGAGGCCCGCGAACGGCTCCCCACGCCGGCGGCGGCGCGACGGCGGGCCGTATCGCCGGGCGATCGGAGCCGGCGAAAGGGGAGGCGTAACCCGCGATTCGGACGTTGCCGGCCCATGTCATTGAAGGTCTCCGCGCCACAGAGCATCGCGGACAAGGCAATGACGAG
>CAZSOV010000252.1:0-11993 GCA_964608505.1 uncultured Verrucomicrobiota bacterium
GACTCGGCACTCGCCGGCCCCACCGGGCGGTGCGCGGACGAAGTTGGGGCCTGCGACTGCCGAGTCGCGTGGCAATCGCAGCGGAACGCTGCGGCGGACGCAGCAGCGATGGCGGTGAATCAGGTGGGGCGGCCCGGACGAGCCTAGTCGTGCGGGCTGGAGGTCCGATCCGTCTCCGCGTGCAGTTGCCGGAGCAGTTCCACGGCCATCTCGGCGACGCGCTCGCCGGTTCCGGGTTCGGCGTAGCTGTGGAATCCCGTCCAGACTTGGTAGCCGCCGAGTTTGTGACCCTCGAGATTCGGAAGGTACCCGATCCAGTCGTTGGCCAGTTCGGCGACGTAGGTGTGGCGGAACGGGGAGCGGTTCTTGATGTCGAGTCCGAGCTGGGTGAAGTACTCCGCCGGAACGCCGACCAGCGCGACGTCGCCGATGCGCATCGCCTGGACCCAGGTCTCGCGTTCCTCGCCCCGTTGCGGCGCCAGCCGCGCGCGCATGTCCCGGAACACCTTCAGGATCGGGAGGGCATAGCCCGGGGCGTATTTGCGGCAGTACCGTTCGACGGCGGCATCCTCGGTCGCCTCGTCGAAGGTGCGGACGCGGAACTTGAGGGTGCGCTTGAGGGAGGCGAGCCGGTCGACGTGGCGGGGACGCGTCCGGGCGAGGGCGTTGGTCACGGAGGCGCGGATGCGACGGGCGCATTCCTCGCCGGACAAGGTCAGGTTGTGGGTGGAACCCGAGGCGCCCTCCAGGAAGCAGAACACCGCGCCGGTCTCCGCTTCCAGGTCCTGCGCGGCCAGTCCGTAGATGGAGGGGGATCGCACGCCGGGTTTCCGGGTGCCGATGCTGTGAGTGCCGTGGTTGAACAGGACGGCGCGCAGGCGATCCCCCGAAGTCTCTCGAAACGCCAGGACCGGAAGCTCGGGGTCGAACGGGCCGGTGGGCCGGACGAAATTCGTGCGCGGCCCGATCCAGTAGATTTGCCCGTCGTCGAGCAGGACCCGGCTGTTCTGTCCGACGGTTTGCTCGTCGCCGAGGTGGAAGTCGAGACGAACGTCGGCGAGTCGGCCCGCGGCGGCGCGAACGGCGGCGACGATGCCGCGCTGGACACGGCGGGTGAACGTCTCGTCCAGTCCATACCCATGAACCACCATGGTGCTCGGGGCGTGGTGGGTGTGGGTGGCGTTGACGAGGATGTTGGTGAACGGGATGCCGATCTCGCGCTCGATCTCCCGGAGGACCGGGTCGAGGTGCTCGCGGCGGATCATCAGGACGTCCAGCGCCACGATGGCGAGGCGGGTCCGGTCCCGCTCGAGGACCAGGGCCGTGGCGCGGAGTTTGCCCTCCTGTCCCGAGGCCCGTCCCGGTTCGATCCCGCCGGCGATGACCATGGAATCATCGGCCTCGAGATCCGCCGTGGCTGCTCCGAGTCGGAGCGGGACGCCGTCGGCGGCACGGAGGGAGGCGGCGGCGAACCCGAGCAGGAGCGAGAGCGAGAGCCACAGCCAGAGCGGGCGGCATCGGACGGGCCTCCGGGGAGGTGCGACGGGGAACATGGCCGGCACTGTGGCCGGAAGGCCGGCACGGCTCAACCCCGGGGGATCCGCCCGGGTTCGCCGCGCGAACTCAATCCCCATGCCTTGTCCCGCGGGCGAGGGGCCTCGTGCCCCCGGGGAAGGGAACCGCGGACAGCCTGGGCGCCGCGTGGGGGCACGCGGCCTACAGCGTGTCGGGCCGGCGACTGCGCCGGGCGGACAGGTCGCACGGGGCGGTGGATGAGGGGAGGGGGACTTGGGGACATGGGATTCAGGGATCTCGAACGGGTTATCCGGAACGACCGGACGAGGGGACTCCGCCCCATGGCGGAGGGGGGGTGAACCGCCTTCCCGATGCGGGCCTAACCCTGGCCTCCGCCTGGATCGGGCCGTTCACACCGGGCATTGTCAATGCAGGCACTCCCCCCCCGATTGTCCGGTGACCCAAAGAATTCTGAATCCCGATTTGCCGTGCGGACGTCCAAGGCGCTATTGATTTGGTCCGAAGTCATGGCGAAGAACCTGGGTCCTTGGTGGCAGGCGTGGAGTCGTCGTGGGGGCGCGTTGCGGGCGGTGGTCGTGATGATCGGGGCCACCGGCACGGTCGTCGCCGCCGCCGCACCGTCGTCGGTGCCTGCGTTCGATGCCGGGCGCGACCTGAAACCGGTCCTGGCGGAGTTCTGCTATCCGTGCCATGGCAAGGAGAAGAAGAAGGGCGAACTCGATCTGGAACAGTTCGCCACGGACCCGGCGTTTGCCCGGAACCGGGATCTCTGGGAGAAGGTCCGGAACTCGCTGGAGGGGCGGGAAATGCCCCCGGAAGGCAAGGCGCAGCCGACCGAACTGGTCCGGTTGGCCGTGGTGGAGGCCATCGACGGGCAGCTCGAGCTGGCGGAGGCGGCGCTGCCCGCGAACCCCGGGCGGGTGACGATCCGGCGGCTGAACCGGAACGAGTACCGCAACACGATCCGCGATCTGCTCGGCGTCGACTACGATGCGCATGCGGCGTTCCCGAATGACGAATCGGGGTATGGCTTCGACAACATCGGGGATGTGCTGTCGCTGCCGCCGATGCTGATGGAGAAGTACCTGGCCGCGGCGGAGGACATCGCGCAACGGGTGATCCAGACCACCGATCCCGCCCGGAAACGGGTCAAGCGCGTCCCGGCGGCGAAGTGGGCGACCCAGGCGGACGCGGTTTCGACGGTGGAGGAGGAGGTCTGGGGCTTCTATCGGGAGGGGGAGATCACGACCGAATGGGAATTCCCCGCCGCCGGCGAATACCTCTGGCGCCTGAAGGCGTACGGCGACCAGGCGGGGCCCGAACTGCCCAAGCTCGGGGTGCGCTTTGATGGTTCCCAAATACACGTCCAGTCCGTGAAGGCCCAGGGGGACCGGCCCGAGACGTTCGAGGTGCGGCTCCAGGCGAGCGCGGGGAAGCACAAGTTGGGCGTCGCGTATCTGAACAACTTCAATGCCGACGGCGACCGCAACGTGTACCTCGTCGGAGCGGAGATCGTGGGACCGCTGGGCGGGGCGCCGGACGAATACCCCGAGCCGCACCGGCGGTTGCTGCCGCGGCGACCGGAAGCCGGCAAGGAATCGGAGTTCGCCCGGGAGGTTTTGGGGAGATTCGCGGGGCGGGCGTTTCGCCGTCCGGCCCGGGACGAGGAAGTGACCAGGCTGGTCCGCCTGGTGGAGGGGGCACGCAAGGAAGGCCTCGGCTTCGAGGCCGCGATGCAGGTGGCGTTGCAGGCGGTGCTGGTCTCGCCGCACTTCCTGTTCCGCTGGGAGCTGGACCCGCGTCCGCTGGGGCCCGGGGAGGCCCGGGAATTGGGCGCGTACGAGGTGGCTTCGCGGCTTTCCTATTTTCTCTGGAGCAGCCTGCCGGATGACGAGTTGCTCGGGTTGGCGGCGCGCAACGCGTTGCTGGAACCCGCCACCCTGGAGGCGCAGGTGCGCCGGATGCTGCGGGACCCGAAGGCCTCGGCCCTGGTCCGGAACTTCGGCGGCCAATGGTTGCAGATCCGGAACCTGGACCAGGTGGAGCCGGACCCGACGGTGTTCCCGGGCTGGGACGGTGCCTTGCGGGACGCCATGCGGCAGGAGACCGAACTGTACTTGCAGGCGGTCGTTCAGGAGGACCGGCGGGTCCAGGAGTTGGTGGATTCCGACTTCACGTTCCTGAACGAGAAGCTGGCCAGGCATTACCGGATCGAGGGCGTGAGCGGGCCGGAGTTTCGCCGGGTGACCCTGCCCAAGGATTCGGGGCGCGGCGGGGTGGTGACGATGGGGAGCGTGCTGACCATCACGTCGGTGCCGACCCGGACGGCCCCGGTGCTGCGCGGGAAGTGGATTCTCGAGCAGGTGTTGGGTACGCCGCCGCCGCCGCCACCGCCGAACGTGCCGCCGGTGGAAACCGGCGCGGAAGCGGTGCAGGCGGCGACGCTGCGCCAGCGGTTGGAACTGCACCGCAGCAAGCCCGACTGCATGGGCTGCCACCAGAAGATGGATGCGCTGGGGTTCGCGCTCGAGCATTTCGACGCGGTCGGGGCCTGGCGGGACAAGGACGGGCCGCATCCGATCGACAGCGCGGCGGAATTGCCGGGCGGCAGGAAGGTCGGGGGCTCAACGGGGCTGAAGGAGGTCCTGAGCCAGAGCGATGCGTTTCCGAAGGCCCTGGCCACGAAACTCCTGACGTACGCGCTGGGGCGGGGTCTGGAGCACTACGACCGGCGGGCGGTGAAAGGCATCGTGGAACAGTTGGAGAAGAACGATTTCCGATTTTCGGCGCTGGTGCTGGGCATCGTGCGCAGCGAACCCTTTCTGAAACGACAACCCGAAGCACCCACCCATGAGCAGCATGCAAGCCTCCATCCCTAGGCGCGTCTTCCTGCGCGGAATTGGCACGTCCCTGGCGCTGCCCCTGTTGACCTCCCTGGCGCCGGCCCGGGCCCTGGCCTCGGGCGCGTCCGCCGCCGGAGCCGCCGGGCAACCGCCGGTGCGCCTCGCGTTCCTGTACGTGCCCAACGGCATTCACATGCCGGCCTGGACGCCGTCCTACGAGGGTGCGCTGACGGACCTGCCCGCGACATTGCAGCCGCTGGCCCCGTTCAAGCGCGACATGCTGATCCTGACGGGGCTGACCCACGACAAGGGGCGGGCCAACGGGGACGGACCGGGGGATCACGCGCGGGCCGCGGCGAGCTGGCTCACGGGTTCGCAGGCGTTGAAGAGCGAGGGCTCGCAGATCCGGGCCGGGGTTTCGGCCGACCAGATCGCGGCCGAGGCCATCGGGCATTACACCCGGCTGCCGTCCCTCGAGATCGGGGCCGAACCGGGCCGGCAGGCGGGCAAGTGCGATTCCGGCTACAGCTGCGCCTATTCCAACAACATCTCGTGGCGGAACGATTCCACGGCGATGACCAAGGAGACCAATCCGCGTTCGGTGTTCGAACGGATGTTCGGCGGCGGCAATGACCGGGAAAAGGCGGAGAGCGCCGCCCGCCGGGCGCGGCAGCAACGGAGCATTCTGGATCTCGTCCAGGAGGACGCGCGGGCCCTGGCGGCGAAGGTGAGCGGCAACGACCGCCACAAACTGGACGAGTACCTGACGGCGGTGCGGGAGATCGAACAGCGCGTGGAACGGGCGGAGCGCGAGGCGCGGCAGCGTCCCCTGGAACTGCCCGACCTGGAACTGCCGGAGGGGGTGCCGTCGAGCTACGAGGACCATCTGCGGTTGTTGGGCGACATGCTGGTGCTGGCGTTCCAGACGGACTCGACGCGGGTGGCGACGTTCATGTTCGCGAACGAGGGCAGCAACAAGGCCTATCCGTTCATCGGCGTGAAGGACGGGCACCATACGCTTTCCCATCACGAGAACGACCCCGACAAGCAGCGGCGGATCGCGTTGATCAACCAGTTCCACACACGCCAGCTGGCCTATCTGCTCCAGCGGTTGAAGAGCGTCCCCGAGGGCGAGGGTTCGTTGCTCGACAACTGCATCCTGATTTACGGCTCCAGCATCAGCGACGGGAACCGGCACAACCATGACGACCTGCCGGTGGCCGTCTTTGGCCGGGGCGGTGGTTCGCTCCTGACCGGGCGCCATGTCCGCTATCCGCTCGAGACGCCGATGTGCAACCTGTTCCTGTCCGCGCTCGAGAAGGCGGGGGTCCAGGCCGCGCGCTTCGGCGACAGCACCGGCAGGCTGCGTTACCTCGAGGCCTGAACCCGACCCGACGTCGGTTGCCACCCACGGATGCGCATGGACACCTCTGGCCGCCTGAATCCGGAACTCGGCAGGCACCGCCACCTCACGCCCGATCACGTGGCTTTCCCGAGCGCCATCCGGTGGGGGATCCGTCGCCGGGGAGGTGCCCTCCAGCGGCGGGCCGCCGCGTCCGCGTCTGCATCCGCGTCCGCGTTCGCGTTCGGTCCGGTGCTGGTTCGTGGCCTGGGAGTCCTCCTGGGCGTCTTCCTCGGACTTGCGCACGGCGCGGAGGCCGGAAAAACCGTCGAGGACTACGCGCGGGACCTGGAGGGTTCGGATCGGGCGCTGAAGCGCGAAGCGGCCTATCAACTCAGTCGTCTCGGCGGGAAGGCGCGTCCGGCACTGCCGCAATTGGTCAAGGCCCTGGAGGACGACCAGCAACAGGTCTGGTTCGGGGCCATCACCGCCCTCGCGAACCTGGGTCCGGATGCGGAACCCGCCCTGCCCGCGCTGCTGGCCGAACTGGATGGCTGGCAACCGTTCCGCCGGGATCGCCAGGGAACGCAGGGCATCTATCGGACCGCCTTGGCCCTGGGTGCCATCGGGCCCGCCGCCGTGCCGGGCCTTTCCAATCGACTGGCGAGCGACAAATGGCACGTCCGGGCCGGGGCCGCCCGGGCCCTGGGCTTTGCCACCCACCACGCCCTGCCGACCGTTCCCGCCCTCGCCCGCAGTTTGCGTGATGAACGGGCCGAGGTTCGGGAAGCCGCGGGCGAGGCCCTCGTCGGATTGGGACGGGCCAGCGTCGGACCGTTGGTCGGGATCCTGGGCGAGACCGAGGAGACCCGGGCGCGGCTCGCGGCCGTGGAGACCCTCGGACGACTGGGAACGAATGCCCTGACCGCGGCCGAGGCCCTCCGGGGACGGGTTCGGACCGATCCCGACGCCGAGGTGCGGGCGCGGGCCCTGGTGGCCCTGGGGCGGGTGGGCATCCCGCGTTCCGAGCGGGTGGCCATCCTGCTGGCGGCGCGGGCCGACGCCGCTGCGGAAGTCCGGGAGGCGGCCCGGAACGCGCTCCTGACGGTCCGCCCCGTGGAACCCGAGGTGCTGCCCGCGTTGCTGGGCGAGTTGAAGTCCGAGGACTCCGGCGTCCGGACCGCAGCGGCCGAGTTGCTCGCCGAACTGGGAGCGGAGGCGCGGGCCGGTGCGGGCGTGGTGGCGGATCAGTTGCGGGCCCGTTCGAAAGGGGGCGTGCCGGACCCGGCCCTGGTGGGCGCGCTGGCCGGGATGGGACAGGCGGCGCTGCCCCCGGTGTTCCGGGAATTGGAACAACCGGGAAGAACGTCCTCCGGTTGGACCACGAACGACTGGCCGATGGCGGTGTTGCGGCAGGTGAACGTGCTTGCGCTGCCGGGGCTGCGGCAGGCCTTGTCGAACGCCGTGCCCGCCGTGCGGGCGGGAGCGCTCGAGGGCCTCATCGGTCTGGGCTCCCAGGGCCGCCCGGCAGCCAGGGCGTTGCCGCGGCTTCTGGAGGATCCCGATGCGGGGGTGCGCGCGCGGGCCTGGCTGGCGGCGGCGGGGTGCGGCGTCGCGCCGGACGCCCTGCTCGCGCGGCTCGAGAACGGCCTGAAGGACTCCGATGGCGAGGTGCGCCGCGCCGTCCTGAAGGCCGTCGCCCGCCTCGGCCGGGACGCCAAGCCGGCGGTGCCGCGGATGGTGGAGGAGTTGAGTTCCATGGACGAAGGCTTGCGCATGGCTGCCTTGGAGGCCGTTGCTGCCCTGGGACCGGAGGCGGAGGCCGCGGTTCCGATCCTGGCGCGGCGTCTCGAGGGCGCGCCCGCAGCGCTGCAAATCCAACTGCTCGAGGCCCTCGGGGCGATCGGGCCGGGCGCCGGTTCGGCGTTGAGCCCGATTCGCGCCATCGCCGGGGTCGACTCCGTGGAGGTACGCAAGGCCACGCTGCGAACCCTGGGGCTTCTCAAGGAGTCGGCCCGGGAGGCGCTGCCGGTGGTCGCGGAAGGGGCCCGGCATGCCGATCCGTCCGTGCGCGCGGTGGCGGTGGCGGCGGCGGTGGGGATCGATGCCAGCGCCGAACTGGCCATCACGACCGGCGTGAAGGCGCTCGAGGACGAGGATCTCCAGGTGCGCCGCGCCGCCGCGGAGGCCATGCTCAAACTGCAGGAACGGGGACGTCCGGGCGAGGAACGGTTGTTCGCAATGATCGATCAGCCCGGAGAGCGGACGGTGGCCCTCGACGCGCTGCGGGCCATTCACCCGGTGTCGGTGCCGGCCCTCACGAAGGCTCTGGGGCATCGGGAATGGCGGGTCCGGGAGATGGCGGCCGACATGCTGGCCCGTCTGGGAAAGGACGCGAACGACGCGCTGCCCCTGCTGGACAAGCTGTCGAACGAGGATCGGAACGAGGACGTCAAGCGCGCGGCCCGTCGGGCGACGCGCCGCATCCGCCAGGGTTGACGGGGTCGCCGGGAAGGGCGGGGCAGCCCGAATCGGAGGTCAGGCGAGGCTCTTGGGGCGGATCGGCAGGAAGCGAAAGGCGAGTTCGAGCCCCCAGACCTCCCGGGCAAGATCCCCCTTCTTCTCGCCGCCGGCGATCTCGCGGGCCGGGGGTTCGCGACTCACCAGGGAGAACTCGAGGAGCCGCGGCGTGACGCGCACCCGCACGTCGCGCACCAGCTGGAGATGGCTGCGGTCGAAGGCGTCCGCAAGCCGCAGCATCGCCGCCAGCTTGCGCACGGCGTCCCGCCGCGGGCGGCGAAGTCGGAGGAAGTCCTCGTGCTCCGACGAGGGGAGCGCCCGCCGGTGATAGCGGGCCACCAGGGCCATGACCTCGACTTCCTCGGGCTTCAACGAGGACCAGTCCTGTTTCCGGATGAGGCGGGCGGAGTGCTTGTGATGCGAGGCGCCTCCGTCGCTGACGGGCCAGCCGATGTCGTGCAGGCAGGACGCCCCTTCGAGGAGGACCCGTTCGTCGAGCCCGAGCCCATGCAGCTCCTTCATGCCATCGAAAAGCCGGATGGCCAGCCGGGCGACGTGGGCGGTGTGCTCCGGCTCGGGCTCGAGTCGGCGCATGGTGTGGTGGATCTCGGCCAGCGCGGCGGCGTGATTCACTGGGCGTGGCCCGGGGCAAAAGGCAGGGCAGGGAGCGCCCTTCGTCCCCAAGGCGCGCCTAGAGAAAGCAGGGCGGACGCCCCGATGCAAGTCTGCACGCGCCGCGGGCACGAGAGGAAGCAGGGCGATGGACAAAGTCGATTGGGGCCCGCGACCGCCGGGTCGCGGGGCGATCGAAGCAGGCGAATCGAGAGGCGAAGCCTGCGACTCGGCCCGCCGTCGCGCAGACGCTATGGCGGGGAGCCAGTCGCCGGCCCCACATCGCGGTTCCACGCAGGACTTTGTCAACAGCCCTGCGGGAGGAAGGGCTCGTCATGCCAGGGGCGTCAGGTTCAGTCTGGAGGGCATGCACGATGACCCGACGACGGACGCGGCGTGCCCGGGTCCCGTTCCCTCCGGCGGACGCCCGGGGGCCGCGCGCGGGTTCACGTTGATCGAGTTGCTGGTGGTGATCGCGATCATCGCGGTGCTGGCCTCGATGTTGTTGCCGGCACTGTCGAAGGCCAAAAAGCAGGCCCTGGCGGTGCAGTGTCTCTCGAATCTCAAGCAGTGGGGTGTGGCCTGGATGCTGTACGCGGACGAGTACAACAACTCTTTCAGCCCAGGCAACGGCGTGGGCTGGGCGCGGGGGGAGTGGGTGCTGGCGCTGCGCAACCAGCACGAGAAAAAGCCGGATCTCCTGGTGTGCCCGGAGGCACGGCTGCGCCGGGGCCCGGGGGCGCAGGAAACGCTGGTGTCGGCGACGAGCCCGCGGGCGGTCGAGTACGGCGGGCCGCGGTCGATGTACGATTTCCCGTTGCCCGACGACACGCTGGGACGGGGTCGGTTGCTGCTGTCGAGCTACGGGATCAACAACTGGGTGTACAACCCGCCACCGAACGTCGCGGCGATCCAGGGACGACCCACGCGGTACAACTGGCGGACGTTCGACGTGCCGGAGCCATCGATGACGCCGTTGTTCGCCGATTCGATGTGGCGGGGTGGAGGGCCGACGCACACGGACCCGGTGCCTGCCTTCAATGGCCAATGGAGCGGGGCAGGAGCCGAGTTCCATCACTTCGCCATGCAACGCCACGGCAAAGGGATCCAGTTGTTGTTCTTCGACGGCAGCGCGCGGGCGGTGCGGACCCGGCAGCTGTGGCGGCTGCCGTGGCACCGGGAGTTCAACCGCGAGCACTACGGCAAGGTGCGGTTTCCCGGCTGGATGCCGTGAGGAGGATCGGGGAGGTGTGGCTACCGGTCCGACGGCGGCGGTTCACGGTCGGCGGGAGGCGGGGGCGGCGGCGAGGTCGTGGGACGGGGGGCGAGGCGTTCCCGGTTGGACTGGCCGAAGGGGAAACCGATGGCCTTGAGTCCGGCGCCGGCGAGTTCCTCGCCGACCTCGGCGAGGTCGGTGGTCTGTTTGCGGAGGGAGCGGAGGGAGTTGGCGGCGAAGCGGGTGAGCCGGCGCGGGGTGAAGACGAGTTCGGCGACGGAGGCGACGCCGAGGACGGGATTGAACTCGCGCATGGTGCGCATGACCCGGACGAGTTCGCGGAGCGGGCGTTCGGCGGGTTCCTGCATTTGCTGGAGCACATGGGTGCTGAGTCCGCAGAGGACGAGGGAGCCGAGGAAGAGGGCGTGGTATTCGAGGATGGGCTGGCCGAGGAAGGAGCCCAGTTCGTGGGGGATCCAGCGGAGGAGTCGGGCGCCCAGGAGCGGGCCGAGGGCGGTGAGGAGACTGGTGCCGGCCAGGAAGACGGAGATGAACGGTGCCTTGCTGCGGGCAGGGACCATTTTGACCATGAGATTGAACTGGCAGAGCTGGAACCCGGCGGTGACGGCCCCGACGATGAAGTAGTTGAGGTAGAGGTGATGGAAACGGGCGGGACCGGCGAAGAGCCAGGAAGGCACGGCGGACAGGGCCCAGAGAACGGCGCAGGTGGCCATGACGGGTTTGCTGCCGAATCGGTCGCTCAGCATGCCCCACGTGGGCAGGGCGAGCAGGCCGCCGAGGCTGTGCAGGGTGGTCAGGACCGTCAGGTCCCGGATGCCGAGTGGCAGTTCGCGCAGGATATAGACGCTATAGAACGGCAGACCGACGTTGAGGCAGAAGCCCCAGAGCCCGACGAACAACACGAGCCAGAGGTAGTCGGGGCTGCGGAACACGGCGAGGTACTCGGAAAAATGCTCGGCGTTCTGGTGTCGGGTCATGACGCCCGGCGGGAACTTCATCTGGAGCATGAAATAAAGTCCGGTGAGCCGCATCCAGGCGGCAGCGGCAAAGATCGCGCCGAACACGGAGAGGGTGTTGCCGTAGCGCTCGGCGACGAATCCCGCCGCCAGCACGACCACGAGCGTCCAGAATCCGAAGATCATGTTGCGCCGTCCGAAGAACCGTCCGCGGATATGGATGGGTACGAGTTCCCCGGTGGCCGCCGACCAGGCGACGGCCGCCACGCTGTTGGCGAGGGTGGCGACGATGACGGTCGCGGCGAAGACCGCGTCGCGCGTGTGGGGTTCGAGGCGGGGGAACGCGAGGACGCCGAGCCACGGGAGGGCGTTGAACCAGAAGCCGAGCACCATGATCCGGTGCAGGGAAAAGAAGCGCCGGGCCAGCCAGTAGATCGGGGGTTGGGCAGCGTTGCACAGGTGATGGATGGCGGCGAGCCAGCCGATGGCCGTGGAGGACCAACCGAGGGCGGTGATGGCAAAACCGAGGATGAACGGGAACTGGGTGAGGGTCAGGTTCAGCATCGGGACGCTGAAGCAGGCCTCGATGGTACAGTTCTTGAGCGAAAGGAGGAGGTCGCGCCGGCTCAAGGTGTTCATCGCCGGCGGGACACTGCGGGCGTCCGGCTGCGGAGCAAGCGTGAACCCGGGCCACGGCGCTCGCCTGGTGACGGCGGCGGGTCGCTGCGTTCGGAACATGGCAGGCCCGCCAGGGTCCTGGAGTGCGGCAGTCCTCTGCCGCTTTGGGGACGCGGGCCTTTTCGTTGCGTACGTCGCGGCGTGGCGCGCAAACGGCGGTTGTGGATCGCGAAGGAAGGCAGTGGATGACGCGACGGCGCCACGAACGCGACGAGGAGAGTGAGCTGGGAAAGGCTGCGCCGCGCGGTTGACGGGGCCGGGGCGAGGAC
>CAZSOV010000253.1:0-11984 GCA_964608505.1 uncultured Verrucomicrobiota bacterium
CCCCCCCGGCGCTCCGCCTGCCGGCCTGCCGTTCCGCTGCCCGCTGTCGCCACCCCACCTTAGCGCCTCGGCCCGTCCTGCGCGATTTGTGGCGCGGCGTTCAACGGTTCCGGCGTCAGTTGTCGTGGCCGGCCCGGATCACCCGGAACCCCGAGGCAACGCTCGCCAGCGGGACCTCGAAGCCCCGGCCATCGTGCTCGACGACGACAAAGCTATCGTCCCGGGCGACGACCACGGCAAGCGCGGCGTCCGGCAGTCCGTCGGGCAGGCGGTAAGCACCGTGGACGTGGTGAGCCCCCGCCCCGGGGGAGGGAGCCATGCCGCAGGTTTGCACGACGGTCGCCGACGATTCCAACCCTCAGTCGTTCGGAGCCCAGCGAGGGGTGCGTTCTGACTTTCGTTCTGACTTTGCCCATCTCCCATCCCAGGCGAGGGTCAAAAACCTCGAAAACATTGGTGTTTTCGGTGTTGGTGCCAGAGGAGGGAATCGAACCCCCGACCAAGGGCTTATGAGTCCCCTGCTCTACCTCTGAGCTACCCTGGCAACCGACCCGAAGGAACCGCCGGAGAGGGGTTCCGTACCGCCGCCGAATCGCGGCGGGCCGTCATTATCCGGAGCAACCGCCCGACGGCAAGCGCGGTTTCGGAGGTTTTTTGCGTGCGGACGGGGTCATGGACATGGACATGGTCCGGAGCGGAACCGCGTGGTGGGGCTGGCAACCGGTTCTCCGCCGAAGCGTCAGCGCGAAGGTGGACCGAGTCGCCCGCTTCACCCCGCAGATCCTCCCCCCCGGGGCGCACGCGACAACGCCGACGTGGACCCCAGCTGATGAGGGCGCTCGCCACGACGTCGCGGAGCGACGACCGAAGGTTGCCGGGGCCTTCAGGCCCCGGTCCGCCCGTTCCGTTTCCCCGCGTCGCGGAGCGACGTTCGAGTTGGGCGTGCAGGAGAGGCTAGGATGGTGGGGGGGCTTCGGACGTCGCTCCGCGACGAGGGTCTTCTTGTGACGGAACCTGTCCGGGGGTTGAAACCCCCGGACACCTTCGAAGGGTCGCTCCCGCGACCAGGAGGACCGCGGACGCACATCTCCCATGAACCGGCCTCACCGGGCCTCGTTTCCCAGACGGAATCTTGCCGGGAAGAAATCATGCCCCCCACCTCTCCTCATGATTCTGTCCCCCTCATGATTCTGTCCGCCACGAACTGGCCTCCGCTACCGCGTCGCCCGGTGAGGGCACCGGGCCTACAGGCTGGAGGCCGCGTGCCCCACGCGGCGATGTGCGGTCCGGGGTTCAAGGTCCCATGGACGTGCGGAGCTGGCACGGCAGCGGGGTTGGGGGCAATCTGGGCGGCGTGGCGGACGGCGAATTTCACGATGCGGCGCTGGTACTGGTAGCCCATGGCTCGACCCGGAACGCGGATTCGGCGACGTCGGCCTGGGTGCAGGGGGACGCGCTGCGGCGTCTTGGCGTGTTCCGGGAGGTTCATGTCGCCTTTCTGCTGCTCGAGCCTTCGGTGGCGGGAATTCTGCGGGCCGTGTTCGCGCCGCGGGTCTTCGTGGTTCCGCTCTTCGTCAGCGAGGGTTGGTTCACCCGGGAGGTGATCCCGACGCAGCTGGGCCTGCGGGCTCCGGAGCAGGCGGACTTCGACCGGGTCCAGGCACGGGAGGGGCGCCTCATCCACTACTGCGCGGCGGTCGGGACGCATGATTCGATGACGGAGGTGCTCGTGCGCCGGGCCCGGGAGGTGGTGGCGCGATACCCGTTTCCACGGGCGCCGCGGGGTTCGGAGACCGCGGTGATGATCGCGGGGCATGGCACGTCGTACCGGCGGGACTCGCGGGAGGCGATCGAGCGGCAGGTGGCGCGGTTGCGGGAGCGTGGGGAGTTCGCGGAGGTGCACGGCGTCTTCCTGGAGGAGGAACCCGGCGTGGACCGGGTGTGGGAGATGACGGAGTGTCGGAATCTGGTGCTGGTGCCGTTCTTCATGAGCGACGGGCTGCATACGCGGGAGGATATTCCGGTGTTGCTGGGGGAGCCGGCGGATCGGGTCCGGGAGCGGGTGCGTTCGGGGCGCGCCGGGTGGCGGAATCCCGGGGAGCGCGGGGGAAAAAGGCTGTGGTACGCCGAACCGGTGGGACTGGAGCCGGGTTTGCCGGAGGTCGTGCTGGAACTGGCGCGCGACGCGGCGCGCGACGCCGCCGGAGCGGACCGGAAATTGGACTGACTCGCGACGGGCGGCGCCCGAAGCTGGGGCGCGTGAAACATGCGTCCAAGGGGGGGTGGCGGGCGTGGCTGCTGGCGGCGTTGCTCGGAGGGCTTCCGGCGGCGACGGCAAACGACACCGCGCAGCGTCTGCTGGATCAGGCCAGGGACGGGACGACCGCCATGGAGCGTTTGACGGAGCTGTGCGACCGGTTCGGGCCCCGATTCAGCGGCACCACCAACCTGGAGGCCGCTCTCGACTGGATCCTGGAACGACTGCGGGCCGACGGATTCGAGAACGTGCGGGGCGAACCCGTGCGGGTGCCCCGCTGGGTGCGGGGGGAGGAGTCGCTCGAGGAAATCGGCCCCACGCCGGGACGGCTTCCGCTGCTCGGGCTCGGGGGCACGACGAACACGCCTCCCGACGGCGTGACGGCTTCGGTGCTCGTCGTGACGAATTTCGCGGAGCTGAAGGCCCGCGCGGAGGAGGCTCGGGGTCGGATCGTGGTGTTCCACCCGCCCTATACGGCCTATGGCGAGACGGTCCGGTACCGGGTGTCCGGCGCCATCGAGGCGGCGAAGGCCGGAGCGGTGGCGAGTCTGGTGCGTTCGGTCACCCCGTTCTCGCTGAAGACGCCCCACACCGGGATGATGCTCTACGAGGATGGAACCCCCCGGATTCCGCATGCTGCCCTGACCACGGAGGATGCGGAGCGGCTCCTCCGGTGGCAGCGGCGCGGTGCGACGCCGGTCCTGCGGCTCCGGTTGGGGGCCCGGTCGCTACCCGAGGTGCTGTCCCGGAACGTGATCGCCGAGATTCGCGGACGCGAGAAACCGGACGAGATCGTGGTCGTGGGCGGACACATCGATTCCTGGGACGTGGGGCAGGGGGCGTTGGACGATGGCGGGGGATGCCTGGCGGCCTGGGAGGCGTTGCGGCTGATTTTGAAGAGCGGCGAGCGCCCCTCGAGAACGTTGCGGCTGGTGCTTTGGACCAACGAGGAGAACGGGTTGCGGGGGGCGAAGGCCTACGCCGAGGCACACCGGGAGGAGCTGGATCGACACGTCGTGGCCGTGGAGTCCGACTGGGGAGTGGGTCCCGTGGCGGGTTTCGCGTTCACGGGCAGCGCGGCCGCGACGGAGCGGGTCCGGGGCATTGTCTCGAGGCTCGAACCGATGGGGGCAGGCCGCCTGAAGGCCGGGGCCGGGGGCAGTGATCTGGGGCCGTTGCTTTCGGCGGGCGTGCCGGTGATGGACCTTTGGACGGAGCGTCGGGACTACTTCTGGTTTCACCACACCGAGGCGGACACGGTGGACAAGGTGGATCCGGTCGAGTTGAACCGGTGCGTCGGGGCGTTGGCGGTGATGCTGGAGGCGATGGGCAACCTGTCGGAGGCCCTCCCCAGGTGACCCGGCGGGGGCGGGGGGGAATGCCGGGGGGCGGGGCTCGCCGGAGAGATGCCCGCTCAGGCGGGGCGCGGCGGGAAGCGCTGCAGGACCGCCTGGGTGATGAGGGTGGCGGCGTCCTCGGGCCGGAAGGTGTCCATGTTGATCACCAGATGGTACGCCAGGGGATCGTCGATCTCGGCGTCGAAATGGGTCTTCAGGTAGCGGGCGCGGGCGGAATCCTCCTGGTGAATGGCCTCGGCCGCCTGCTCCGGCGTGAGCTGGCGGTCTGCCGCGACGCGTTCGATGCGTTTGGGCAACGAGCTGATCAGGCGGACATGAAAGGCGGTGGGGCACTCGGCCAGAATGAAATGGGCGCCGCGCCCGACGAGAATGCAATGGCCGAGCTCGGCGAGGCCGAGGATGGTCTCGGTGACGCCGACGACGAGCGAGGACGAGGAGGGGTGCAGGCCGAGCAGTTCCTCCATGGTGTCCTGGATGTACGAAACGCGGTCCTCGGGCATGTAGCGGGCGAATTGGGCGGGGAGATTGTGTTCCTCCAGCACCTTTTCCACCAGGCCACGGTGGAAGACGGTCCACGGGACGGGCGAGGCCGGGCGCTGTTGTTGGAGGTTGCTGGCCAGGCAATTGGCGACGGAAAGCCCGCCGGCGCCGGTCTGTCGGGAGAGCGTCAGGGTGGGCGCGGATCGGGCGCGAAGGTGCTGGGTTTGGGGACCGACCTGGGTTTCCACGTACGCGAGGCACCGTTGGAGTGTGGCGGGATCAGTCATGGTAGGAAGGGTTCGAAAGTTCGACCGGGCCGGTGGATGAGACGCTCAATGAGCACGAGGGGTTTCTTGACACCTTTTTCTTCGCTGATAGCGTCGCCGGCTCCGCGCGTCCGGGCGGGATGAATCGTCCGGTCGCGGCCTTTGTATTCCCAGAGAGCCAGGTGCCCGAGACGGCGTCGGCGGTGGAGAACTCATTTTTGCCATGAAACGTCAGTACCAACCCTCGAAGATCCGTCGGAAGCGTCAGCTCGGGTTTCGAGCCCGCATGGCCACCAAAGGCGGGCGAAGTGTCATCAACCGGCGTCGCAACAAAGGTCGGAAACGGCTGACCGCCGTCTGAACGTGTCCTCGCCGGCGCCTCGACTCCGGAACCGCCTGCCGCGTGAACAGCGGATGCGGGGAGCGCGCGAGTTCGCGCGCCTGAAGGAGCAGGGGCAGCGGCGGATCTGCGGTTGCCTGATCCTGAACTGGCGCCCCTTGGACGACGGCAAGGGACGCTCCCGGGTGGGGGTCGTCACCAGCCGCCGGCTGGGGGGGGCCGTGGTTCGGAACCGTGCCCGCCGGCTCATCCGGGAGGCCTTTCGCCTGAACCAACACCGCCTCAGGGTTCCGCTCCAGTTGATTCTCGTGGCGCGCGCCTCGATCGTGGGGCGGGCGTTGCATGGGGTCGTCCGGGACCTGCGGCGGGGCTTGTCGGAGGCCGGATTGTGGTCGGAGGCGCCCGCCGTGACGGCGGTCGATGCCGGTCCCGGTCCTGCCGTTCCTTCCCTGACGCCGCCGTGCGCCTGATCCTCCTCATGGTGGTGCGGCTTTACCGCGGGGCGATCTCGCCCCTGTTGCCCGTCCTCTTCGGGCCGGGGCCGCATTGCCGGTTCGAACCGTCCTGCTCGGCCTACGCCGAGGAGGCGCTGCAACGTCATGGTGCCTGGCGGGGGGGCGTGCTGTCCCTGCGTCGCCTGGCGCGCTGCCATCCCTGGGGCGGCTGCGGCTGCGATCCCGTGCCGGACGCCCCAATCCCGCCCCTTCGCACGGCGGCCTCCCCGCTTCGCGAACCGGGGTTCCACGCGTGGACCGCAGGGGGCAGGGCCCCGGAGGGCGCGGTTTCGCGCAACGTTTGATCATCCCGGTGTATTCCTCCCGGCACTTTTTCCGTTCATGGACCGACGCTCGATCATTCTGCTGACTGCGACCTGCCTGGTGATGGTGTTCTGGATGCCGCTGATGAAGCGGGTCTATCCGGACAAGCCGTTGCCCCCGGGTGGAACCAACCTCGTGGCCGCGGCCGGCGGGTCCAACAGTCCGACGGTCGCGGGCGCGGTACCCGCTGCCCCGCCGGTCCCCGCGACCGGCACGACTCCGGCTCCGGGTGGCGCCGTAGCAGCCCCGCCCGTGACGATGGCCGGGACCGCGGGCGCGGTGAAACCGGGGTTCGCGGACACGGGCTTTCGGGCGGGACCTGAGCCGGGCGTGGAGGTCGTGCTGGAAAACGACGCGATTCGGGCGGTTTTCACCTCGCACGGCGGAGGCATTCGGAACGTGGAGTTGAAGGGGCACGCGGACGCGGCGACGTGGAGGCAGGTGCGATCGGGGGAAAAGGTGCCGAACGCCGTGATGAACCGGTGGGCAACGACTCCCTTGATGACGGTGCTGGGCCTGGAGGCGCCGGGGGCCGCGCCGACGTACGAGTTGGTACGCTCCAATGACACCGTCGTGGCGCGGCGGGAATTGGGGAACGGGCTGCGGTTGGTGAAGGAATTCCGGTTCCCCACGAACTCCCACGTGCTGCACGTGACGGCGCGCCTGCAAAACTGGTCCGGGGCGACGCGTCCCGTGCCGGCCCAGGAATGGGTGTTCGGAACGGCCGAGCCGCTGCATCGCGAAGAACAATCGATGTACCGCGGGTTTTTCGAACACAACGGAACCTCGGCGGAACACGTGGCCGAGGCGTGGTTCGCGAACCGGACGCTGGGCTGTCTGCCGGGGACTCCCCGGGCGGAGTACTCGGGGGCGAGCACGAACATTGCCTGGGCCGCGGTCCACAATCAGTTCTTCGCGACCATCGTGGCCCCGCGCGACAAGGCCGCCCGGGTGTATGCGCGCCAGGTGGAGCTGACCCAGGTCCCCACGGCTCCCGGTGCACCGCCGCCGGCCGGTTTTCAGGCGGCGCTGCTGTACGGAGCCGAGGAGTTGCCGGCCCAGCAGGAGCGGGTGCGGGAGTTCGACCTGTACGTCGGGCCGAAGGAGTACGCGGCGCTCGCGAGCATGGGGAGCAATACCGACGTCGTGATGGGGTTCGACAACTACTTCGGCGGTCGCTTCAGCGGGTTTTTCGCGCGGGCGCTGTTGTTGGCGATGAAGGGGCTGCACGGGCTCGGATTGACGTACGGACTCGCCATCATCGCGATCACGGTGATCGTGCGACTGCTCTTCTGGCCCCTGATGGCCGCGTCGGCGCGGACCTCGAAGCGGATGGCGGCCCTGCAACCGCAAATCAAGGAGCTCCAGGCGAAGTACAAGGAGAACCCCCAGAAGCTGAACCAGAAAATGCTCGAGCTCTGGCGCGAGCATAAGGTCAATCCGGCCTCGGGCTGCCTCCCGATCCTCGTCCAGTTCCCGATCCTTCTGGGCTTTTACTCGATGCTCCAGACGGCCATCGAGCTGCGCGGCGTGCATTTCCTGTGGGCGTTCGACCTGTCCCAGACGGATACCATCGGGATGATCCCGGGGCTGAACTTCCCCATCAACCCGCTGCCGCTCCTCATGGGCGTCACGATGCTGTGGCAGGCTCGGCTCACCCCGATGTCGCCCAGCATGGACCCCGCCCAACAGAAGATCATGAAATACATGCCGCTCATGTTCATGGTCTTCCTCTATTCGTTCTCCGCGGGATTGACGCTGTACTGGACGGTGTCGAACCTGCTCTCCATCCTGCAGATGAAACTGACCCGCGCCCAGGAAGCGAAGAAGTCGGAGACGCCGACCGTGGTTTCGGGCCGACCCGTGCCGGGCCGCCGGCTTCCCGGACCCGGAGGCAAGGCCGGTTGAGCACTGAAAGGGTCCTCCCCGCACGCACGCCGTTTTCCGTTATGATCCATGATCCCAAAGCGAAGCTGGCGGAACTCCTCCGTCTGATGGGTTTCGACGCGACCATCGAGGAGCAGGCCTTCGAGGAGAGCCCGATGCTGAACATCGTGACCGAGGACTCCGGGCGCCTGATCGGGCGCAAGGGCCAGACCCTTGCCGCTCTCCAGTTCGTCCTGAACCGGTTGATCTATCACGAGGACGATCATGCCCAGCGGATCACCCTCGACGTGGGCGGCTATCGGGCGGCGGCGCGCGACGAGTTGATCCGCAAAGCCCAGGCCGCCGCCGAAAAAGTGCGCCGTTGGGGCGATGTCATCGAACTCGAACCCATGAACGCCTTCGACCGGCGCCTCGTCCATCGCGCGCTGCGGGACGATCCCGACATCGAAACGCACAGCATCGAGGTCGAAGGTTCTGAGCTGAAAGTCGTCCAGTTGCGCCTCAAGGGTTGAGCGCGGGCCGACACCCGGGCACCCATGAACGCCGCCAATGGACCCCATCGAAAGCCCGTTCCTGCCTGGGCTCGGGGGGCTCCGGTGGCGTGCCTCCTCCTCCTCCTCTCGCTGCTGTCCGGGTGTGCCGGTGCGAAGGGACCCGCCCGCGATGTCTCCGAGACCAATCGCGATCTGGCCCGCGGCGCCCTCTCGGCCGTCGAAATCCGGGGGCAGGATCGCGTCACCGTGATGGATACGGTGGAGTCCGTCTTCACCGAAGCCGGACTCAAGCTGGCTACGAAGGCGCCCGACACCCTCGTGTTCGAACGTCCGGCGACAGGTGGGGAGCTGTTTGCCTACGGAACCTGGTCGGGTGGGGCGGTGGTCATCCGGTTGAAGGTGGAATGTCTGCAGCAGGGCAATTCCGTCTACCTGCTCCGCTGCTTCAGCCACGTGGCCCGTGACGCCGGTACGATGGCCGAGGATGAACAGCGGTTGGATCGCAATCAGGTCCGCAAATATCGCCATCTCCTGCGCGAGGTCGGCCTGCGATTGAACTGACGGCAGCCGAGCCGCCGAGTTCCGTGGCGTCGCGACAAGGCTGGCCTCGGGCGCCCCTCGGGTCGATGGAGAAGGTCCGGTGCGGAACCACGTGGTGGGGGCGGCGCCTGCCGGGTCGCCGGTGTCCCCTTGGTTTCGCCTGCTTCGATCGTCCCGCGACCCGCCCCACCGTCGCGCAGACGCTATGGCGGGGAGCCGGTCGCGGGACCCAACGAATGGGTCAATTGCCCTGGGTCCCCCTAGGCATTTGCCGCGTCCGTCGGCTACGGTCCGCCGGGGGCGGCGTCGGAAAAGCGTTCCTCGAGCCAGGGATCGGCGCTGTTCGAATATCCGCGCAACTCCCAGAAACCCAGGATGTCGCGGTCCAGGAAGATGATCTCCTTCACCCACTTGGCACCCTTCCAGGCGTAGAGTTTGGGGACCACGACCCGGACGGGCCCGCCATGGGCGCGAGTCAGCGGTTGGCCATTCCAAGAGTGGGCAAGGAGGACGTCGTCGTCCATGAGGGCGTCCAGCCGAACGTTGGTGGTGTAACCGTCGAACGCCTTGAAATAGACGTGCGTCGCCGAAGGCAGCGGGCGCACCCGTTCGGCGAGGCTCAGGAACGCCACGCCTTCCCAGACCATGTCGAACTGGCTCCAAGTCGTGACACAATGAAAGTCGCTCGTGTCCCGGAAGCGGGGCAGGGCCTGGAATTCGGCCCAGGAAAGGGTCACGGGCTGCTCGACCTTCCCGTGGATCCGAAGAGACCACGTGTCGAGCGGGATCTCCGGCTGAATGCCCAGGTCCAGCACGGGGAAATTGTCGACCTGCCGCTGGCCCGGGGGAAGGCGGCCTTCGGACCGGACCACGGGCCCGGCTTGGCCTGCCATCTTGCGGGCCCAGCGTTCCTTGGCGGCGATGTAGGCGGTTTTCAGAGGAGAATCTCCGCGATCTGCACGGCGTTCAGCGCCGCTCCCTTGAGAAGCTGGTCGCCCGAAACCCAGAAGGCGAGCCCGTTGTCCATCGCGCAGTCGCGCCGGAGGCGCCCGACCTGGCAGTTGTAGCGCCCCGAGACATAAAGGGGCAGCGGATATTCCGCCTTGCCGGGATTGTCCACGACATCGAGGCCGGGGGCCTTGGCGAGGACCTCCCGGGCGGCCTCCACCGTGACGGGACGCTCGAACTCGGCGCTGACGGCGATGGAGTGGGCGCGGTACACGGGGACGCGCACGCACGTGATGCTGGCCCGGAACGCCGGGTGATGCATGATCTTGCGGCCCTCGTTCTCGAGCTTCATCTCCTCCTTGGTATAGCCATCGGGCAGGAACGAATCGACGTGGGGCAGCACGTTGAACGCGATTTGATGGGGGTACACCTCGCGGGAAACGGGCTGGCCATTGGCAATCTGCTTCACCTGCCGTTCCAGCTCCTCGATGGCCTTGGCACCCGTGCCCGAGACCGCTTGGTAGGACGACGCGAAGATCCGGGTGACGCCGAACGCCTGATGCAGGGGATACAGCGCCATCAGCGTGATGGCCGTCGTGCAGTTCGGGTTCGCGATGATCCCACGGTGCGACTTCGCGTCGGCACCGTTGATCTCCGGAACCACCAACGGAACCTCCGGATCCATGCGGAAGGCACTGGAATTGTCGACGACCACGCAGCCGGCCCGGGCGGCGATGGGTGCGAATTCCTTGGAGATGCTGCCGCCGGCGCTGAACAGCGCGATGTCGACGCCCTGGAAGGAGTCCGCCTTGAGTTCCCGCACCGCGAGGGTCTGCCCCCGAAAAGGAAGAGTCTTGCCGACGGAACGCGCCGACGCCAGGAGGGTGAGTTGGCCGACGGGGAAGGCGCGCTTCTCGAGGGTCTCGATCATCTCGATCCCGACCGCGCCCGTTGCCCCGACCACTGCCACATGCGGAGTCCGATTCATAGGGCCGGGAAGCCTACGCGACGCGAAGCTCCAAGATCAAAGCTCAAAGTGACGTCGGCCATCGGCGCGGCGGGCAGGGCGTTGGACCCAATCGATGTGGGCCCCCGACTGCCGAGTCGCGGGCCGATCGAAGTCGGCCGAAGTAGGAGGGGGAAGCCGGCAACCCGGCAGTGCGTCAGCCCCGCATCGGCAAATCGACGGAGTCCCACGTTTGGACCCTGGCCTACCCGAGGGATGGGGCGTCGATCCACGGGGGACGCTCGGGCAGACTGGCGTTGAATTCCTGCACGAGCGCGGCTTCGTAGTCCCCGGCATAGTCGCCTGAAAAGAAGACTTCCAGGGATTCCGTCAGGAGACGCTGCCAGCAGAAATCCTCGCGTCCCGGAAGGATCGGGTAGAACAAGGCGCCGTTGATCTTCGCGGCGTTGAAGTCCCCCGGCGCGTCCCCGATCATCAGGATCTTCGTGCCCGGGTATTTCGAGGCGGCGGCGAGTCGGAGGTGGTCCTTCTTCCCGCCCATCTCCTGCCCAGCCACGAGCGCGACATACTTCGTCAGGTCGTGTTCGGCCCATTCGCGCTCCAGCGCCGGCCCCGGAGTCTGGGAAATCACCATCGCGTCCGCGCGCTCCCGAAGCAGTTCGAGGCAGTCCCGGACGCCGGGAAACGGGGGCACGCCCCGGACGATTTCCTGGATCTGGACGTCGACGGCGAGGGACCAGTCCAGGATCGTCCGGAGATCTTCGTTGCCCTGCTGTTCGATCTCGTCGCGGAGCGAGGCCAGGGTGTGTCTCGGTTCCCGTACCATCCAAGCGTCCAGTTCGTCGCTCGATGGCACCTGACCACCCCTCGACTGGACCTCGGAGCGCTCGGCGAGCAGGTTGAGCGCGTTGGAAAGAGCGGGGTAGCGGTTGATCCCGCGGGTTTTGGAGTAGAGATTGACGTATTCCCACGCCTCGCGCGCGTAACGCGATACCGGCTGAAGGCCGAAATGCTTGATGAACATCGGCGTGAAGCACTCCTTGTGCTTTACCTCCATCGTGTCGAAGACACACCCGTCCGAGTCGAAACCCACGAAAAACTCGCGGGTCGGGGCGAAAGCGCGGAGCACGAGCGAAGGATCCGGAACGGGAGGCATGGTGGCGCGGTGGTTCTGGCCGTCACTGTGCGACTCCCAACCTAGGAAATCGATGGCCAATGCGCCCACATCTCGATGATCCATTTCCAAATAACAGTCTCTTTATTAGCATTATTAGCATGGACCCGATAACCCAATGGTCCCTAGCCCCCTAGCCCCTAAATGAATTTTTAAAATCAGTCTATTTATTTTAGTCCTTGGCTGGCAGAGTGAGCTGGTGAATGCGCGCCTCAAGTTCCCGCCCGAGGCTCCGGTCGGGTGGTACCACTGCCTCTCCCGCGTCGTGGATCGACGCTTCATCTTCCAACCTGCCGAGAAGGAGCACTTCGTCGCGCTGCTCCGTGAATGCGAGGCGTTCTGCGAGGTGCGCGTCTTGACCTTCTGCCTCATGTCCAATCACTTCCATATCCTCCTGGAAGTCCCGGCCCCGCCCCCGCCGGAGCGGCGGCCCTCGGTCGAGCAGGTCTGTGCCA